>JABUTC010000036.1 GCA_021442505.1 Mogibacterium sp. | reverse complement strand
ATTTCCTGTGCGGCTGCTATCAGACCTATCGAGCACATCCTTAGAGATATGAGAAATAATCCTGAGGGACTTCACCGCCTGCTTCAGCTCTGCGTGGACAAGTCGCTTGACTGGGTAAGATTTTTCCATAAAGAGACGGGCAGCAGGAACATCGGTATGGCCGATCCTGTAACGACGACCGATATTCTTGGAAGAAAGTACTTCCTCGAGTATTCGAAGCCGTATCTGGAGAAGCTCATCAACGGAATCGAGGAGATTACGGGCTCGAAGCCGGGCGTTCACATCTGCGGTACGACCAAACCGATCTGGGGCGACCTCATGGATATGGGCGTTAAGGCTTTCAGCATCGACAACTGCGAGAGCATCGCTGAGGCTAAGGAAGTTATGGGTCAGCAGGTATTCCTGTCAGGAAATGTATCGCCTGTTGATGTTATGAGAAACGGAACAATTGACGACGTTATCAATGCGGTAATCAAGTGCCTTGATGATGGAAGCGACAACCCTTGCGGACATCTGCTTTCGACGGGCTGCCAGATTCCTATCGGAACTCCGAAGGAGAATTTCGATGCGTACGTGTATGCTGTAAGAAAGTACGGCCAAGGTGCGAGAATCGGCTGCAAGCCTAAGGGACTCGAGCTGGTTAAGTAAACGGATAATACAAACAGGAAAAAAGGGGCATTGCGTTAAAGCGATGCCCTTTTTGTGATATTATTAAAGTAACTATGGCAAAGGAGAGAGCTTATGATTTGGACCATTCTAGGAATTGAACAGACTAAGGACCTTGAGGCTATCAAGGCCGCATACAGAGAGCGTCTTAAGATGACAAATCCTGAAGATAATCCTGAGGGATTCAAGGAACTTCGTAGTGCATACGAGGAGGCTCTTGCTTATGCCGAGAGCAGCGAAGAGGTTCAGAGGGACGAGACACCTACGGGCCTATGGATGGAGAAGGTGGCTGCGGCTTATGCAGACTTTCAGACCCGTACAAAGCTCAGCACCTGGCAGGAGCTTTTCAAAGACGAGGTGCTTGTGGAGCTTGGACAGCGTTCGGTGGCTGAGGAGAAATTTTTCCGCTTCCTGATGGGACACTGGTTCCTGCCGCAGGATGTTTTCCAGCTCATCGTGGATGAGTTCGACGTGCTCGAAAGACGCGAGGAGCTTGCGACTACATATGCGCATGATTTTGTCGAGTATGCGGTAATCGAGGGTGCGGAGTTTGGTCCGAACATGCCTTTTGATTTATACAAGCCGGGCGTTAATACCGATGAGTGCGACCGTCTGAGACATCTGTACAACCAGGCGCTGAACGCTGACGGTGAGGAGCTCGACAGACTTCTGGAAGAGATTAAATCTCTTGGCGAGACGCATCCTTATGCGGAGGCGCTCTGCCTGAGATCGCTTTACGGCACGGATCGGGAGGACTATGCAAAGGAGACCGTCAAGAAGATGGCGGCAGAGTATCCTGATGTGCTTCCGCTTATAACTATGTATATGAATGACCTTATGGCGGACGGCTTCTACGATGAGGGCGAGGCTCTGGCGGATCATATCCTGGAGCTCGAGCCTATGAGTTTTGCCGCACACATCCATAAGGCTGACTGCATTAGAAACAATGGTGATATTGAGGCTGCCAAGAAGTTCCTCTGGGATTTCTGCGAGAAGCTTCCGACATCACATCCGCTTATTCGCTCTGTCGAGGCGGAGATTTCACAGTGGAACGAGGAAGAGATTGTTCGTCTTGAGGCCGAGGCAGGCACAAACCCGGAGAAGATTGACGAACTCATCTGGTGCTACCTGCAGAACGAAAGATACGAGGATGCCTTAAAAGCACTCGACAGAATAGACGAGGACTCCTTCGAGGACAAGTACAAGTACCACAATGTTGTTGCGAGAACTCTTATGTACAACAATCAGCAGAAGGAGGCAATTCCTCACCTGCAGTTCCTTGACGAGTATCTTGACAAACTCGAGGATGACGGCACTGAGGAGACGAAGAGACGTCTTTCCCGACAGAAGGATTATCTGATGATGCAGGCTGACTGCCTGAAGCAGGCAGGATATGAGCAGGATGCATTTCAGGCTCTTAAGAAGGCGCAGAAACTGGCTCCTGAAGATACGGCTGTAATGCTTAACATGGGTATGCACTATTGCCACGTCAATGATTATCAGGCAGCTTTAGAGATTCTGGGAAAAGCAAAGGCGATCGATTCAGGTTCGCCTCTTATCAGATATCACCTCGCGCTGGCAAATTACTGCGAATTTAATGACAGGACTGCGTTCGAGGAGATCAATGCGGCAATTTCGATGGACGGAAGCGTGCTCGCTTACTACACGCTCAAGATGGAGATTATGCTGCGTAACGGACTTTACGAAGACGCGCACGCTATGATGGAGTTTTTCGAAGGAGCCGGCGTGACCGACCTGACGCTGTATAAGTACTACCAGGCGATGCTTGCCGAGCTCGAGGAAAATGACCCGGGCAAGGCGCTCACGCTGTACAGGGAGTGCGCAGAGATGTTCGAGGGCGGCAACTATCTCGAGAGAGCAGAGAACATGTATTACAGACTCTGCTGCCTTGAGGAGGAAGGCAGAAATATTGTTAAGAACCGCAAGGATTTCGAATTCATGCGTGACACTATCGACAAGGGCATCGCTGTAAATCCTAACGATATTCAGTGCCTGTTCTACAAGGCATGGCTGCTTCGTCAGGTGGAGGACATCGAGGGAGCACTGGAGCTTTATGACAAAATGGAGTCTTTCCCTAACCACCCGATTTCGATTGAGAGAGGAAAAGCGGCTACATACTACGCAGACCTTATCAAGTATGCGGCAGAGGCCAAGGAGTACTACGAGAAGGTACAAAAGGTTACTCCGGATGAAATTGCTCTGCACTGGTACATCGGAACCTGCGACAGGTATCTGAGACTGTACGACGAGGGCGAAAAGCATTTCAAGAAACTCATCGAGTACGATGATGATTATGACGGATACAGAGGTCTGTCGTACATCTACGAGTACAAGAAGGACTTCGAGAAGGTAATCACACAGCTCGACGAGATGTACGCAAGAACCGATGATGATGACAAGAGGGGAGACATACTGTACAGAAAGTACAAGATGTATGCTCACATGTCGGACTTCGAGAACGGTCTTGCGACCCTGGACAAGCTGCACGTTGTAGACGATGCATATTATTACTACCGCCTCAAACTCGAGTATTACGAGATGTTCGGAAAATTCGACGAGGCAAGGGAATTCCTCAAGGAGTGGGAGAAATCCCGCGAGGACAGAAAGGCTTACTTCAAGGAACTTGTTCTGATCGAGATGATGCAGGGCAAATGGACCGAAGCGAAGAAGCTCTTTATGAAGTATAAACGCAAGATGGATGCAGACGGGGCCGAGGACCTGATGAGATATATCAACGAGTCCGAAAACAACCTGTCCGAAGAAATCAGGTACTGGCAGGATCAGGTAAATGAAGACAGCGGGTCGGACAATGATGTTATGCATCTTGCTCTTGCTATGTACAGATTGGGCAGGAAGGGCGAGGCAAAGATGTTTGCGGAGTCTGCTCTTGAGATTCAGGAAGAGCGCTTGGGCAAACAGCGCTCTATGGAGGCGCTTTACCTCAGCCGCATTGGCCTGACTATGGCTATACTCGAGCGCCATGAAGAGGCAGATGAGTTTTTCGCCCGCACGCTCAAAGGACCGCTCTGCGAGATGTGCCGTGAAAAAGGCTGCAAGGATGTCGAGATTTTCCGCATGTTTGCCGCTGAGATCAGGGGCGACTACGAGCTTGCGAAGGAAATCGCTCTTAAGGGCATCGAGGAGTATCCTCACGAGACGGATTACCGGGTGGAGCTTAGCCGCCTGAAGAATATGGGAGTTATATAAATGATAATAGGTATAGATCTTGGTACCACAAACAGTCTGGCTTCGTGTTTCCGTGACGGAAAGGCGGAGATAATACCGAACAGACTCGGAGCACACCTGACACCTTCGGTTGTCAGCGTGGATGCCGACGGCAATGTTTACGTGGGTGAGACGGCAAAAGAATACGGTCTTCTTCATCCTCTCGAATGCGCTTCCGTGTTCAAGAGGAGCATGGGAACGGACAAGGAGTTCGTGCTTTCCGGCAACAAGTACAGGGCGGAGGAGCTCTCGGGACTTGTGCTGAAGAGCCTGAAGGAGGATGCGGAGGAATATCTCGGAGAGCCTGTAACAGAGGCGATTATTTCCGTGCCTGCGTATTTCAACGACAGCCAGAGAACCGCTACTAAGAGAGCGGGTGAACTTGCCGGACTTACCGTAAACAGAATTATAAATGAGCCTACGGCTGCGGCCCTTGCTTTCGGAATGGACAAGCAGGGCGGGGACATGAGGTACATGGTTTTCGACCTCGGAGGTGGAACCTTCGACGTGTCGATACTTGAACTTCACGACTTCATTATGGAGGTTCAGTCGATTGCCGGAGACAATTTCGTGGGAGGTGAGAATTTCACCGCATTGCTCATAAGCATTTTCCTCGAGAGAGCGGCTGTGTCACCTGAAGATGTCGGCATTCGAACATACAGAAGACTGTACAATGCAGCTGAGGCATGGAAGATAGCTTTCACAGCGGAAAAAGAGCTCGAGCTGTCGTTCGACTTTGCAGAGGAAGGACTGATTTTCAAAGGTGAAGACGGCGAGGAGACGAGCGTTTTCTCAATGACTTACACAGAGTCGGAGTTTGAGAAAGCCTGCGAGCCTCTGCTCGAGAAAATCCGCAAGCCGATTGAGCGAAGCCTGCGCGATTCGAACCTCAGTCTTGCCGACATCGACCAGATTGTGCTGGTTGGCGGTGCGACAAAAATGCCGATTATCCGCAGATTCGTTTCGAAGGTTTTCAAGAGATTCCCGGGAATTTTTGTCGATCCGGACGAGGCTGTGGCTATCGGAGCTGCGCTTCAGTGCGGCATCAAGAACAGGGACGAGCAGATTTCGGAAATCGTGCTGACGGACATCTGTCCTTTTACCCTTGGAACCGAGTGTATGATGCACAACGGATATTTCGAGGAGGCCGGCCACTACGCGCCGATTATCGACAGAAACACGGTTATTCCGGTGAGCCGCACGAAGACCTTCTACACGGCGCACGATAACCAGAAAAAAGTCGACATTAAAATTCTTCAGGGCGAAAGCCGCATGGCAGTGAACAATCTGCTTCTCGGCGAGATTTCTGTGCCTGTTCCAGAGGGACCTCAGGGTCAGGAGTCGGTCGATGTGACTTTCACCTACGATGTGAACTCACTCCTCGAGGTGGAGGTTTGCGTTGTGTCGACAGGCGTACGGCGAAAAGTCATCATCCAGGGCAAGGACAGCAGACTCACTGAGGAAGAGGCAAAGGAGCGCATGGAGAAACTGTCATATCTTAAGCAGCTGCCACGTAACGAGGAGGCAAACAGACTGCTGATTCTCCGCGGCGAGAGGCTGTACGAGGAGTCGGTGAGAAATGACAGAGAACTTATAAACGACGCGATTATGGAATTCGAGAGGGCTCTTGAGAGTCAGGACAGAAGCGATATTCTTGATGCAAGAAAGATACTGACCGAGGTGCTCGACAGCATTGAGTTCGGAGATAGAAATTAGAGATTAGGGGATTGAGATAGAGTATGGATTTGCTACTGGCGTTCATAGTGTTCATAGCCGTTATGATGCTCTGCCTGTGGCAGGGGATTACGGTCGTGCTTGCGCTGGCCGTCGGCTTTGTGGCTTTTGCCT
>JABUTC010000035.1:3671-9745 GCA_021442505.1 Mogibacterium sp. | reverse complement strand
CCTTTAACCGCCGCTACGATATCGTCAGTTGTCATACCGTACTTCTTGAGGAGGTCTGCCGGCTTTCCGGATTCGCCGAAGCAGTCCTTCTGTCCAACCATAGCAACGGGTGCAGGATAATTCTGTACGAGAACCTCTGCAACAGCACTGCCGAGTCCGCCGATTACCGAATGCTCCTCTGCTGTAACGATTTTGCCCGTTTCCTTAGCAGCCTTAATGATTGCCTCTTCATCAATCGGCTTAATTGTATGCATATCGAGAACTCTTGCAGATACACCCTCTGCAGCGAGATTTTCAGCAGCCTGCATAGCCGCGTCAACCATGATTCCTGTAGCGATGATTGTCACATCGGAGCCCTCGCAAACTGTTTTCGCCTTGCCGATTTCAAATGTGTCGTTCTCATCGTAGATTACAGGAACACCGGATCTTCCGAGTCTTGCATAAACCGGTCCGTCAACTGCGAAAGCCTGTCCGAGAAGCGCCTTTGTACTTACTGCGTCTGCGGGATTGATAACCAGCATTCCCGGAATGACTCTCATGAGTGCCAGATCCTCTACAGTCTGGTGGCTTGCTCCGTCCTCTCCGACAGTGATTCCGCCGTGAGTTGCGCATACTTTTACATTAGCATTAGTATATCCGATGGAGTTTCTGATTATTTCGTAGCCTCTTCCTGCTGCGAACATTGCGAAAGAACTTGCGCATACAACATGTCCCGAATGTGCGATTCCCGCAGCCTCAGCAAACATGTCCTGCTCCGAAATGCCGCACTCCACGAATCTTTCAGGATAAGCCTTTTCGAAGCCGTCAGTCTTGTTTGAACCCGAGAGGTCTGCACACATTACAACGAGTTCAGGTCTTCTTGCACCCTCTTCAACGAGGAATTCTCCATACGCTTCTCTCGTAGCGATTTTCTTAATGTCTGCCATTACATCTCACCTCCGAGTTCCTTGATTGCCGCTTCAAACTGCTCTGCATTCGGCGCCTTGCCGTGCCAGCCCGCCTGATCCTCCATGAAGGATACGCCGTGGCCCTTGTGCGTACTTGCAACAATTACTGTAGGCTTTCCGCTTCCCTTGTTGGCTTTTGCCGCATCGATTGCTGCGAAAATACTCTCAAAGTCGTGGCCGTCACAGGTGAGTGCGTTGAAGCCGAAGCTTGCGAACTTTTCATCGATAGGATTTACCTTCTTTACCTTATCAACATCTCCGTCAATCTGAAGACCGTTTCTGTCTACGATTGCGATGAAATTATCGAGTTTTCTGTTTGCCGCCTGTAAAGCCGCCTCCCAGATGATTCCCTCCTGGAGCTCGCCATCTCCGGTTACTGCATAAACAAAACCGTCTTTGCCGTCAATCTTGTTTGCAATTGCCATTCCGACTGCAGCAGAGAATCCCTGTCCGAGCGAACCTGTCGACATCTCGATTCCCGGGCACTTGTGCATATTAGGATGTCCCTGGAAATGGCTTCCAAGCTGTCTCAGGCTCATCATCTCTTCTACATCATAATATCCTCTTTCGCCGAGCACTGCGTAAAGAGCAGGTACTGCGTGTCCCTTTGAGAGCACCAGCTTGTCTCTTCCGTCCATCTTAGGATTCTTCGGGTCGATGTTCATCTCGTCAAAATACAGAGCAACAAGTATCTCTGTAACCGAGAAAGAACCGCCCGGATGTCCCGACTTTGCATTGTAGATGGCTTTCAGCGCATCGATTCTGACCTTGCGAGCAATCTCTTTAAGCTCGCCGTAATTTCTTTCCTTCACGTCGTCCTCCCGTAAGCTTAAATATTCAGAAATACACCTGCCATAGCGAAGTATGTGCACAGCGAAATCATATCAGTGATAGATGCCATCATCGGTCCCGACATAAGTGCCGGGTCGATGCCTATTCTTTTGGCGAGCATAGGCAGCAGCGATCCGATGAGTTTTGCGACAATTACTATAAGTATCATCGAGCAGCAGACCGTAAGTGCAATAAGCGGTGCCTCGCCGTCGAGATAAACAATTCTTAAATAGTTTATTGCACTGAGTGCAACTCCTATTAAGAGCGCTACACGTATCTCCTTCCACGCTACTTTCAGGCAGTCCGAAAGTTCAAGTTCTCCTGTGGCCATTCCGCGAATGACAAGTGTGGATGCCTGTGTTCCGGAGTTTCCGCCGGTACCCATGAGCATAGGCATATATGTTACAAGAACGATTACTGCTGAAAGAGCCTCTTCGAAGCTCGCGATGATTCCGCCCGTTATGAAGTACGAGCACATGAGGAGTAAAAGCCACGGGAATCTCGCCTTGACATGTCCCATTACAGAGAGGTCGAGGTAGTCCTTGTTCTCGCTGTCGATGACACCTCCCATACGCTCCATATCCTCAGTCGTCTCTTCTTCGATGACATCAAGGATGTCGTCGACTGTTACGATACCGACAAGTCGACCCTCCTTGTCAACTACCGGGATAGCCAGGTAGCCGTACTTTTTGAAGAGTTCGGAAAGTTCCTCCTGGTCGTCGTCTACATGAGCAAGGACAAATTCCTCTCTCATGAGATCTGAAACCTTAGTGTTGTCATCTGCGATAACGAGCGCTCTCAGGGATACGATTCCTATAAGCTTACGTCCGCTGTCCAGAACATAACAGGTATAGATAGTCTCTGACTCGAGACCCACTTCCTTGATATGAGCCAGCGCCTCTGCAGCCGTCCAGTTCTTCTGCAGATTGATGTAGTACGGGGTCATCAGAGAGCCCGCACTGTCTTCCTTGTAATTCAGGAAGCTGTTAATCAGTTTTCTCTCGCTCTTTGGAGCCTTGTCGAGAATCTTGTCTACAAGATTTGCCGGCAGCTCCTCGAGCACGTCGATCATGTCGTCGAAGTCAAGTTCATCGATGATGTACTGAATCTCGGGGTCTGTGATTATGTTGATAATCTCCACCTGGTCATCAACGTCGAGATGGGAAAAAACATCAACTGATATGTCTTTCGGAAGAGTTCTGAAAAGCATTACAGCCTTCGACATATCCTCTTCTTCCATTACTGTTTCCAGCAGTTCTGCGATATCTACCGCATTGAACTTGAGGAGCTCGTCCCTGCACTGGAAGTACTTCTTTTCCCTGAGGAGCTCAAGAATCTTCTCTTCGGATTCTTCAAAATTCTTCTCGATGTCGAGATATGCATTTTCCATTGGGCTACTCCTCCTTTCTTCCGTCTTTCAGCATCCTTATAATCTCAGCCTCGTCGATTACGGCGACACCGAGTTCTCTGGCTGCCTTATTCTTTGACGAGCCGGACGAAGCATCATTTGTGATGAGGTAGTTTGTCGAAGCGCTCACACTTCCTGCAACCTTTCCTCCCTGAGCCTCAATCTCCGCCTTGAGTTCCTTTCGGTTTCCGTAATGCTCAAGGCTTCCTGTAATTACAAACACAAGTCCCTTGAGTCCGTCACCGGCTTCCTCAAAACTCTCGTCAAGCTCCACTCTCTCGAGCAGTCTGTCAATCATTATTCTATTATCCTCTGCAGCGAAGTAGGTCACAATATTGTCGGCAAGAATCTCGCCTATCCCCTCCACTCCAAGGAGCAATTCCTTATCAAGTGCCTCAATCTCACTCCACTTGTTGTGGCAGGAGTTCGAAATCACTTTTGCAATATTCACTCCCACGCCTGTGATACCGAGGCTGTATAAAAGTGCTGCCGGTGTTGTCTTTCTCGCCTTGTCGACGGCCGTCGCAAGTTTCTTAAAAGATTTTTCGCCGAAGCCGTCCATCGTGACGATCTCATCCCTGTGTTCGGCAATGTCAAAAATATCCGGCAATGTCTTCAATATGCCTTTTCCGATGAATTTAAGCAGTCCCGCTTCGGAAAGGCCTTCTATGTTCATCGCATCACGCGACACGAAATGCGAAAAGCTCTTTACGTGCTTCGCTATGCATTCCGGGTTGGTGCACACGAGAGTTTTCGTTCCGAGCTCGTTTCTGACTTCGGTCGCACCTCCGCATACAGGACACGCTTCCGGTATTTCCATGCGGGAGCTTCTCGTCAGATTGTCGCTTATCTGCGGAATTATCATGTTCGCCTTGTAAACGGTGATGGTATCGCCGATTCCAAGCTGCAGTTCTTCCATTATGTTTATGTTGTGAACCGAGGCTCTGCTGACCGTCGTACCTTCAAGCTCAACAGCTTCGAAAATCGCAACCGGATTCAGAAGACCTGTTCTCGACGGGCTCCACTCAATCTCGAGCAGCGTCGTTTCGGCCTGCTGGTCCTGCCATTTGAAAGCAATAGCATCACGTGGGAATTTTGCAGTCGTACCGAGTGTCGAAGCGTACGCAAGGTCTTCCATCGTAAGCACAAGACCATCCGACGGAATGTCAAACTCCGGTATCGCCTTCTCGTATTTTTCTATCTCTTCGAGGATGTTATTCTCATCGACCTTGACATAATCCACGACATCAAAGCCCTGGGTCTTCATCCACTCCATCTGTGAGCTTCTCGTCTCAAGCTCCGCCCCTTCAACGGAAGTCAGGGTAAAAGCATAGAAATATACGTTTCTCTCAGCTGTGATTCTCGAATCAAGTTGTCTTACACTTCCGCTGCAGAGGTTTCTCGGATTCTTGTACTTGGCGTCCGCGTCGCAGATAGCCTCGTTGATCTTCTCAAAATCCGAGTATTTGATCACTGCCTCTCCACGAACAGTGACTTCCTCTTTGTGCTGAATCTGTGCCGGGACATTCCTAAAGGCCCTGGCATTGTCAGTGATTAGTTCACCGACACTTCCGTTTCCTCTGGTAACCGCCTGAGTCAGTCTGCCGTCTTCGTAAGTAAGAACGACAGTAAGGCCGTCGAGCTTCCAAGAAAGCAGCGCCTCATGTCCTCCAAGCCACGCTTTGAGAGCCTCTCTGTCCTTGGTCTTGTCCAGCGAAAGCATGCGGCTCGGGTGTTGCACCTTAGGAAGCGCCGACTTCACCGTGTAACCGACGTTAACGGTCGGGCTGTTGTCCGGGTGAATGCCGGTCTCCTTCTCAAGGGCTTCAAGCTCATCGTACAGGGCATCGTATTCATAATTCGACATAATCTCACTGGCATCGTCGTAGTAAGCCTTCGATGCCTCATTGAGAATTTTTACAAGTTCTTCAATTCTTGCTGCCTTGTCTGCTGTCATCCCTCTGCCGCTCTTTCTCAAATTTTTTAAGCTTTTCTGACCTTTTCCATCTTGACGTAGCCTTTGCCGATTTTCTTCTGTCCGACTTCGTCAAAAATAATCGTCATCGTCTTCTCGTCCTGCTCAATCAGCATACCTTCTCCGAACTTCGGGTGCCTGAGTATGTCGCCGATTGCATAATCATCATCAAGGAACATCTTGTTCTTGGTCGCACTCTTTGAAGCAGAAAGCGAGTCGAAAGGTTTTCCCGCAGGCTTGCCGCCGTAGCCGTCCGCAGTTCCTCTCTTTCGTCCGCCGTAAAAATAATCTCCGTACAGGCCGCCCTCTCCGGAAATGCCGCCGCCAAGTTTTTCGCGTTCCTTGTCTGTCTTATCACCTTCGATGAAATCCTTGTCCATCTCATTCAGGAAGATTGACTCCATCGTAAAATCGCTTTTTCCGTAAAGCATTCTGTATCTTGCATTTGTGAGATACAGTTTCTTCTTTGCTCTTGTTATGCCGACGTAGCAGAGTCTTCTTTCTTCCTCCATCTTGGAGAGCTCCTCTGTCGCCGAGCTGCCCGGGAAAACTCCGTTCTCAAGTCCCGGTATGAATACAATCGGAAACTCCAGACCCTTTGCGCTGTGAAGAGTCATCAGAACCACCGCATCCTCGTCCTCATTGTGATTATCAATGTCGGACATGAGTGTTGTGCGTTCAAGGAAACTTCCGAGCAGTGTCGGTTCATCTGCGACAAAACCCTCTCCCATGAGAGCTTTTCGCTCAGCCTCAAACTCCTCAATCATAGCTTTGGTATCACCGTCTTCGATGCCTGCCTCGAACTCCTCTATTACGGATTTGAACTCCATAATGTTCTCGATTCTGGCATCCGCTTCGATTGTGTTTGTATCCTCTAGAGCCTTCAGATATCCTGATCTCATAAGCACATTGT
>JABUTC010000035.1:0-3079 GCA_021442505.1 Mogibacterium sp. | reverse complement strand
CGAGCGGTAGTTCTGCTCGAGTCTGATTGTCGCCGTGTTCGGATAGTCGTGCTCGAAATCGAGAATGTTTCGGATATCCGCGCCTCTCCACTGATAGATGCACTGGTCGTCATCTCCTACTACGCAGAGATTTCCGTGCGCCGAAGCGAGCATGCTTACGAGCTTATACTGCAGATAGTTCGTATCCTGGTACTCATCGACCATGATGTAACGGAAGCGGTTACTGTAATACTCAAGCACACGGCTGTCCTCTTCGAGCAGTCTCACTCCGTTCAGCAGCAGGTCGTCGAAGTCCATGGCGTTGTTCGCCATAAGCTCTTCGTTGTACTTCTTGAATATCTCGTAAATCGCATCGGAGGCATAGTCCTTGAAAAATTTATTCTTGAATTCCTCAGGTCCTTCCGCCTGCTCCTTGCACTTGCTTATAGTGCTTATCGTAAGAGCGACCGGAACTTCCTTTTCATTGATGTTCAGGTCCTTGTAAATTCTTTTAATCAGAGCCTTCTTGTCGGTCTCGTCATAAATCGTAAAACCCTCTTTATATCCGAGAATCTCGCTCTGATATCTCAGCATTCTCACGCACATCGCATGGAAGGTCATAACCCACATGCCCTGTGTGTATGGAACGAGTTCGTTTATACGGCTGCGCATTTCGCCCGCCGCTTTGTTTGTAAAAGTTACAGCCAGAATCTCGTGCGGGTCTGCCCCCTGCTCCAGCAGATATGCGATGCGGTGTGTCATGGTCGTAGTCTTTCCGGAGCCTGCTCCTGCAAGTATCAGAAGCGGTCCCTCCGTATGCTTAACTGCCTTGATCTGTTCGCTGTTTAATCTACTGAAATCCATTCTTCCCCTCCACATAGTTTTTGACACTATATTTTATCACAGTTGCTGTCAAATTTGAACGCGAAGAAGCCATCATTTGCTAATGATTTTGAACTTAAACAGTACAAGGCACGATTGTTTTATTATTGACATTTTTCTATCAAGTGATAGAATTTTAGTGTTGATGTGTGGCTACTTACACATCAGCGCAATCTAATAAAGTGTTTTTTATTTAAGGAGAAAAAACTAATGGCAAGATTATGTGACAAGTACATTGAAATCGCTAAAGCAAGAGACCCACATGAGGCTGAATTTCTTCAGACTGTAGAAGAGGTACTGACATCCCTCGAGCCAGTACTTCAGGAGCACCCAGAGTACATCGAGTCAGGACTCATCGAGAGACTGATCGAGCCAGAGAGAGGCATCAGCTTCAGAGTTACTTGGGTAGACGATGCTGGTAAGGTACAGGTTAACAGAGGATACAGATATCAGTTCTCAAGCGTACTCGGACCTTACAAGGGTGGACTCAGATTCGCTCCAAACGTATATCCTGGAATCATCAAGTTCCTCGGATTCGAGCAGATCTTCAAGAACTCACTGACAGGACTTCCTATCGGTGGTGGTAAGGGTGGTTCGGACTTCGATCCTAACGGAAAGTCAGATGCTGAGGTTATGAGATTCTGCCAGGCTTTCATGACAGAGCTCTACAGACACATCGGGCCTAACACAGACGTTCCTGCCGGTGACCTCGGTGTAGGCGCTAGAGAGATCGGATATCTCTTCGGACAGTACAAGAGACTTACAGGACTCTACAACGGAACACTCACAGGTAAGGGTATCCCTTACGGCGGACTCCTCGGAAGATCAGAGGCTACAGGCTTCGGTATCGTATGGTACGCTGAGGAAATGCTCAAGGCTAACGGTGAGGAGATCAAGGACAAGGTATTTGCTATTTCCGGATTCGGTAACGTATCATGGGGAACAGCATGGCAGCTCCAGAGACTCGGCGCTAAGTGCGTAACTATTTCAGGACCGGACGGATACATCTATGATCCAGACGGAATCGGAACAGACGAGAAGATCGCTTACCTCCTCGAGCTCAGAGGTTCAGGAAAGAACGTTTGCGCACCTTACGCAGAGAAGTTCCCTAACGCTCAGTTCTTCGCAGGCAAGAAGCCTTGGGGCGTAGCTCAGGATACAGGATGCAAGATTGACATGTTCATTCCTTGCGCTATGCAGAACGACGTTCACATGGAGCATGCTCAGCAGATCGTAGAGGGCGGATGCAAGTTCTACTGCGAGGGAGCAAACATGCCTACAACAAACGACGCTCTCCAGTATCTCATGGAGAACATGATCGCTGTTGGACCAGCTAAGGCTGCTAACGCAGGCGGAGTTGCATGCTCATGCATCGAGATGGGCCAGAATGCAGGACACACTGTATTCCAGCACGAGGACGTATACGAGCAGCTTCACCAGATCATGAAGAACATCTATGCTAACTGCGCTAACGCTGGTGAGAAGTACTACGGAAACAAGAACGCTCTTGTTCAGGGTGCTAACATCGCTGGATTCGAGAGAGTTGCAGAGGCTATGATGGCTCAGGGTCTTGTATAAGATTTGATGACACATACCATTTAACAACACTTTGTTAAACAAAAAGAAGACGCCGAAAGGCGTCTTCTTTATTTGTTTTTTATTACATCATGTCGAGTGCTTCACCATAGAGGAAGAGATACAGATACGCTTCCTTAAGCACCTTGCCTGTTCCCTGTTTCAGGGCTTCGCCGTAGATTGCTATCTGAACTGCATATTCGCTCTTTATTCTGGCGATTTCCTCTTCTCTCGCTTTGTCTTTCCTCAGGAAACTGCTCTTATAGTCAACAAGAACGAGTTCTCCGTCCTCTTCGAAAACACAGTCCGCAACTCCCTGCACCAGCACATCCTGTCCGTCTTTCTCGTAGACAAGGGTAAAAGGCTTTTCCTTTTTCAGCTTGCCCTCACGGCAGGCCTTAACCGCTCTCTTTCCAAGGTCGACCTTGAAGAACGCCGAGATGTTTGAAAGTTCTACATCTTTGTATGCATTCTCATCAATCGCTTTTCTCGCAAGGAGGTCTTCTGCTACAGATTTGATATATGCCTCATCGACACTTCCGTCATCTTTAATAACAGCGGCAAAATCAATCTGTTCCATAATTCTATGGTAGGCAATTCCTATATCAGAACTGTTCGCACGCCTCTTCTTGTTCCTTGTATT
>JABUTC010000034.1:26164-30224 GCA_021442505.1 Mogibacterium sp. | reverse complement strand
TTTCCCATTTCCCAGGTTCCTTCGTACTCGTCGCCGAGGAAGTCAATCTTGCAGCTTCCGCTCTTGTTGAATCTGATTGATCCCGCAGAGCTCATGCCGAGTGACTTAAGTTCTTCCGAATCCATTATGAGATTTCCGGATGTAACCTTGACGATGTCCCAGCGTCCGAGAATCTTTGTCTGGTCCGAGCATCCTGTAAAAACAAACAGTGAGCTCAGCAGTATTGCGATAATTAATATACTTTTGAATTTCTTCATCAGTAACTCTCCTATAGCTTCTTCATCTTTCTGCTTTCATAATACTTGCTTGCATAGTATACAATAACTGCACTCAATATGCCAAATAATATGCCAACTATCACGTCCGAAGGGAAGTGCACTCCGAGATACAGTCTCGAAAGCGCAATGAGCACTGCCAAAATAACAAGTATTACTCCCCAGTAACGCTTAACCCCGCATCTCGCAGAGTTCAGAAGTATGGCAAAGGCCGTCGCCATTGAATTTGCCGAATGCCCCGAAGGGAATGACGGATCGCCGGGATCCGGTACCAGCCTCACAACTTCTTCGAAAATCACCCACGGCCTTGTTCTGTCTACAATCGGTTTTACAATGAGATTGCAGCAGATGAAGCAAAGCAGCAGTGAAAGTCCCGCAAGCAATCCGAGTTTGCGGGTTCTTCTGAAACACAGGAGCAGCACACAAAGTGCAATCCAGAAAATTCCCGCCTCGCCGAACATCGTAATGAACTTTACCGCCGGCGTAAATGCATCATTCACAAATGTGTGCTGTATCCAGACAAGCAGGTTTCCGTCTGCCTGTACGAAACTGCTCATATTTTATTCCTCCACGATTAATTCTCTCGCGATTAATTCCTCAGGCCAGTTTACAAACAGCTTAGGAAGTCTCTGTCCGAAGCCGCATGTAATCTCATAGTTGATTGTACCCATGAGATTTGCAAGTTCGTCTGCGGTGACAGCATCATCACCAGACGCTCCCATAATCACAACCTCGTCCCCGAGTTTAACTCCCGGTACAGAAGTCACGTCTATCATGCACTGATCCATACAGATGTTTCCGATTACAGGAACTCTGTGTCCGTCAACAAGAACCGACACCTTTCCGCTAAGACCTCTCTTGTAGCCGTCCGCATAGCCGAGGGACAAAGTCGCAATGACTGTGTCCTTTTCGCTGGTGAACTTCCTGCCGTAGCTTACCGAAGTTCCTGCAGGGACTGTCTTGATGTTTACGATATTGGCTTTTACCGACATCACAGGCTTTAAGTCGAGCTCTTTTCCATAGAGATAATTCGACGGATAGCAGCCGTACATAATGATGCCCGGCCTTGCAGCCTCGAAATGTGCATCAGGATGAACCATAATTGCCGCACTGTTTGCAACAACTCTGTATGGCTTAACTCCTGCCTTCTCCATTGCAGCACAGAAATTATTGTATCTTTCAATCTGCGCCTCGGTGTATTCTCTATCTTCCTCGTCAGCAGTTGAGAAATGAGTTATTACTCCTGAGATTTCCACTCCATCAAGAGCATCAATCTGCTGATATTCATCGCACGCCTCAGCGATTTCCTCATCTGTCATAGTCCTGTATCCGATTCTGCCCATGCCGGTATCAACTGCAAAAAGCACTTTCGCCTTTCTGCCCGCTTCTACGGCAGCCTGCGATATAGCCTCTGCGGCTTCAATGCTTCCGATAACAGCAGTAAGTCCGTACTCAATCAGAGTGTCCGCACAAAGCATCGGGCTAAGGCTGAGTATGATAATCTCCTGATCAAAGCCCTCCTCTACCAGTTCTATTGCTTCGTCGAGTGTAGCTACTGCAAATCTCTCGATTCCGTTTGCCTCAAGCACAGCCGCACACTCTACCGCACTATGACCGTAGGCGTCTGCCTTTATAACGCCAATCATCTCGGTGTTGTCACCGAGATGATTTTTGATCGTCTTAATATTGTGGTCTAATGCGGAGAGGTCAATCTCGACCCATGCTTCTCTAAGTAATTCCTTATACATTAGAGATATTCTCCTTTACTTGTGTTACGCCAGATTCCCATCTTGTCTGCTTCCTTGATGAGTTCTTCTCTGAACTCAGGATGTGCGATGCTGATGAGCGCCTCGGCTCTCTGCCATGTTGATTTACCTTTGAGATTTACTCCGCCGAACTCGGTTACTATGTAGTTAACAGCCGCTCTTGGCGTTGTAACTATTGAACCGGTTGGAAGAATCGGATGGATGAGTGAATGTCTCTCGCCCTTCTTGTCGGTCATTGTCGAATGAGTGCAGATGAAACTTTTTCCCCCGTTCGAAAGGAAGGCTCCGAGCACGAAATCGAGCTGACCGCCGGTTCCGCTGACATGTCTGTATCCAACGGACTCTGCGCAGACCTGACCGAAAATATCCACGCCTATACAGCCGTTAATGGAGATGAAGTTGTCGAACTCCGAAATCGTGTGGACATTGTTTACATAGTCAACCGGCGCGCTGCAGCAGATCGGGTTGTCGTCGATGAAGTCGTAAACCGCTCTGCTTCCTCCGGCAAAAGTATATACAGAAAGGCCCTTGTCTCTAGGCTTTCTGTTTGTGAGTTTACCCGCGTTATAGAGGTGAACGTATCCGTCTACGAACATCTCGCTGTGTGCCGACAAGTCTCTTACATCCGAGTCAGCCAGCATGGTTCCAACGCTGTTAGGAACGGCGCCTACTCCAAGCTGCAGTGTGCTGAAGTTGTTTACCTTGCCTACAATGAACTCAGCGATTCTCTTGTCCTCTTCCGAAGCCTCCTTAGGAAGCATCTCAGGAAGTGTCGGATTGTCACCTTCAATTATATAGCTGATTTCTGAAATGTTGATGTGTGAGTCATATCCAAGTGCAATCGGCATGCTCTCATTAACCTCAACAATTACAATCTTTGAGTTTCTGATGATACCCCAGAGGTCTGCATTAACCGGTCCGAAATTGAAGTTTCCGTACTTGTCCATCGGCGCAACCTGGAAACAGCAGATGTCAAAAGCGTTGCCCTCCTGATTCCAGTACAGTGGTTCCTCGTTAAACAGAATTGGAACGAACCAGCTGTTTCCTTCCTTCTGCATGCGTCTGTCGAGCGCACCGAAATGCGAAGAATAGAAACGGCACTGATCAACCGATGTTGTCGCCTTATATGTCTCCATGAAATCCTTGCGGATTGCAATCTCTGTCTGTACCTCAAGTCCACGTAGCAGAGTATCATTCTTCATTCTTGAAGCCAGGGCTCTGTCCATATACACGGATGTTCCTGTTCCGATTCCAAAGTGAAGCCTGTAATTGCTCTTAACAAGATTTGCAGCATAGTCCGCCGAAATCAGCTTGCTCATATACTCGCTCTGAACCTGTTTGATGTTATACATATTTCCTCCAATATTTGTGCTTTTGTTTGCAAATATTTTACAGTCCTCTAAAAAAAATAGATTTGCATGCCACGCTTTATGAACATGCAAACTTTCCAACTGCGCCTTGTATTTTATCTCATACAAAACACTTATACAACCTTCAGATTGTATTAAATAAATACTTTTTGTATTTTTTCACAAATTTTTGATGAATTTTTTGTGAAAGTCGGTATCTGTTGATTATTCTTTGTCGCTTATGCTATCATATTGCTTGCTGGAAACAGCTTCTATCTGTTTCAGATATGTCTCAGATACGTCTCAGTAGCTCAGGGGATAGAGCACTGCTCTCCTAAAGCAGGTGCCGGAGGTTCGAATCCTCTCTGGGACACCAAAAAGCCTTGAAGTTTTAATTGCTTCAAGGCTTTTTTCTTTCTCATATTATTGCTTTAGTTTAGAACGATACTACCAGCTGCATCTTAAATTGCTCCTCGCCGTACACAGCGTGCGGGATATCCTTAGGCATAATCAGTGTGTCGCCCTCTTCGAGATAATATACAACTCCGCCAACTGTGAATCTGCCTCTTCCCTCAAGAACTGTTACCATTGCATCGCCGCCGGCAGCGTGAGTCGAAATCTCCTCACCTTTGTCGAATGAGAACAGTGTCATTCCCATAAGGTCGTTCTG
>JABUTC010000034.1:17929-25701 GCA_021442505.1 Mogibacterium sp. | reverse complement strand
TTCTCCTTCTTCCACGATGTTTCTCATATGAATCTCTATCTCTTCACCGGACAGAGGTCCACACGGCATATATTTCATAATGTTAGGATTTCCATAAAGCAACTCAATTATATCTAAGTCTTCCATGGTGAACGGTCGCAGTATAAGTCTTTCCGTTTCAATCTGATTTATAATTTTCTTCATTTTTCCAACTCCGCAATTTCGGCCAACACAACATCGTACTTTTCCTTAACAACAGGGAAGTACTCCTTTGCCGCAGCCAGGTCGCCTGCGCGAAGCTGCTCTGTAATCTCGGACGATACATCGGCAAGTGCTGTGAAAGCCAGATTCTTGCATACGCCTTTTAGCGTATGTGCTGCTCTGAAAGCCTCCTCTGTACGGTCAGCGGCGAGGTTCTGCTCAAGTTCCTCGAAAGACTTGTCATCAGCAAACTTTTTAACGAAGCGGCTCATCATACTTTCATTCATCAGCCTTGTCAGGGCCTCATCATAATCTCCCGATATTGCCCCGTAGAATTCCTTCATAGTCATAAAGTATCCTCCATTAATTGTTTTCCATATATGCCTCAAACTCGGCTACCGGCAGAGGCTTGGAATAATAGTATCCCTGCAGTAAAAGTCTTGTGTTCTCAGGTCTCATCTCCTTCATAGCCTCAACCATCTCAACAGTCTCAACTCCCTCTGCAACAACCTCTACCTCCAGCTGGCTTGCTGTATAGAGTGCGCCCTTGAGAATAACCTGATGCTTAGGATCGAACATGTTTCTGATGAGATCCATGTCCACCTTGATAATATCGATTGGAAGCTGCCCGAGCGTGTTCAGTGTCGAGTATCCCGAACCGAAATCGTCAAGTTCAATCATGAAACCGTTCTTCTTGAACTCCTCAACGGCATTCTTCTTCTTAACCTTATCTGTCGCATTGAACGACTCGGTAATCTCAAAATGAACGAGTTCGTGCGGAACCCTGTTTCTGTCAACAATCTCTGTAATAGTCTCAACCAGTCCCGCCTGGTCAAAATCGACCTGCGAAATATTCATCGAAACCGGTACAATATTGCGTCCCTCGTCGAGCCAGCGCCTGATATCCTGACAGGCCGTCTCGATAACGAAGAGGTCGACTCTGCAGATGTAGCCGTTTGTCTCAAAGAACGGAATGAAAGCGCCAGGGCTCATAAAACCGCGCTCCGGATGAATCCAGCGAATCAGTGCTTCGGCGCCACCGACCTTCCCTGTCGCAACGTCGTGTTTTGGCTGGTAGTAAACCCTGAACTCCTTATCCGCCACCGCACGTTCAAAGCCGTCCTTCATCTCCTCCTGAAGCTCGAGACGTTCTCTGAATTTCTCGTCGAACTCGCCAATCATCGCATCGGGATTGAATCGCAGACCCTCAAGCGCAAGCTTTGCATTGTGACAGATCTTTTCAATGCTAAGGTCCTTGTCAATATTTCTGTAAATTGCGAAATTAATCGGGAACCTCGGGAGATCTTCCTCTCTTAAAGTCGCAACTGCTTTTTCCTTGAATGCCTTATGCTCTTCGAACGACACGTTTTCGGTGAAAACCAGCACAACATCGTCCGAGTTCATTCCGACAATGCTGTTCTTAGGATACGTCTTCTGGATTGATTCAACGAACTCTCTCATGAATGCGTCGCTCGTCGCCTTTCCGTAACGNCGCTCGTCGCCTTTCCATAACGTCCGTACAGAAGGTCAAAAGACTCTACCTCCGCGCACAGTATGTCGTACTCGTTGTAAGGTTTTCTCTCGAGCTGCTGCGAAACATACTCCATGAAAAACTCTTTGTTGTATGCGCCGGTGACAACGTCTTTTTCAACCTTGTGCAGTACGGCTGATGTCTCTCTCAGCCTGATGAGGGCCTCGGCTCTCTTCATAATTACATCCGCGTTGTACGGCTTTACTACGAAATCGGAAGCTCCCTTGTCGAGGCTCTTTATCTGCTCTTCATCAGTGTTACCGCCCGTCGTAACGATGATTGGGATGTCTGTGTAGACACCCTCTTCCCTTACGGAGTCGAGGAACTCGTATCCGTTCATAACAGGCATCTGAATATCGAGCATAATAAGCGAAATCTGTTTACCGAGTTCGTGGAGTTTTTCAATGCCGAGCAATCCGTTTTCAACCGCTACAACATTGTACTTGTCCTCCAGAATCATAGACAGCATTTCGCGATTTATGTCGTTGTCCTCTACAATAAGAATAGTCTTTTTAGCTTCCATGACTTTTCCTCCGCACCCCCTCAAGTTAATTGTCTTTCTTTTTGTTGAAAAGTCAAGTTATTTAGAATTCCGAAAGCAAATAAAAACTCCCGCCTTTCGGCAGGAGTTTTCTATAAGGTACTGCTCTCGCAGTTATAATCATTTCTGTTGCGCTCGTGCAATCGCTGCTGACAATTTAGTAGAATTGTAAAAGCAAGCATCGGCGTATAGAAGGTTTCGTCAACTGCGACTTCACTAAGATCGCCATTGGCTATGGTGTCCCATTGCTTTCTGAGGTTTCCCTCTTTTTTCCGAGAAAACTCGGGCAACTGGCTGGCTATCTCAAGACAGCCCCTTTAGCTTTGCGTCACTACATCGCTGTAGCTTTGCCAGAAAGATTATCGGTCCTTACTGCAATAAAATTATCACACGTTTTTATAAATTTCAAGTGTCTATTTAGCCTTTTTTTCGATTTTTACAGGTTTTATTAAAGTAATAAGTGAGGCACCAAGAAGCAGCAATATTCCGACAACCGTATTCCACATAATATGCTCTCCGAGAACCGCTATCGCAATCAGCGGAGCTATGGCCGGCTTAATGAAAAACACCAGAGAGCCCGTTGTTGCATTCGATGCTTTAATCGCAAGAAAGTACATAAGATACCCGAATCCCGTAACCAGGATTCCAACGTAGGCAATCATAAGCGGATGCTGCGCCACGCCTGCAACAATCGGCCTTCCTGTGAGAATCATTATTATCAGCAGAATGCCCGAGCCGAGTATAAAACTCAGCGAGGTCTGTGTGAAAACCCCGACCCTTGCGACCGTTCTTTTTCCCATAACCGTGTATGACGCAAATGCCAGAGAAGCGATAAGCATCATTAGAAGGCCAAAAGGAGTGTTTCCCTCCTGCACATCCCAGGGACGCATCATGAAAAACAGTGCGATGAAGCCCATGAAGACAGCGAGTGTCTTGTTGATGTCCATTTTCTCCGAGGTGAAGATGTGTGCGATCAGCATGGTAAAAACCGAGTTCAGACAGATTATCGATGCCGCCGTTGATGCATTGCAGTTCTGAATGCCAATCTGGAATGCGAGCATGCTCACCGGAATGCACATTACGCCAACCAGGAAGACCCAGATAAAATCCTCCCGGCTTATCCGCTTTCCCTCCGAGATATACATATCTTTATATTCTTTTAACGCAAACGGTGCGAGCACCAGACCTCCGATGATGAACCTCAGAAAGGTCAGCTGCAGCGCATCGAAACTCGCTCCGCCAATCTTGAGTGCAACCTCCATGGTTCCAAAGAGAAAGGCTGTGGCTACTACAAAAGTGATAACTTTCTTCATTATTTTTCCTTCTTGGATTTCTTATCGGAACTCCATAACTTCTCCGAATTTTCCGTTCTCAGTTTCTCCGGAAATGCCGCCCATACTGCGGACTTAAACAGAGACTGGAACATTTCGCTTACTATCGCTTTGTTCTCCGCGTCGAGCTTCGTGTAGATCTTGTAAACTTCCATGTACTTGCTTGCCGGAAGCTCCTTCAGGTCGTTAACCGTCTCAACCCCGCACTCTCTCACAAGGTCGAATAATACTTCGACGAACTGTTCTCTCTCATCCTCGCTCGCCTTCATAATCCAGTCGGAGATTGTCCTGTCAAAGAACAGGCTCTGGCTGTCCGTTTTTTCGAGTTTTACGAACTCGTCGTTTTCAATCTCCCAGGTAAAAGCTGCGTGCTGGTTGATGCCCGATGCCTTACTCTTAACAACGACTCTTTCACCCGTGCTTGCAAGCATCATACCGACTATCGAAGTCTGAGGAACGTACTGTACAATCTCGCAGGCGCTTCCGATTTCGTTGAACCTCTCTATTACCGTGTTCTTGAACCCCGGTCCGTCGAAACTGTGTACCTCAACAAGCTTGCTTCTGACAGTATCATCAGCCATAAAAGACGCGTACACCGCGAGGTTGCCGCCCTTCGAGTGACCTCCGAGTATGAGCTTTGTGGCAGGAGAGTCTGCCTTTTCCCCGTAGTGCTTGTTCAGATATCTGACAGCTGAGGCCTGCGAAGGTATCTCCTCGTTAAAAGCCATTTTCAGGTCTTCCTTCCAGCCGAACATGCTTCCGTCAGTTCCTCTGAAGCACACATAGTCTGTCTGCTCGTCAATCTCAAAAGTTGCTGCCGCGAACTGAAGCTCCTCGACAGGGTCCGAAATCGCAGCGACATGTTTTATCTTTATATCTCTGTATCTTCTGCTCGCCGAAATGATTGCATACAGTTGCAGGTTCTCCTCGTCCGCAATGCCGTCGTTGAACATATCATCGAAATACTCCGCGTAAAAATAGTCTCTTATGCTCAGTCCCGGATTCGTGCGGTCGATGCCTTTCGCGTCGAGCTGCGCCTCGATTTTCGCATACAGAACCTGCGTGAGCACCATGCTGTCTATGTCGTTGAATGGTTTCTCCGCAAAGGTCTGATGTGAGTTTCTTATGTACTCGTGAACTATCATAGTATTACCTCTCGTGCTTCAGGTGTAAAAAAGGGGCTCGCCGCCCGAGCCCCTTCGTAAAATATCTTCTAGTTAGAATACAGGTTGTTGCTCGAGAATTCCGGATTTGATGTGATGTCAATTCCGAGAGCCTTAAGCGACTGCTCGTCCTTCTCGCTCAGGATAGCTGTGCAGTGTGCGATGCATCCCTTGAGGTTCGGCAGCTCTCTGAGTGCCAGCTCTGCGAGCGGATTTGTCAGTTTTGTCAGTGTCAGAGCCATGATAACCTCCTCGAGATTCAGGCTTGACTTGTCGTGGAAAATTCTTGTCTTTGTGTTTCCGAGCGACTCCAGGATTGTCGGCGAAATGATGAGTGCGTCGTCCTGAATTCCCGCGAGCTTCTTGATGGCATTGAGAACCATCGCTGCGGTTGCAACCATATTTTCGCTGCTTCTTCCTGTTACGATGCTTCCGTCAGGAAGCTCCATAGCACTTACTATAACGTTCTCGTTATTCTCAGGATCCTCGCTTCTCTTGAGCTCTGCATAGTCCTCTGCAGGCTTAACGACAACTCTGTCGTAACGTGTCGCATTAACCTCTTCCATGAGGAGCTTGGTGCGCTCGAGGATTGACTCGTCGATTTTACCCTTCTTATACGAACACTCGGCAATCAGATATCTTCTGATAATCTCCTGCTTTGCCGCCTCTTTGCAGGCCTCGTCGTCGACGATTGCAAAACCAGCTCTGTTTACGCCCATGTCTGTAGGCGACTTGTATCCGTCGTCGCTTCCTGTAATCTTGTGCAGAATTCTCTTGAGCACAGGGAAGGCGTCAATGTCTCTGTTGTAGTTTACAGCAGTCTCGCCATAAGCCTCGAGGTGGAACGGGTCAATCATGTTCACGTCCTTGAGGTCGGCTGTGGCTGCCTCGTATGCGATATTTACAGGGTGCTTGAGCGGAATGCTCCAGATTGGGAAAGTCTCAAACTTTGCATAGCGCGCCTTATTGCCCCTTCTGTACTCGTGGTAAACCTGCGAAAGTGAAGTAGCCAGTTTTCCCGAGCCACCGCCCGGACCTGTAACAACGATGATAGGCTTTGTAACCTCGATGTACGGGTTAGCGCCGTATCCCTCTTCGCTTACAATGGTGTCAACATCTGTCGGGTAACCCTTTGTGTACATATGCTTGTAAGTCTTGATTCCCCTTCTTTCAAGCTTATTGATAAACATATTTACCGAAGGATTGTCCTCGTATCTTGTTACGACTACCGAGTTTACATCCAGCGAATAGCTTCTGAATGCATCAATCAGTCTCATAACTTCAAGATCATAAGTGATGCCGAAGTCCTGTCTGGTCTTGCTGGTGATAATATCGCCGGCATAGATACACATGATAATTTCGGCCTGATCTTTAAGTGATTGTAGCAGCTTAATCTTTGCGTTCTCATCAAACCCCGGTAAAACACGCATAGCATGCTTGTCCTGCACGAGTTTGCCGCCGAACTCAAGGTACAGTCTCTCGTTTCCGCTGCCAATTCTCTCAAGAATGTACTTTGACTGTTCCTCGATGTACTTTTCAGCACTGAATCCTTTCTTTTGCATTTTGTGTCCCTTTCTCCTTTGCGCGCCTGTTAGCTTGGCAGTACTTCAACCTCCAGCTTGGTGCGCCTTACATAGCTGCTGTCGAATGTAATCTTGTAATCAACGCTGATCTTGCCGTAGCCTTCCTCGCTGAGCTCATCCTTGAGCGAGTTCGTATACACCTCAAGGTCGAGGTTGACCAACTGCGGCACTTTAAATCTGGTGATGTTGAGAACGCCCGGCTCCAGAGTCATATCCATGTTGCCGTCCATGTCTTCACCGTATCTGCGAATCTCCAGTGCCTTGTCGGTAAGCTTGAGAAGCGTCTTGGTATTCTGGAGTCCGCTCTCCTCAATCTCGTCATATGCGATATATGTCGCATCGTTTTTCGAGTAAAGAGTGCCCTCCGTCATAATCTCAATCGAATCCTCAAGTTCAAGATTTCTCCTGAAAGCCTCACCGCTCGGCTCGAGATTCTCGACATATTGTTTGCTGATGATTTTCAAAGTTACATTCTTTTTCATAACTCGCTTATTATAATCCTTTTTGTTTTATTATAAAATATGAAAATTACTAAATATGGTGTTTTTTTCGAGAAATTTCATTACTTAATACCAACGCATAGCATACACAAATTCGTCATAAAGTATTAATATAATAATTAATACACAATAGGCATTATGGAGAAATATACTCCATCAGAAATACAGGCCGGGGAGGGCCGCATTATGGACGATAACGAGAAATTATATACCGGTGAAGGCATCATCGATAACGACGAGGTGACAATAATCCACCCAAGCCAGGTGATCAAGAATCCTGAACCAACACCGCCTCCGGGCGATTCAGATTCGGAGATTGGTTTCGACGACTGGAAGTTCGGCAATCCGGACGACTTCCTCGAGAAGAAAGAAAAGAAGCCAAAGGACAGCACGCCGTATGTCACCAAACGCTTCTTTGCAATCGCAATCATAGTTGTAATGATTTTTAGCTCTGCGATAAGTTCTTTTGTCGCTGTCAAAATGGTAGGCGCCGCTCGAAGCTACAATAACCTCAGCACGAATTCGCTTGAGAAAGCGACAGGCAGCAAACTGACCATCGCTGAAATCATTGCTTTAAATCAGGATTCGGTTGTCGAAATTACAACATCCGGAGTCGAGGCAAATATGTTCGGACAGACTCAGGTTGTTGAAGGTGCAGGAAGCGGTGTCATCGTAAACGAGAAGGGTTACATCGTTACAAATTATCATGTAGTCGAGGGCTCAACCTCAGTCAAGGTTACACTGCGAAACGGCAAGAACCACACTGCTTCAATCGTAGGCTCCGACCCTGATAACGACATTGCGGTAATCAAGATCAACGCAACAGGTCTGAAGGCAGTTACACTCGGAGACAGCAGCAAGCTCGCAGTCGGAGATATGACGGTTGCTATCGGAAATCCTCTCGGACAGCTTGGCGGAACCGCAACACAGGGAATCGTCAGTG
>JABUTC010000034.1:13928-16928 GCA_021442505.1 Mogibacterium sp. | reverse complement strand
CGCGGGCGAGACGGCCCACGGGCGATTTTTTGCATCCGCGCGAGCCGCGGGCGAGACGGCCCACGGGCGAAGCATTGCATCCGCGCGAGTCGCGGGCGAGACGGCCCACGGGCAAAGCCCTGCATCCGCGCGAGCGGCACATATGAAAAAAAAGAGCCTTGCGGCTCTTTTTCGCTTGTAGCTTTATTGTTTATTCTACCTCTATGTTTGCCCCATCACCGGATTCGATTTTTTCTCCCAGTTCGATGACGAAAGTCTTGAGAGTTTTTACATGCTCGTCGGCTTCCTTACGTGCCTTGTCGGCGTCGCCTGAAACGATTGCCTCTGCAATGCGATTATGCTGTTCAGCGGTTCCCTCGTAGAGTGAAAAATCATCGTAGTACAGATAACGGAATCTGAGTGAAAGCTCCTGGACGTATTTTACGAGTTCTGCCAGAGTTTCGTTGTTGCAGCAGGCAACGATGAAATTGTGAAATTCCTCGTCGAGCTCGATTACTGCCTCCTTGTCGTTTCTCTTGGTTGCAGCCTCATATCTCTTTGCGATTTCGTCGAGCTTGAATTTCTGCTCGTCAGTGATTCTCTGAGTTGCCAGGTATGCGGTGAAACCCTCCATATCCTCACGCACCTCGAAAACATCGAGCATATCCTTAATTGAAATATTCGCAACGTAAGCACCTTTTCTTGCCTCGAGTTTTACAAGCCCGTCGTCGGCAAGTCTGTGTATCGCCTCTCTGATTGGAGTTCTGCTCACATTCATCTTCTCTGCGAGGTCGATTTCCATCAGTCTGGTCTGCGACTCTATTTCGCCGGTTAGAATCTTATGTTTCAGTTCCAGATACACCAGCTCTTTGAGCGGCTTCTGTGCCTTCAACTGAAAATCCATCATGTCCAAAGCTCCCTTCCTGTTTCCGTCAGCCAGATGCGCCATAGTCCGTCGAGACCTCTCGCATTACGCTCGGCTGCCAGTTTTTCAAAGCCCTTTTGTGCTTCTTCTTCGTTCAAATAATATGCGACCATTGTCGGTCCGCTTCCGCTCATCAGGACGTGCTCCGCTCCGAGCGCCTCCATCGCAAGCTTCAGTTCCATCGCGCCCTCGTATGCCTCGAGCGTGTATTTTTCCATAACATTGTGCCAAAGTCCCATCGGCACCCTCGCCTCCGCAGGAAGCGAGTCAATTTCGCGGTAAACCTCAGCCGTCGAAACCGCAATTCCCGGGTTTGCCAGAACTGCGAATCTCTCTATCGCTTCAGCAGGCTCAACCACCTCGCCGATTCCGGATACCACAGCAGCCACTCCCGCCTCATCGATTCCCGCGAGGCCGCCAAGTGCCTCCCTGTTCATCGCAGCGTTCATGTAAATGCTAAAAGGCAGGTCCGCTCCTACCGCCTCTCCGGCATCCATCAGCTCCGAAAGTGCGAGAGGGTTTCTGCAAAGCGCGTTCAGCCCGAGCATCACTGCCGCGGCGTTTCCGCTTCCTCCGGCTATGCCTGCCGCAACGGGCAGCCTCTTGTCGATGCTGACTTTGACTGCCGATGGAAGTTCGAGCCCTTTCTTGCCAAAAGCTCCGGCCATAGCCTTCGCACCTTTGACCGCAAGGTTGTCCTCGCTCGGGGCAAGTTCCTCACAATTCATAGACAGCTTCACTTTGATGCCGCCGGCATCGAAGCAGGTCGCGTTATCATCGTCAGTCTCTGCTGCAAGCGCAATCTCCACTACATCGTACATGGAGACCCCCTGCATAAAGGACTCAATATTGTGATAGCCATTCTCGCGACGACCCGTCACATCGAGCGACAGGTTAATCTTTGCGCAGGCTCTGATCGTAATCTTGTCCATCTCTTCTTTAAGAAATAAGGATGCCGCCTGTTGCCGGACATCCTTATCAATCTATCTATTTCTTCTTGCCCTTCTTTGTGTTCTTAGCAGGGGCTTCTTTCTTAGCCTCGGCTTTCTTCTTCTTGTTGACAGGGTTCGGTGCGTGCACGTGGTATACGTTGTTCAGATAGTCTGAGCAGTGCACAATCTTAACGTTCTTCTCGATTGGAGCGTCCTTCTTTTTTCTCTTTCTCTTCTTATCAAGCTTAGCGCGGCGAGCCTCTTCCTCGGCAATGACCTCGTCTACTGACTTGCCTGTCTTCTTCGCTTCCTTATAAGGATTGAAAGAGTTGTCCTTATCAGTCTTCTGTTTTGCAGCCTTTTCCTCTTCCTGCTGATCCTTCTGCTGCTTAACTGTCAGAATCATGATTCCGCCGAACATAACCGCCATCATTACAACGTTAACGATGTTGTTAAACTTCTGGTTGTAAGTCTTGAACGTAACAGTTGCTCTCTCTCCGAGTTTGTGTCCGTCGTCATCTGTGAACTCAGCATCAACAACAAGCATGTACTTCTCACTGTTTGAAATCTTAGCAGCCTTCTTTGTATTGTCCGCAACTACGAGAACCATTCCGTCCTCCTTGTCGCTGAAGAGCACCTTGGTATCAATCTTTTTGCCCTTCGAGTCTACGATGTAAACAAGATCCTTGTTTGCCTTCTGTACATCCGCATTCTTGAAGGTGTGGTTGAAATACAGTTTAACTCCTACGTTCTCAATGGATGTGTTTGTCTGTCCGTCCTCAGGATACGAGGAAAGGAGTTTCAGTCCCTCCTCATCTGCAAAGCAGAATACGGAACTTGCCATTACCATAATTGCTGCCAGAACAGCAATCAGCCCACGCTTTTTCATCAGTTCTAATCCTCCGATAGTTTCTTGTTGCGCTTAAGCGCCGATTTGGAGACTCTCATCTCCCTGAAGAAATCCTTCAGTATCTCCGAGCATTCCTCTTCGAGAATGCCTTTGTCTGTCTGTACTCTGTGGTTGAGCCTTTCATTATGTGCTACGTCGAAAATCGACCCGCAGGCTCCGTTCTTCGGGTCCATCGCTCCTATGCAAAGGCGGTCCAGCCTTGCGAGAACCATCGCGCCCGCACACATCGAGCAGGGTTCAAGCGTCACATACAG
>JABUTC010000034.1:12173-13834 GCA_021442505.1 Mogibacterium sp. | reverse complement strand
ATATTGTGCGCTCTGGCGATTATCCTGCCGTCCTTCACGACCACTGCTCCGACCGGGACATCCCCGACCTCTGCAGCAAGTCTCGCTTCGGCAAGCGCCTCGCGCATGTACATTTCGTCTTCGCTCATGTTTTTCTCAAAATCCATAGCCTATGGATTGTATCATAATAGGTACATCATTTCAAGCATTTCAGGCATTTACTATACAATCATATTCTTTATGAAATACAGCAGCGGATTGCTGTCGTAAAGCCTGCCCGCAATGAACGAGCTGCTCAGCATTTCGTTCAGCGCCGGTATCTTGTCCGGTATAAAAATTCCCGCAAGAGGGAACATAAAAGCCAGAAGCAGGCAGACGATAATCACGCCCTTAATCGCTCCGACAATCATGCCCGCACTTGAATCGGCACGACCGATGATGGTCTTCTTTTCACGGTTCTTTCTGAGCGTCCTTATTAAAAAGAAAGTAATCAGCCAGACTATGAATACGATAAGCAGGAACGAGAAAACCGTAATCGCAAATGCCGTAAACTGCCGCACCGTGAAACGGAGTCCGATGTCCCCGATTTTCATAAAGGTTTCGGAGAAAAGCTTCGGCATAAAGTAGCCCAGGTCAATCGTTCCGTCCTTCGCCTTTTCGTAGAGCGTCGTCATCATGCTCTCGTCGAGACTTGTCGCATAAAGCAGGTTCGACACTTTCCCCGTCATCATCACGCCGAGCACGAGCGCCAGAATAAGCGACGCGAAACGAAGGCCGGTCTGTAGTATGCCTTTCTTGCTGCCTATAACAACAGACAGAATAATTATTACAATAATCGCTAAGTCCAGAATCATTTAGAAGCACTCCTCGTATATTTCCAGAATCTCGTCGTGTGTCAGCGGTCTGAATGCTCCCTGCGAAATAAAGCAGGAATCCGCAATCTCACGAAGCTGGCTTTTGTCCGTAATGCCGAGCTCTCTCAGCGTCGTCGGAAGTCCCATCTCGCGGATAAAAGCATCCAGTGCATCTATGCCCGCAAGCGCCAGCGCCTCGTCATTTTCGTAGTCCGCAGGATTCAGTCTCCAGACCTCCGTTGCGAAGCGCACGAATTTGCCGAGCCCGTCCTTATATATATGTCTGTAGTAAGTCGGGTGCAGAACCGCAAGTCCCTCGCCGTGGTTGCAGTCCGTAAATGCGCTCAGCTGGTGTTCCATATTGTGAGCCTGGAAGTCCTTCGTCTTTCCCATTTTCACAACATTGTTCTCGGCCAGCGACGCGTGCCACATAATGCTCGCCCTCACGTGCAAGTCCTGCGGATCCTTCATCGCCAGGCGAAAATCTCTTACGAGTCCGTGCATCAGTCCCTCTGCAACATCGTCCGACGCATTGTCTTCGATAGGAAAGCTGAAATATCCCTCCATCAGATGCGAAAAGATGTCGAAGGTACCGGCCCTGAGCTGCCTGATCGGCATAGTCAGAGTGTATCTCGGATCCATAACCGCAAAGAGCGGATTGATTTTCGCATATCCTCTGTCGCACTTGATGTTTGTTTCCGTATTTGTCAGAACGGCGCATGGATTTACTTCCGAGCCGGTTGCCGGCATAGTAACGACCACTCCGCAGGGAAGCGGATCGAACTCCATAGGCTTTCCGTCCATCCAGAAATCCTGCCAGGCATCTCC
>JABUTC010000034.1:7754-12067 GCA_021442505.1 Mogibacterium sp. | reverse complement strand
ACTTTTTCAGTGTCGGGTTAGGCATGACCCCGGAGATTTCGGCCACTTTTTTCCCGTTCTGCGTCAGCAGCTCCAGAACCGCATCGTAGATGCCATTCTTCTTGATGGAGCCGCCGCCGTAGCCGAGCAGAACCTTCTTCCTGCCGGGAAGTGCGCAGGTCTGAATCAGTGACTCAAGATGGTCTGCGACAGCATTTTCGCCGAAGTAGACCTTAGTCCTGTTCTCCCATATAAATGAATTCATATTGTGTCCTCAATTAAACTCTTTTAACTCCGCACTCTCTTTCCATAATCTTTGCGAAAGACTCGACGATTACGTAGAGGATGTTAGTGCAGTGAGTTTTTCTCTCAGGAGTTGCGAACTCATAGTCGCAGATGAGTTCCGGACAAATGCTCGTCTTGTATGCCTCGGCAACATCGTCGTTCAGTTCTCTTACGAGGTCGATGCACTTCTGGTATGCAGGGTCTCCCTTAACGGTGCGGCCAAAAACTTTTCCGATGGCCATGGTTGCTCCTGCAACTCCGCCGCATACGTTTCCGCCGTCACCAAAGCCGTATGGAAAACCGGTGCTGAGTGCGATTGCCTCTTCGCCGATGCCGAGCTCATAGAACTTGTTGAGTGTGTCGAGCACGCTCTCCGAGCACATGTATCCTGTGGTGAAATCCTCTTTCAGATAGGCCTTCATTGCCTCCATATTTACTTCTTTAACCATGATTTCCTCCTAATAATAAAAGCAGTAAAAGGAGTGCATTACGCACTCCTTTTCGGCCCGCCTGTTATATCTCGATAGCGTGGAATTTCTTTTTGCCCTTCTGAAGGACGCACTTGCCGTCTTCGAAATTGTCGAGAGTTACGCAGAACTTCTTGTCTGTTACAGCCTCGCCGTTTACCTTGGCTCCGCCGCCCTGGATTGTTCTGTATGCCTCTGATGTTGAAGGCTCAAGTCCGACTTCCTTCATGAGTGCTGCAAGGTTCATGCCCTCGCCCTCGAAAGCTGCCTTGTCCATCTTTGTTGTAGGCATATTCTCGGATACTCCGCCGCCTGCGAAAACAGCTCTTGAAGCCTCGAGTGCCTGCTTAGCCTTCTCCTCGCCGTGTACGAACTTTGTAATCTCGTATGCGGCAACCTCTTTGGCCTCGTTGATTGCAGCGCCTTCGAGTGATGACAGTCTGTTAACCTCTTCCATTGGCAGGAAGGTCAGCAGACGAAGCACCATATTAACGTCCGCATCATCGACATTTCTCCAGTACTGGAAGAAGTCGAATACCGAAACTCTGTCCTCGTTGAGCCAGAGAGCACCCTTTGCAGTCTTGCCCATCTTCTGTCCGTCTGCCTTTGTGAGCAGGCTTGTGGTCATTCCGTAAACTTCTCTGTTGTCGAGCTTTCTTGCCATGTCAACGCCGGCAATGATGTTCGACCACTGGTCGTTTCCGCCCATCTGCATCTTGAGTCCGAAGTCTCTCGACATTACGTAGAGGTCGTAACCCTGCATCAGCATGTAGTTGAACTCGAAGAAGGTAAGTCCTCCCTCTTCCATTCTTCTCTTGAAGCACTCAGCTCTGAGCATCTCCTTAACGTTGAACTTTGAACCGATTTCCCTTACGAACTCGATGTAGTTCAGCGGTCTCAGCCACTCAGCGTTGTTAACTGTTACACACTTTCCAGGCTCCGGCTCCTTGTTCTGGTGACCCGGAACGAAAACTCCCTTGTTTCCTTCGTACTTCCACTCCTCGTCGAAAGGCAGGAAGCGGTCGAAGAGTTCCTTGAACGCTTTGCAGTTGTCGTCGATTGTATCGGTTGTCATAACCTTACGCATGTCGGTTCTTCCCGAAGGGTCTCCAACCATAGTTGTGCCGCCTCCGATAAGTACAACCGGTGTATGTCCGTATTTGAGCATCCACAGGAAAACGATTACCTGGATCAGGTGTCCTACGTGAAGGCAGTCAGCCGTAGCATCAAAGCCGATGTAGAACTTAATCTTCTCTTCGCTGAGCATTTTTCTGACTGCTTCAGGATCTGTGCACTGCTCTATAAAACCTCTTTCCATAAGTGCGTCATAAACGTTTGTGCACTTGCTGGCATTTTCAGGTACTGTAAACATATTTCTCTTATCCCCTTTTCTCTAATATCTTTAATTACTTGGTTCCGAACAGTCTGTCGCCTGCATCTCCAAGACCCGGCACGATGTATGCGTTCTCATTCAGGCACTCGTCCTTAGCTGCGATGTAGATGTCTACATCAGGATGAGCCTTTGTGAGCTCCGCAATTCCTTCAGGTGCCGCAATCAGGAACATAGCGCAGATGTCCTTGCCGCCTTTTTCCTTAATCAGATCGATAGCTGCAACAGCGCTTCCGCCTGTAGCGAGCATAGGATCCGTAACGATGATTCTTCTCTTATCTATATCTTCAGGAAGCTTGCAATAGTATTCGATAGCCTCGTGAGTCTCCGGGTCTCTGTAGAGTCCAACGTGTCCAACTTTTGCGTTTGGAACAAGCTCTAAGATTCCGTCTACGAATCCGAGTCCGGCTCTCAGGATAGGGATGATTGCAATATCCGGTCCCTCAAGAACCTCTGCCTTTGTCTTGCAGATAGGAGTCTCGATTGTTACCTCCTTGAGAGGGAGATTTCTTGTAATCTCATATCCCATCAGAAGTCCTACTTCCTTAACAAGATCTCTGAACTCCTTGCTTGTAGTTCTCTTATCTCTGAGCATCGATACCTTGTGCTGAATAAGCGGGTGGTCAAAAACCATAAGTGTAGCCATTTTGTTCCTCCTTAATCTCCCGATTGCTAAAACTAGTCTTCGAGCATGTTGATTCGTCTAAGGTGCTTGCCGCCCTCGAACTCTGTCTCGAGCCACTTGTCGACCATGGCAAAAGCCAGATCTTTTTCAATCATTCTCGCACCCATAGCGATTACATTGGCGTCATTGTGTCTTCTGCACATCTCGGCCATTTCCACCGAGGTACAAAGAGCACACCTAATCCCTTTTACCTTGTTGCATGCGATTGAGATTCCGATACCCGAACCGCAGACCACGATTCCTCGCTCTGCCTCGCCTGCCGCTACCGCTTCTCCAACAGCCTTCCCGTAAATCGGATAGTCCACAGATTCTGCAGAATGTGTGCCTACGTCTATAATCTCATGGCCCTCATTCAGCAGTTTCTGCTTAACTTCCTCCTTAAGCGGGAACCCTGCATGATCGCTTCCCATTACAATCTTCATCTGAAATGTCCTTTCTGATCTGTTAGTTTATAACATCATAGCCTGCGCTCTTGAGCATGCGGTTCATAATCGAGAACCCCAGGCCCTTCTCTTCAATTGCGCAAACCAGAATCAGCTCAATGCCCTGTCGGTCGAGTTCACGAAGGTCTGCGAAAAATCTTCTCGCCGCTTCCCCGGTGTCGCCCTTGTAGTCAAGGACCGCCGTGCGTATGCCTTCTTCCTCGGCCTCTTTTTTATAAGGAGCAGGGTCTCCTTCCACTATTCTGACCCTCGCCTCAGGCGAGTAGTGTTTATACTTCATTCCCGGTGACTTCGGTTTAAAATCCGCATCGGCACTTCCCTCCGCCGGGTCGAGTATTTCGCTCGGCTTCTCAAGAAGGTGTGGGTCAATCGCACACTCTTTTCCAAGAATCTCCGAAACCATCTCCGCCGTCACAAAACCCGGTCTCAGAATCACAGGAGTCTCTCCCGTGCAGTCGATTACGGTCGACTCGATTCCGACTCCGCAGGCCTCGCCCATCAGCACGGCATCAATCCTGCCGTCCATATCCTCGAGCACATCCTCTGCAGTCGTCGGACTTGGCTTGCCCGATATGTTGGCGCTTGGCGCCGCAATCGGCCTCTCGCTCGCCGCTATAACCTTCCTTGCCGTCTCGCTCGCCGGCAGCCTCACGGCTACCGTGCCAAGCCCTCCCGTCGTCGCATCGGGAACGATGCTCTTCTTCGGAAGCACGAAGGTCACAGGTCCCGGCCAGAAGGCCTCCATCAGCTTCTTCGTGCTCTCATTCACCTCGGTCGCAAGGTCGTAAACATCCTCGACCTCGGCGATATGCACGATCATCGGATTGTCGCTCGGGCGACCTTTCGCCGCATAGACGGCTCTTACCGCATCCGCATTCAGTGCGTCCGCTCCGAGTCCGTACACGGTCTCAGTGGGAAAAGCCACCAGCCCGCCTTTGCGGATTATCTCTCCCGCCTTGCTGATTCCCTCTTCTGTAATTTCCAGTCTGAGAGTTTTCATATTAAGCCTCTGCGCCGAATTCCTTCATCTTCGCTGCCTGATCTGCCGTAATCAGACCCTCGAT
>JABUTC010000034.1:0-6494 GCA_021442505.1 Mogibacterium sp. | reverse complement strand
CATGCGCAAGTTACTTTACATTCCTTATACTCAGGATGGATTCCTTCCTTCATGGGATTACCTCTTTCTTACTAAAGTCTATGCTTCGAAGACAAGCTTCCAAGAACACAGCGTAGCCATTATACATATTGAAAATGCTCGAGTCAAGCATAATACTTGTATAATTGCATACATTTCCTCAATTGCCACAAAAGCCTCTGCGATAGTGTTATTATATACACGCAATATGCAAGATATTGGGCTTGCAAAAAACAGGAGACACTATGCTTAACCAGAACGAAAACAGAATCAAAAGTGCTGTGCTGCGCTTCGTGCTGCTGACATTCGCATCTTTTCTGATAGCTTTTAACCTTAAAGCCTTTATCAACAACGGCGAACTCGTGCCGGGCGGCTTCTCCGGAATAGCGGTACTCGCTCAGAGAATAGCCGCAACATATTTCGGCTTTGCCCTCCCGTACACAGTCATTTACATACCGCTGAACCTCGTGAGCTTTTACCTCGGCTTCCGCTACATCGGCAAAAAGTTCACCGTCTATTCGCTCTACGTCATCGTGCTGTCGTCACTTCTGACCGACATCATCCCGAGCATTCCGATCACATACGACGTACTGCTGATTGCGATTTTCGGAGCGATAACAAACGGAACGGCAATGTGCATCTGCCTGGCTGCCGGTGCGTGCTCGGGCGGAACCGATTTTATCTCCATATATTACTCGGAGAAAAAGGGTGTCGACGCATGGAACTACATTTTCTTCGGAAACGTAGTCATCCTCGTCATCGCCGGACTGCTTTTCGGATTCGACAAAGCGCTTTACTCAATCATCTACCAGTTCACTCAGACCCAACTTCTGAACACCATGAACAAGCGTTACCAGAAGCACACCCTCTGGGTAATAACCGACAAGCCGGACGAAGTCTACGAGATAATCCACAAACTGACCAACCACGGAGCAACGCTCTTCAAAGGCACCGGCTTCTACAAGCACAAAGAGCAGAACATCGTCTACTCCGTAATCGGAAGCGAAGAAGTTCCTGCCATCCTCAAGGCTATCGAGGAGATCGACGAAAACGCCTTCGTCAACGTCCAGAAAACCGACCAGGTAAACGGCAACTTCTATCAGCGGCCGAAGGAATAGCGGCGGTGCCGGCTGAAGACTGGCGACGGGAGCTGTTGTTTTTTCACAGAACAACACACTCTTCACAGAACAACACACAAAATGTGCAAACAAGAATACTAACAATTGACGAATTCTCTGTTTTTGCGTATATGCGCAATTTCAGAGAATTTTTCTCTGTTTTATTCATATGTTGGCTTTTCAGAGAAGTTTTCTCTGAATTCTTCTGTGTGTTGGATTTCGGAGAAGTTTTCCCCAAAACGGTGCTATGCAAAAATTTCAGAGAAAAATTCTCCGAAAATTTTCTTGTGAGGGATTTCAGAGAAGGAATTCCCTGTTTTTTCTTAAAATCGGCATTACAGAGAAAAGGTTCTCTGTTTTGTAGCAAAAGCAGACATTTCAGAGAAAAAATTCCCTAAAAGCTAATTTTTTTAAAATACCAGAGAAAAGTTTCTCTGGATTAGCGCTATACAAAAATTTCANAAATCGTAACTTTTTGAAAATACATCGCAAAACTATTTTTTCAGGCCCTTCAGCGATGTAAAACAGACTTTTTTCATCCTCTGCTAAAAATTTTTATCGCAAAACGTGCTGTGACGGCCCATTTGCGATGTTTCTTCCTGCTAAAATTTAATTTTACATCGTCAAACTCTATCAAATTCCGAAAATGCGATGAATTTTCAAAAAGTTACGATTTCGCACCGCTAAAAGCAAAGCCAGGGATAAGCATATGCTCTCCCTGGCTTATTAATTGTTCTCAGAAACCGCTTGCGGCAGTTTGCACCAGCCTGCGCTAGCGCTCCGCTACTTCAGCCTTGCTTCCAGCTCTCTGACTTTTCTTCTGCGGTCTCTTGTTGCCATTTCGTTTCCGAGCAGCAGCAGGAGTGCAACTATCAGGAGTGAGAAGTGCATTATGCAGCAGCTGTCGATTGCAATGTCAGCGAGCGGTGTTTCGCCGTCTGTAACATTTGTGATCGTGTAGCCGTTGCCGTTATTGAATGCCGCATCGATTGGGTTAACCGGTGGATTAACCGGTGGTATCGGTGTCGGTGGTTCTGTGATTACGATATCTCCGAATACGGTTGTAATCTCGTAGTTGTTCTCGTCAGCATCCTCAAACTCTGTTTTTCCGAATGTGCTGTCGAGAGTCTTTACGATTGCATTCTCATCCTTAAGCTGAATGATTCTGTATTCGAAAGTATCCTTTCTGCTTCCGACATTTACACGGTCTGCAGTGAACTGGTATGCGAAACCTTCGCCCTCGGCAAAACCTTCTCCGCCAATCTCGATTGTTCCGTCAGGCAGCGGCTGTCCGTCGTAAACCTTGCTTCCGCCAGGCGATGTCAGAGTTACCTGTCTCTTGTTAACCTTGAGCGTGTACTCTGCAGTTGCCGTCTGGTAGTTGCTGTTCTCTGCCTTAACAAGAACATTTATCTCTCCAACATTTTTAATCGTTGGATTCTCGTTCGACCATGAAGTTCCGCCGTCAACGCTGTATGTAATAGCTGTTCCGTCAGGAACGTTTACCTCAGCTGCCGAACCGTGAGCCTTGCCGTCGTACGATGCCTCGTATGACTCGGCCGTAATCTTCAGTGACGATGCAGGCTTAATAGTGAACTTGCCGCCCTCGAAGCTTACTGCGTAGTTGCCCTGAGCCTCGTCACCGCTTGCTGTGATGTCGTAATCACCAACAACTTCGCCTTCAGCTCTCTCGAGCTTGTAATTAACAGTCTCGCCGTTAATCGTTCCGCTCACTGTAGCTGTGAGCTCAGGATCTGCATCGCCGTAATCCTTCGACATGTCGTTTGCTTTTACAAGGGCTGCCTTAGGATTGATGGTGAAAATTCCGCTCACAAAGCTCAGCCTGTAGTTGCCCTGAAGCTCGTCGCCCGCAGGAGTGATGTCGTAAACACCTGCGTTTTCGCCGCTCGCTCTGTCCACGGTGAAAATCACTTCGTCCGATCCGAGCAGTCCCTCAGTCTGTGCCGTCAACTCTGGGTCGTCGTCGCCGTATGTTTTCGAAGCAGGGTCTGCCGCAACCGTTACAGTCTTAGGCAGGATTGTGATGCTTCCGTCTACGTATGTGATGTTGAGACGGTCTGTTACATCAGTTCCTGCTGCATTTCTGATTACCAGATTATCGCAGCCTGCTATAACCTTGCCCTCGTAAACATCAGTAGCGCTTGCATCCGATGTTGCAGTCTCAAGCGTGTAGCCTGCAGGCAGTGTGCTTACAGAAACTATTGCCCCGTGAGCCTGTCCGTCATATGTGAACTCTCCGCCTGTAGTAGTAACAACGATCTCGTCTGCGTTCTCTCTAACTGTCAGCTTGCCGACTGTAATCGAGGTAATCTCGTAATTGTCTGCCTTCGCTGTGCTGTTAAATTCTATTACGTAGCTGTTGTCGCTGCTGCCAACCTCAGTCTGTGTTCCGGTTACTCTGAAGGAAACCGTCTCGTTGTTTACAAGGCCGTTTACCCTTCCGCCGGCTGTCAGAGCCGTTCCGTTGTATACCTTAGAAGCGGTGTCTGTAACGATTGTCAGAGGCGCCTTTGTAATTGAGTAATTCTTAACTACGCTTCCGCTGTAGTTGCCCTTTCCGGTGATAGCAACTGTGATTACTCCGGCATTTGTAAAGTCCTGAGTGCTATATGAAACTGTATAATCAGTTCCGCCTGCAAGAGCCATTTCTCCGTATGTAATTACAGGAACAAACCTGTGCTCCGAACCATCATATACAGTATCTGCAGGTGCCTCGAACATCGTCTCGTCGATAGCCTTGGCATTTACCGTCAGAGTTCCTACGCTCTCTGAAACACTGTAGTTGCTCTGAACCGCAGTCGCATCGCCGAAGAGAGTCTTCCAGGTAATGCTGTAAGTGTTGTTGCTTGTGCCGACATTTGTCTGAGTTCCCGTCACCTCGAAGCCGATAGTTTCGCCCTCAACAAGTCCGCTGTATGTGCCGCCCGCTGTAAGAGCACTTCCGTCGTAAGTCTTCGACGCAGGGTTTGTAATTACGCTCAGAGTCTTAGGCGTAATCTTAATATTGTCATCCAGATAAGTAATCTTCAGCTTTGAAGTTACATCTTCGCCCTTCTTGTTTCTGATAACAAGCTGATCTGCGGTTGCTGTAATCTCTCCGTCATCTACATCCTTTACGCTCGCAGTCGATGCAGCTGTCTCAAGAGTGTATCCCTTAGGCAGCGCGCCAACGCTTACTGTAGCTCCGTGAGCCTGACCGTCATATGTGAACTCTCCGCCCGTTGTTGTAACAACGATCTCGTCTTCGCTCTCCTTAACAGTCAGCTTTCCAACCGTTGCCTCTACGCTGTAGTTAGCTTCCTTAGCTGTGCCGTCCCAGACAATCTCGTAAGTATTGTCGCTTGTTCCGACATCCGTCTGGCTTCCTGTTGTCTCGAAGGTCGCAGTCTCGTAGTTTACAAAACCGCTGATCGATCCCTCGGAGGTTAACGCCTCACCGTCATAAACCTTTTCGCCGCCCGGTGTAACTACGGTCAAAACAGCCTTGTTAACCTTGATGCTTCCGTCGGTCTTCCTGATGTTCAGTTTTGCCGTCACATCCTCGCCCTGTGCGTTCAGGATTACGAGAGTGTCGCAAGTTGCTGTTGCAGCAGTCTCGTTAACATCTGTTACGCTAGCGCTTGATGTCGCAGTATCAAGAGTGTATCCGGCAGGCAGTGCACTTACCGAAACTGTCGCTCCGTGTGCCTGTCCGTCGTATGTGAACTCTCCGCCCGTAGTTGTAACGGTGATTTCACCGGCGTACTCTTTTACCTTGAGCGTTCCGAGATCCGTCGAAACTGTGTAGTTGCTCTCAATCGCACTCTGGTCGAATACCAGGCTGTAGCTGTTTGTGCTTTCGCCTACGGCTGTCTGTGAACCTGTAGTGCTAAAAGTAGCTGTCTCGGTTCCGATGTATCCGCTTACGCTTCCGCCTGCTGTGAGAGCCGTACCGTCGTAAACCTTCTCGTCTCCGTTTGTAACGACATTCAGAGCTGCAGGGTTAATCTTGATGCTTCCGTTAATTCTGCTGATGTTCAGCTTATCCGTTACATCTTCGCCCTTTGCATTTCTGATAACGAGTCTGTCTGCTGTTGCAGTAACAGTTCCGTCAGCTACGTTTATTGCACTTGCTGTCGAAGCAGCTGTCTCGAGGTAGTAACCCTTAGGCAGTGTGCTTACAGATACTGTAGCACCATGAGATGCTCCGTCGTATGTGAACTCTCCGCCCGTTGTAGTTACAACGATCTCGTCTGCGTTCTCTGTTACAGTCAGATTTCCGATCTTTTCCTCGGCAATGCTGTAGTTGTTTACATTAGCGCTGCCTGTCCACTCAAGGCTGTAGGTGTTCTGGCTTGTGCCGACCTCTGTCCGGCTTCCTGTCACCGTGAAGTCAACTGTTTCGCCTTCAACGAGTCCCTGAACCTCTCCGGCAGCCGTCAGTGCCTCTCCGTCGTATACCTTCGTTCCGTTATTTGTAACTATGGTCAGAGGAGCCTGTGTGATTGAGTAGGTCTTAACAACGCTTCCACTGTAGTTGCCCTGTCCCGTGATAGTTACAGTAACTACTCCGGCATTTGTGAAGTCCTCAGTGCTGTATGAAACCGTGTAATCAGTTCCATCAGCGAGAGTCATTTCTCCGTATGTGAGTACAGGAACGAACTTGTGCTCTCCTCCATCGTATACGGAATCTGTCGGTGCTGTGAACATCGACTCATCGATAGCCTTGGCATTTACTGTCAGCTTTCCGAGATTCTCTACAACATTGTAGTTGCTCTGAACTGCAGTTGCGTCTCCAAAAGTCTTCTTCCAGGTAATCTCGTATGTGTTGTCGCTCGATCCGACATTCGTCTGAGTTCCTGTTACCTCGAAGCCGATAGTTTCGCCCTCAACAAGTCCGTTGTACGAACCTGCTGCAGTGATAGCGCTTCCATCGTAAGTCTTCGATGAGCTTGTAGTTGTTACGTTCAGATCCTTAGGTGAAATTTTAAGGATTCCGTCGTTGTAAGTAATCTTCAGCTTGGATGTTACATCCTCGCCCTTTGCATTTCTGATAACGAGTTGGTCTGCCGTTGCTGTAACCTCTCCGTCATCAACATTCATAACGCTTGCAGTGGACTCCGCTGTCTCAAGCATATATCCCTTAGGCAGTGTGCCTACAGTTACGAATGCTCCGTGAACCTCGCCGTCATATGTGAAGGTTCCGCCCGTTGTCGTAACAACGATTTCATTTTCGCTTTCCTTAACTGTCAGCTTGCCTATTGTCGCATCGATGGAGTAGTTAGCTTCCTTGGCAGTGCCGTCCCATGTGATGCTGTATGTGTTGTCGCTTGTTCCGACATCCGTCTGGCTTCCTGT
>JABUTC010000033.1:7963-10317 GCA_021442505.1 Mogibacterium sp. | reverse complement strand
ATTATGTAAAGCCTAATCAGGCTCTGACAGACGGAGATGTAGACGCTAACTACTTCCAGCACGTTCCTTACCTCGATCAGTACAACCAGGAGAACAAGACTGACATCGTATCAGTTTGCACAGTTCACTACGAGGCAATGGGAATCTACAAGGGAACAAAGAATGCTCTTACAGAGCTCTCATCAGGAGACAAGATCGGTGTTCCTAACGACGTAACAAACGAGGCAAGAGCACTTCAGCTCCTCCAGGCTAACGGAGTAATCACTCTTAAGGAGGGAGCAGGACTCAACGCAACAAAGGCTGACATCGTATCGAACCCTTACGGAGTTGAAATCGTAGAGCTCGATCCTGCTATCATCCCACAGTCACTTCCTGATCTTGCAGTAGCAGTAATCAATGCTAACTACGCAATTTCTGCAAAGTGCATCGACAAGGCAATCGTATTTGAGGACAAGAATTCAACAGCTGCTCAGACTTATGCAAACATCGTAGCTTGCAGAAAGGGCGACGAGAACAGCGACAAGATTCAGGCTCTCAAGAAGGCTATCCAGAGCGAGACAGTACAGAAGTACATGAAGGATACATACGGCGACGTAATCCAGACAATCTGGTAGTCTGACGAAAGCTCGGAAAGCAACAGAATAACGACAGAAAGAGCGGCGGCGGTAAGCTGCCGTTCTTTTCTTTTGACCGCAAAAATTGTATAATATATTCTGTATAGCCACGTGCTATCGAACTATTTCAGAAGTAATTTCAAAGGCAGGAAATAACAGAAAAATGACCAAATATTTAATAGCAATGCTGGCACTTCTGGTGCTGTCGGCATTCTTCTCGGCGACGGAGACGGCATTCACGTCTTTTAACCGGATAAAAGCAAAGAATCAGGCTGCGGACGATGACAAGATTGCGGAACTGATGCTTCAGCTCGAGGAGAAATACGACAAGCTTCTTTCAACAATACTTGTCGGAAACAATATAGCGAATATCGGACTCACATCCGTTGCGACTTTGCTCTGCATAAGGCTCTGGGGAGAGAGCAAGGGAGCGTCTCTTGCGACAGTACTCGTAACGATAGTCGTTCTGATTTTCGGAGAGATTGCACCGAAGACGGTTGCAAAGCAGCATCCGGATTCGTTCGCCAGATTTTCATCGAGAATCATTAATGTGATGATGATTGTACTGACACCTATAACAATCTTTTTTCAGGGACTGCAGGCTGCACTCATCAGACTCTTCAAGAATGATGAGGGAAAATCCTTCAACGAGGAGGAACTCAAGACCATCGTTGAGGAGGCGAAGACCGAGGGAACGATTGGCGAGGAGCAGAGTGAGCTCATTACAAATGCGATTGAGTTCAGGGATGTCGAGGCCATCGACGTAATCACACCGAGAATAGACATCGTTGCGATTGAAAAGGGAAGCACGCCGGAGGAAATCAGGACAGTGTTCAGGGAGTCCGGACTTTCGAGACTGCCGGTGTACGAGGATGATCTCGACAACATCATCGGAGTTCTCAACCAGAAGGACTTCAACAACAACGATATCGAGACGGCAAGCGACGTTGACAAATACATCAAGCAGGTAGCATATGTTGCGGAGTCCATCAAAGCCTCGGTTCTTCTCAAGAAGATGCAGGAGATGAAGACTCACATCGCAATCGTTGTGGACGAGTACGGCGGAACGACCGGACTTGTTACACTCGAAGACATCATCGAGGAAATCGTCGGCAAGATTTACGACGAGCATGATGCTATAGAGCTTCGGGATGTGACCGTGCTCGGAAGCAACTGCTTCAGCGTTTCCGGCGGAGCGAACCTCGAGAAGTTCTTTGAACTTTTCGACGAGGAGATTGAGGCGGACGCCACAACGATAAACGGATGGATAATGATTGAACTCGACAGACTGCCGAAGTACGGAGACAGCTTCGACTACGAGTCAAAACACAAGATTTTCCACGTCAGAGTCACAAAGTCGGACGGACGCAGGGCACTGACATCATTTATAAGGGTCGAAGACAGACCGGACGATGACGACTAGGTTCCAGAAGGGAGAAACAAAATGGGTTTAATGGAAATGATCTTCGGAGATCTTAATGCAAAAGAGGTCAAGAAGGTTGAGAAGATAGTAGATCTTATCGAAGCATACGACAAGGACATGCAGCAGCTTACAGAGGAAGAGCTCAAGGCGAAAACCCCTGAGTTCAAGCAGCGTCTGGCTGACGGCGAGGACCTCGATGACATTCTGCCGGAGGCGTATGCTGTCTGCAGAGAGGCTTCGGCAAGAGTGCTTGGCATGAAGCATTTCAGAGTGCAGCTTATCGGAGGAGTGGTACTTCATCAGGGAAGAATTTCCGA
>JABUTC010000033.1:0-6136 GCA_021442505.1 Mogibacterium sp. | reverse complement strand
GACCTGTATAAGCTTTTCGACGAAATCTACGAGGCTAAGGAAGTGGAGGTCGGAACAGAGCACATGAGAGAGGCCGAGAGAATGGTGCTTCTCCGTGTAGTTGATAACAGATGGATGGATCATATCGACGCCATGGATCAGCTCAAGAGCGGAATCGGACTTCGTGGAATCGGTCAGCAGGATCCGGCGGTTGCATACGCTCAGGAGGGCTTTGCAATGTTCGAGGAACTCGTAGCCGATATCAGAGAAGAGACCGTTAAGTTCTGCTACAACATGACAGTAACTACAAACGTTGTCAGAAGAAATGTTGTAAGCGGAGCAAGCAAGGCTTCAAAGGAAGAGTACAGGGACGACACAAGAGCGCTCTCAAACGGACCGCAGGCTGCACCTAAGGCAGACAAGACAGGAAAGCAGGAGACCGTTCGCAGAGATGCACCTAAGGTAGGAAGAAACGATCCTTGTCCTTGCGGCAGCGGAAATAAGTACAAGAACTGCTGCGGCAAGAACGCATAAGAGGGGGCAGGAATGCTTGAATTAGACAATATCAAAAGTGAACTTCCGCAGAAGCTTTCGGAGCTTGCGGAGGTGAGGGGGTATCTTTGACTTTGACGGACTCAAAGCGAAGATAGCCGATATGGACGAGGAGATTGCGAAGGAGGGCTTCTGGGACAAGCCGGACGAAGCGCAGAATCTTCTCAAGGAGAAAAAGCGTTACGAGAACAGAATCGCAGACTTCGAGAGAGTCGAGGGTGGTTTTGCCGACGTTCGCGAGCTTATCGACATAGCCGAGGAACTCGAAGACGATGGCTCGGTCAAAGAGATTCAGCGCACATATGACTCGCTTTGCGAGGATATGGAGAATCTCAAGATGTCGACTCTGCTGAACGGAAAGTACGACGGAAACGATGCGATTCTGTCGATACATGCCGGCACGGGCGGAGTGGACGCTATGGACTGGGCAGAGATGCTCGAGCGCATGTATCTCCGCTACTGCGAGCGCAAGGGATTCAAGGCGAAAATCCTCGACCTGCAGGACGACACAGCTGCAGGCATCAAGAGCTGCACGATACAGATTTCGGGCGAAAATGCCTACGGCATGCTCAAGTCCGAGACGGGCGTTCACAGGCTCGTAAGAATCTCGCCTTTTAACGCTATGGGAAAGAGGCAGACATCTTTTGCAGCTGTCGATGTAGTGCCGGATATGGGCGAGGGACTCGGTGTCGAGATTAACCCGAGCGATCTGAAGATTGACACCTACAGGTCCAGCGGTGCGGGCGGACAGTCCGTAAACACGACTGACTCGGCGGTTCGAATCACGCATCTTCCGACCGGCATAGTCGTAACCTGCCAGAACGAGAGGTCGCAGATTCGCAACCGCGAAGTAGCGATGAAGATTCTGACATCCAAGCTCATACAGATTGCAGAGCAGGAGCACAAGGAGAACCTGAATGAGCTTAGAGGCGACATGAGCATGGCGACCTGGGGCTCGCAGATTCGAAACTACGTCTTTCAGCCGTACACGCTGGTCAAGGACACCAGAACGGGCGCCGAGCTCAGCAATGTCGAGTCGGTAATGGACGGAAACATAGATATTTTTATCAGAGCTAAGCTGTCGCAGGACGCAAGCATAAAGTAGTTAGATTAGGAAGAATGAAGAAGTATATTTTCTGGGATTTTGATGGCACGGTGCTGAATACCAACGAGATAATCGTCGATTCGTGGAATGCGACTGCGATGAAATACCTCGGACACGAGCTGGATGAGGATGTCATTCTGGCGACCTTCGGCGAGACCATACGCTACACGGCAGGAGTGTTTTTCCCGAACGCAGACGTCGAGGAGGCGATAACTTACTACCGCGACTATCAGGACGCGAACTGCAAGGGGAAGGTGAAGGTTTTCGACGGGGTAAAAGAGCTCATAGAGCAGCTCATCAGCGAAGGCTGCAGGATGGCACTTGTGACATCGAGGACGAAGAGGACCACTCTTGCGTATCTTGAGGATTTCGATATAGGCGGGCTTTTCGACGTAGTCATTACCTGTGATGATGTGGGTGTTCATAAGCCGGACCCGGAGCCGCTGCTTATGGCAATCAGGCTCTTCGAGGAGAAAGAGGGACATCCGATTGATAAGAAGGACTGCATCATGATAGGCGACACCAAGTTCGACATCGGCTGCGGAAACAATGCGGGCGTCGACACTGTGCTAGCGGGCTGGAGCCACGAGATAGACCAGGCAGTGCTGACAGAGCTAGGGTTCAAGGCGGATTTCTGCACGACAAAAGTCGAGGAAATTCGAGATTTTCTGTAGAAAGTTCGAGACAAATCGAGATAGTTCGAGAAAGGTCGGGAAATGCTGAAAATTTACAAGGGCAGAGAGAACGTCGACAAGGAAAAATTCATATATGGACAGATAAAGGCCTCCGGCAAGGAGAGCCTTGTTCTTGTGCCGAATCAGTACACTCTTGTTGCAGAGGAGCAGGCCATCAGACACCTCGAGACGAAATGCCTCTACGATGTCGAGATACTCAGCATGAACAGACTCGGACATCGTATTATGACTGAGATGGGGCTTGAGAGCACGGAGATGATTTCGAAGTACGGAAGATTCATGCTGCTCACAAAGCTCATAAGAGACCATAAGGACGAGCTCGAACTGTTCTCAAATGCTGTGGGCAAGATAAGCTTCACGACCATGGTCGACGACTTCATCGTAAGCTTCAAGCAGCAGAACTGCAGCAGGGAGGATTTTAAGAATCTGGCGGACGAGGATAGTATTTTCGGCAGGAAAATAGTCGGACTTTCGACAATTCTCGACGCATATGAGAAAGCGATTGAAGGCAGATACACGGACAGCGAGGACTACATTAATATGTATGTCGATGCTATTAAGGACTGCCGCATAGCTTTGGATAAGCAGATCTGGATTTACGGATACGACAGCATCACTCCGAAGTTCATAAGGGCAATGTTTGAGCTGTCGAAGGTGGCTGATTCCGTTAATCTGATAATAAATGAAAGTGATTTCAAGCTCGAGGAGAGAGTGCTCGCTTCGATTAAGGCGAGGGCTGCAGAGGCCGGAATTGAGATAGAAGAAAACGACATCCCTGAGGAATATCTCTGCGAAAAGCACGAAGACATAGTGCGCATAGAGAAGGGAATTTTTGCAGGGCCGGATGCGGAGATCGACGAGGAATATGTTCCTGAAAACGTCGAACTCGTCTGCTGTGCGAACCAGTACTACGAGGCTGAGTCGGCATCCGCATATATTTATAAAATGATAAGAGACGAGGGCTACGAGCTCTCGGACATCGCGGTTATCTGCAACAGCGAGGACGAGCTTCAGCCTATCGTGAAAAGGACACTTCAGGAGTACGGCCTGCCGGTATTTGTCGACTCGAGCAGGAAGCTTACCGAAACGCCGGGTGTGATTTTTGTCGTAAATCTGCTCGGTGCAGTCAGGTATCCGTATAACACAAACAGCATTATGGCGATGCTGAAGACCGGGCTGACTGAGATAAGTGCGGACGAAACCGAGCAGCTCGAGAATTATGCGCGCAATTACAGAATCAGGGGCACGATGTGGGACCACGAGTTCAAGTACGGCCTGTCGGAATACGGCGAGGACGGTCTTGCGTCGATGAATGAGCTCCGGCAAAAAGTTTCTGCACCGATTACGAAGCTCATCGAAATTGCGAAAAATGTCGATAAAGTCGGGGGTTTTGTCGACAGCTTTACTGCTTTTCTCGAAGAGGAGTACAAACTCAGCAGGAGAAACGATGAAAAGTCGCTTAAGCAGGAAGAGAGGGGACTTTTCGACGAGGCTCAGAAGGCCAGAGTCGGTCTCGACGAGGCAATCAGACTGCTTGGTCAGATGAAGGAAATTCTCGGAGATTATCCTTTTGATATAGAGGAAATGTTCGATATATACACGGCCGGACTCATCAGCGAGGAGATCGGAATCATCCCTCCTACCCTCGACGGACTGCCGCTCGGTACGCTCATCAGAACGAGACCGAGACCATGCAGGGCTGTGCTAATACTCGGAGCAAACGAGGGCGTGCTGCCGCTTCAGCCATCGACGGAGGGGCTTTTCTCCGTGGACGAGAAGGCTCTTATGAGCGAAAACAATTTTGCGCTCGGAGACCTCGACGACCTCAAGATGGCCGAGGAAAATGCGGCTATGTACAGAATGATTGCACACCCGTCGGAGAAGCTTTACATTAGCTACTCGCTTGCCAGCGCAAGGGGTGATGAGATGCAGCCGTCGTCACTTGTCGACTCGCTGAAGGGACTTTTCCCCGCACTCAGGGAGACCCGCGATATCGTAAGCTCCGGCTGGGAGAAGGACCTTGTAAACGGCAGGAACGAGACGATGAGGCATCTTGTCAACCATTTGAAGGACAGGCATTCGAACGAAAAGGGCGACCTTCTGACGAAGGCCCTGCTTGCGTGGTACAGGGAAAACGAGCCGGAGATGCTGCAGAATATTCTCGATGCGGCAACGGCAAGCAACGAGCAGAAGCCGCTGGGAAAAGAACTCGCAAAGAGGCTCTACACCTACGACGGAGAGTACAAGATGACAGCTTCGGTTATGTATAAGTATTTCAGCTGTCCGTTCAGCTATTTTGTAGAGAGCGGTCTGAAGGCCCAGGAGGAGAGAGTCTTCAAGAGCGATGCGAGAAGCATAGGCGACATGTATCACATGGCTCTCGAAGAGGTTGCAAAGGAGGTTCTCGAGTCGAAGAAAAAGGGAGAGCCTTTACCTGAGGAAGAGGATCTCAAGAACATCATCGACAATCGGATAATCGCACTTGCCGGAGAGCAGTACGATGGGCTTTTCCTCTCAAACGGCGAGGAGGAATTCCGCCTTGAGAGAATCAAGGAGATATGTCTTGCGGCGGCCAAAGCGGTGCTCGTGCAGATTGAGAGCGGCGCAATAGAGGAGATGCTTTTCGAAGAGGATTTCGGAGAGGGCTGCGATTTTCCTGAACTTGTTGTCGACACGGGAAGCGAGAAGGTTAAGCTGAGAGGCAGGGTTGACCGAATCGACATCATGGAAGGTGACAGAATCAGAATTGTGGATTACAAGACCGGTGACGATACTGTCAATGTCGAAAAGATGAAGAAGGGCTACAAAATGCAGCTCGCAATTTATCTTCAGGCGACGACTCAGGACAAGTATGAACCGGCAGGATTCTTCTATTTCAACATTAAAGAGATGGCTGAATCGCTGAACAGCAAGAGCCAGAAGCAGCTGGATGATTTTGCCGACAAACAGGATGAAGACAAGTACAAGCTTGACGGCTGCTACATAAACGATCCCGGTGTTGCAGAGGCCATGCCGACGGAAGTCATCAGGAAAAAGAATAAAGAAGCTCATGTACTGAGCCGCATGGAATACGAAGAACTGATGGAAGAAGTCACAAACAGACTTCAGGAATTCTGCGGCGACATCGTTGAGGGCAGGATAGACATCAGCCCGCTGAGACAGAGCAACAGACTGGACTGCGGATTCTGCAAGTACAAGGCAATCTGCAGATTTGAGGATTACGACTCGGCGAACAAGCCAAGAGTTTTATAGGAAAGTTAAATGGGACTTAAACTGTTTTCGATAGGGAGCAGCAGCTCCGGCAATTCATATTTAATACAAAGCGAAGGAACTGCTCTTCTTCTCGATGCGGGTTTAAGCGGCAAAGCGATAAGGGCCGGAATCTCTGAGGCCGGGCTGAGCACCTCGGACATTCAGGGCATACTGCTGACCCACGAGCACTGCGACCATGACAAGAGTGCGCATGTAATCGCGAAGCACTGCGCGGATGCATCGGTGTACGCAAGCGGCGGAACCATCCGAAGCAGTGCGTCTCTCGGCAAACTTCCGGACGAGAGGCTCGAGGTCGTGCAAAAAGGTCAGACCTTTGACATAGGCGACATCAGGGTGAAGGTTTTCGCCCTGTCACATGACGCGAGCGAGCCCGTGAGTTACATGTTCACAAGCGGCAGTGATACGCTGGCCGTTGTGACGGACTCCGGCATAGTGACGGAGGAGATATACGGCGAAATGCTGGCTGCGAACAAGCTGGTCTTCGAGTCGAACCACGAGGAGGACCTCCTCATGTTCGGACCTTATCCGTACC
>JABUTC010000032.1:17267-18699 GCA_021442505.1 Mogibacterium sp. | reverse complement strand
CGTATTTCCTTTTGGCATCTTCTATTACTGAAAGTCTTTCTGAAGCAGTGTTCAAATCATCTTCATCAAATGTGAGTGATGCTGAAACATCCCTTAATCTGTCTGATACATCTTCAAGCTGATAATACAAATCCTGAAGCTGAGCAGAAAGCTGTGTCAGCGATTCACTGTAACTGGATACATCGGCGAGCTTGCCTGCACAATGATTAATTGATGACAGAATCGAAGGCTCTGATTCGTGAAGAAGCTGGTAGGAAGAATTAACAGCGGTATAGATTTTCTCGCTGTTTTTCATAAGATCCAGCCTGTCCTGCAATTCCTCATCTTCATGCGGCTGTAAGTTTAGTGAACTGATATAGCTGAGTTCATATTCATAGTATGACTTAAGGTCGCGGGCTTCTTTCTCAGCCGCCAGAAGGTCGTTGTAAGCTTTTTTTGTCTCACGATATTCATCGTAATAAGTCTTCATCTTGACGAGTTCTTCTGCAATTGCATCGCTGTGAAAACTGTCTGTAATCAATATGTGGTTATCGGGGTTAAGAATCTGCTGGTTGTCATATTGGCCGTGAATATCTACCCAGCCAAGGCAAAAATCTTTCAGCTGTGCGAGGGTGACAAGTTCTCCGTTAAGTCTTGCAACGCTCTTTCCGCTCGCAAGAAGCTCTCTTACGATTATTACTTCTTCGCCATCCTTATCGCCTGCAATCTGAATAACTGCCTTGTCCTGACCTGTTCGAACCATAGAAATATCAGCTCTGTCTCCAAGAGCTGTGCTGATTGCCTGCACCAAAACAGACTTACCGGCACCTGTTTCACCGGTAATGATGTTAAGTGATTCACCCAGGTCGAAAGACAGGTGCTCTATAGTTGCGAAATTGTCAATAACTATGCGATTAAGCATTCTATTCGTCCTTCTTGTTAATCATACTTTCAAATTTGTCAGTGATGGCCTTAACATTTTCAGTATTGTTAACGATGATCAGCATTGTGTTATCACCGCTGACTGTACCTACGACGTTTTCTAGTTCAAGACAATCAATAGCCTCTGCAGCAGCATTACCACAGCCTGAGAGAGTCTTTACAACAATCAGATTCTGAGCTGTTGCCCATGAGAGAGTGGTTTCTCTGAAAATCTTTATAAATCTGTCCGAGATAGGGCGCTCCTGATAATTGCCCGCAACATACTTGTACTTTCCGGACTTCGAGAGACCTTTTACCAGCTGCAGCTCCTTGATGTCTCTTGATATTGTTGCCTGGGTAACATTGTAACCGGCTTCATTAAGAAGTTCCTGAAGCCTGTCCTGAGTTTCCACCTCATAATTTGAGATGATTTCCAATATTTTGTTCTGTCTTGAATAACGCATCTTAACCTCCGATATTAGACTCGTATAATTCATAAAGATTATAGCATATTTATACATTTTTGTAAGAG
>JABUTC010000032.1:13667-15655 GCA_021442505.1 Mogibacterium sp. | reverse complement strand
ATGGAGGATTATGCTCTGGACATCATTATTGGAAAAGGTCCTGCGGCAAGATCGCTAAGAATCGATATTGCGAGATTTACGCTTATCGGAGCGACTACGAGAGCAGGAAGCCTCAGTGCTCCTTTAAGAGACCGTTTTGGCATTGTGTCAAAGTTTGAATTCTATACTATTGAGGAAATCAAGGATATTCTCACACGAACTGCTCACGTTCTTGAAATAAGCATAGATGACAAGTCGCTGGATGAACTTGCGAAAAGATCCAGAGGAACACCTCGTATTGCAAACAGGCTGCTCAAGAGAGTAAGAGATTTCTCTTCGGTTATAGGTGACGGTAATATAAATATTGACATTACAAACAAGGCGCTGGATGCTCTTGGTGTTGATAACCTGGGACTTGAGAAACTGGACCGGGATATTCTTTCTTCCATAATAAATAATTTTGGCGGAGGTCCTGTAGGAGTTGAAACAATCGCATCTGCAATTGGTGAAGAGAGAGTAACCATCGAGGATGCCAATGAGCCATACATGATTCAGGCAGGCCTCATTTACAGGACGCCAAAAGGAAGAGTTGCAGCAAAAGAGGCATATGAACATTTAGGTTTGATGCATCTTTACAAAGAAGATTAAACAGAGGAAAACAGTTGAGAATTGAAGAATTTGATTACAACCTTCCTGAAAGACTGATTGCGCAGAAGCCTACTGAGAAGAGGGATGACTGTCGCATGATGGTTCTTGACAGGGAAACGGGATCAATTGAACATAAGCATTTTTACGATATCAAAGAGTATTTGAGACCCGGTGACTGCCTTGTGCTGAATGATTCCAGGGTAATACCCGCTCGTCTTTTCGGCATAAAGGAGAGTACGGGCGCAAAAATCGAACTTCTGCTTATTAAGCGAATAGAAGGCGACAAATGGGAATCTATGGTCAGACCGGGGAAAAGGCTTAAAGAAGGAGATACGGTCGTCCTGGACGAAAATAAGACGTTTAAGGCGCATATCCTTGGGTACCATGATTCCGACAACGGAACCAGGCTCATTGAGTTTGAGTATGAAGGCATTTTTATGGAGCGTCTTGAAGAAATCGGAAGCATGCCGCTTCCGCCTTATATTGAAAGAGCCGCTGAAGACGAAGATAAGGAAATGTACCAGACGGTATACAGTCGTATTGACGGATCCGTAGCAGCTCCGACGGCGGGTCTTCATTTTACCGAAGAACTTCTCAGCGAAATTGAAGAGATGGGTGTCAGAATAGCGTATGTTACGCTACATGTCGGCATCGGTACTTTCAGACCGGTAAAAGTTGACGTTATTGAAGAGCATAAAATGCATTTCGAGGAGTGCTCGGTAAGCGAAGAGGCGGCTGAAATTATAAACAAGACCATTGAAGAGGGTGGAAGAGTAGTTTCTGTCGGAACTACATCTACAAGAACTCTCGAAAGTGCAGCCTGTATGACTCCGCAGGGATACAGGGTGCAGGCCGGAGATATGAGCACGGGTATATTTATATACCCGGGTTATGAATTCAAACTGGTCGATGCATTAATTACGAATTTCCACCTTCCTAAATCGACACTTCTTATGCTTATTTCGGCTTTATATGACAGAGAATCGATATTAAAAGCATACGAAGAGGCTGTTAGGGAAGAGTATCGTTTCTTCAGTTACGGAGATGCGATGTTTATAAAATAGATCAGAAAGGCAAACAAATGGGCAAAGCGCTTACATTTGAACTTCTTCATAAGGACCCGGCGACCAGGGCAAGACGAGGACGGATTACAACTAAGCACGGAACAATAGAGACTCCTGTTTTCATGCCTGTCGGAACACAGGCAACAGTCAAAGCTGTCAAGCCTGAAGATGTAGAGAAGACCGGAGCTGAGATTATTCTTGGCAATACCTACCATCTGTATCTTAGACCGGGCGCTGATATCGTCAAAGAGGCAGGCGGACTTCACAGGTTTATGAACTGGAACAAGTCAATTCTTA
>JABUTC010000032.1:6029-12170 GCA_021442505.1 Mogibacterium sp. | reverse complement strand
TACGGCGTTTACCTGAAGGCCCGGGAGCAGATTGCGGACGTGCTGGCCATTATGGGTGCCAGCCAGCAGTATTTCAATTATCAGGAGGCGATTATCAGGAAGGATTCCGTGACGAAGGCCAGGAAGATAGAGCAGCTGGACCTTGTGAACATGGACAAGGCACTGGCGGCTGCGGAACGGCAGATTGCCGATATCAATAAGATTGCTTCGGCCCGGGGGCTGGATTATCTGTCCGCAAAGCTGAAGGAGGTAGCGATTATGCGCGTGGAAAATCCGGACATCGGCATCGAGGAGCTGGGGCGAATGATGGATCCGCCGCTTTCGAAATCCGGCGTGAACAACCGGCTGCGGAGGATCAGTGAAATAGCGAAGGGACTGTAGTTTATGGAAAAAGGTCAGATTTGTGAATTGAGAATTGAAGATATGAGCAGCGAGGGCAGCGGCATCGGAAGATGCGACGGCTTTGTTGTGTTTGTGCCGGGAACGGTGCCGGGCGACGTTGTTAAAGCCGAACTGACGAAGGTCAAGAAGAGATACGCCTTCGGAAGTCCGGTGGAAATAGTCGAGGCGTCGCCGGATCGTATTACCGAAGAGGAACCATGCCCGTACTCCGACAGGTGCGGCGGCTGTCCGTATATAGAAATCAGGTACGATGCGCAGCTGGCGATCAAGGAAAAGCAGGTCAGAGAAAAGCTGGAGCGAATGGGCGAGGTGAGCTTTTGCGAGGGCAGCGGTGATGAATCCGCGGGCGCGAGGTTTAACCCGATTATTCCGGCAGAAGGGATTTACGGCTACCGGAACAAGGCGGCAATGCCTATTTCGACAGGCGGCCTGATGACTGCCAAGGGCGGAATTCAGCATCCCGTTCATGAGCCGCGTATCGGTTTCAGACCGGCGAAATCCCATGAGGTGACGGACTGCACAACATGCCTGCTCCAGACGGATGCGGCAATGGCGGCGGCAGAAGCCACCCGGAGATTCATGGAGGAGGATCACATATGTTCATATGACAAGCGCTGGGACAAGGGGCTGTTTCACGGAATGACAGTGCGGACCGCTTTCGGAACGGGCGAGGTGATGGTGGTCTACGACATCAACGGCAAAGGCATTCCGAACGCGGCCAAGCTCATTGAATATCTTGATGAAGCCATATACGAAGCGGGACTTTACGACGCCGGGGACTCATATTTTTCCCTCGAGAGCGTGGTCATCCGCAACGGTAAGAAGACAGAAACGCTGGCCGGTAAATCCACCATTACGGACATTGTTGAGGTGGGCGGCCGGCAGCTGCAGTTCGAAATATCGGCAGACTCCTTTTATCAGGTAAATCATGCCCAGATGCAAAACCTCTACAGCCTGGTTCGCGGCTACTGCGAGCAGGTGGCACAGGAGGGCACAGCTGCCGACGCCGGCGGAGTCTGCGACACTGAATGCAGCGGTGCCTGCGGCACAGGCCGCAGGCCGGTTATTCTCGACCTGTACTGCGGCATCGGGACTATAGGCCTTTGCGTGGCGGATATCGCGGAGCACGTGCACGGAATCGAAATCGTGAAGCAGGCAACCCTGGATGCAAACAGGAACGCAACAATAAACGGAATTGTGAACGCCACCTACAGGTGCGGCAAGGCCGAGGAAATACTGGGCGACGAAGAGGCAGTGAAGGAACTGCACCCGGACATCGCGATTCTTGACCCGCCCCGTGCAGGCTGCAAAGAAAACCTGCTTACAGCCATCGCCGGCGCCGGTATCAGGAACATAATCTACGTATCCTGCGATCCGGCCACACTGGCGCGGGATATAAAGCTTTTGCGCGGGCACGGATATGAGCTGGTGGAAGCAACGCCGGTAGACCTGTTCCCGAACACCCTGCACGTCGAGTGCGTAGTATTGATGTCAAAAAAGGCCTGAAATCCCTTAAAATAAGGGCTTTTTGAGATATGCCGATTTTGCATTTATCTAATCCGGCAACTCAATTTTAGCATTTTCGGTTTGCGGGAAATTATCTAAGGGATCAGGTTGTGACCTCGGATTAGATAACGCAAATTGAGTGAGTGGATTAGATGTCAGGCATTTTCGCTGTAAACCGATGAACATAAAAAAGTTGACAACAAATCCGAGGTTCCGACTGTAACTGCATAGTCGGGCAGTGGAATAGATGTGGGACGCAGGTGACTATTTCTTTTAGATAAATTAAAGGCTGAGGTGGCAGGATTGAGGATATTTGATGGAAACATTGAAATCAAAGGTAAATGGTATTTATCGTATAAGAAGAACGAATACTTTATTTGAACGATTCTGGAGGAGGCATATGAAAGATAAAAAACGAAGAAATATTGTTTGCATCAGCATTATATTTGTTTGTTTTTTTATCATGGCTGCAATTTATGTGATTCCTTCGATGTATCAAAACACTTGCAAAGCGAGAGTATATGAGGATTTACAAGAGAGAATATCATCTGATGTATGTAATGCAAATATTAGAGTTGTAACAAAAATTACACAAAAGGCAGGGAATGTAGAATCGTTCAATTGCGGTGAAACAGGATGCGGTGTCATCATTGACTATAAAGATGGGTACTATTATGTTTTAACTGCTGCTCATGTCGTGGATGGAAAAAACATTGAGTATTCCATTGTTCCATATGGTGAGCCTACTTATAATATGGCAAGGAAAGAATCTGATGAGTATGTCCCGGTTGACGAATTTTATGATAAATATCAGAAAGCAAGCGTGGAATATATATACGATGAAACTGATATTGCCGTAATAAAATTTAAAAGTGATGATGATGAAGAGTATCCATATTTACAAATATCTGAAAAGGAACCGAAATATAACGATAGAATTGTTTCTTTTGGAAAATCAGATGAAGAAGGCTCACTAATCAATTATGGCAGGATTACTTCCAAGGATTATAAGACTTTTGAAGTCAATGATGGAAGAAATTCAGACAAAGTATATTACCATAACGCCTATGCAATTCCGGGTTATAGTGGATCGGCAGTGCTTAATGAAAAAATGGAGATCGTTGGAATTAACATTGGCGGAGGTACAGATTTCTTAGGGAGATTTAGACATGGTGCTATGATACCAATTAGTATTATAAAACCAGTATTAGACGGGCTTGACTATTAAGGTGGTATTGAACTATACGGGAGAAATTTATCGTAGAAACAACTTGAGGTCAGCATAGTGGATAAGTTCCCATAGACAGACGAAGTGCGTGGAAATGTTTCCGATAACGAGCGTATTCAGTTGACAGACTTGTTATGTTCGCAACCCACCAGAGCGGTCGAAATCTGTGATTTCGGGCACCGCGGGACGGTGTCATGCTGTCTCCTGCGAAAGCGAGCGTAAGGAAAGGAGCACATTATATGTATGCTTGGCAGGTTATATTGCTTCTCATATGGAATATTTTCGTGTGGTTTATATATGTTGCAGACAAGGGAAAGGCAATTAAGGGGCAATGGCGAATATCGGAGAAAACGCTGCTTCTGTTAGCTCTCTGTTTCGGTGCCATTGGGGCATGGGCCGCGATGACCGGCGCTCACCATAAAACAAAGAAGCCTAAATTCGCAATTGTACCTTTACTCGCAATCGCACAGGGAGCGTTCTACTTTTATATTATGCTATAGTGCCGGCGGGTACTGCTGTGCTGCCGCGCCGATGAATGCCGTTGCGCCTACGGGTTCCGCGGAGTTCAAAAAACAAAAAGCCAAAAAACAGGGCATTTTCATAGGGTATTTTTGACGTAAACATCAGTGTCGGACATCAGATGAATATTGTTCGACGCTGATGTATTTTTATTAGTAACGTTAGCGATAAGATAGGAGCTTCGAAGTCGAAACAGCTCATTCATAAACAAAACTGCTCATTGATCGGCAACTGATTGACATTAATTGGAAACCCGGCGGTGCTGTCATAGCAGGCGACTGGCAATTCAACTGATTCCGTCCAAAAATCATACGAAAAAACAGCCTTTTTTTGACCTTTTGATATTGGAAATGCGAAATCAGGAAATATGGCATATTATAAATATGCATGCGAAAGCGAGTGTGTGAAATAATTTCTGTAAATTACCCATCTATGGTAGTTTGAGATATGAATCTACCTGCTTGGTGTAAAGTGTAATATAAAAATGTAGGTTTAGTGGAAAATAAAAATGTAGGTTTTGAGTGTGATAACATGTTTTCTGGAGGAATAATCATCATGCAGAAAACACTTATCACACAACTGAGGATCTGCAGATTGGCAGACACTAAACCTAACTTTGCTGAGCTTGGAAGAATATACAATGTCGACTGGCGTACCGTTAAGAAATACTATGACGGGTATGAAGGTAAGCCTAAGCATCATAATAAACCAAGCAAACTGGATCCATATATAAGCACAATTGAAGCCAAGCTGGCTATTAAGGGAGCTACTGTACGTGCCGTGTATGAATACATGTGCGATCAGGTCGATACGGATATCGGTACGTACTCAAACTTCAACAAGTATGTTAAATCAAAAGGCCTTAAACCGAAGAAGTCTTCCAAGGGGCATCCCAGATACGAGACTCCTCCCGGTTTCCAGGCCCAGGTCGACTGGAAGGAAGATATATCAATGGCCAACTGCCATGGTGAGATATTCACCTTTCAGGTATTCGACTTCAAACTGGGATATTCCAGATACCCCGTATTCATCTACAAACTGAGCAAGACCAGACAGGATGTGTTCGACTGCCTGATAGCCTGCTTCAGAGAGATAGGCGGCGTACCACAGGAGATCCTGTTCGACAATATGGCATCGGTTGTAGATGTCAACGGGCAATCACGTAAAGTGAATCAGAAGATGCAGGCGTTTGCAAAGGACTTCAATTTCAAAATCCGGCTGTGCAAGCCCAGAGCGCCCTGGACGAAAGGTAAGGTTGAAGTAATCAACAAGTTCCTGGCCTGGCTCCTCCCGTATGAGGGTGAATTCGAGACAGAGGATGAACTTGCAGACATACTTCAGAAAATACACCGCAAGGTATGCATGCGTGTATGCGAGGAGACCGGAGTTCCTCCGCTGCTCCTCTTCCAAAAGGAAAAGGAATACTTGCAGCCTTTACCGAATGAGACCATCATCGATTCCTATTGCCCTCATGACCGCCAGACCATAGTCGGAAAGGATTCACTCGTCACATTCAACAGGTGCAAGTATTCCGTGCCTGCAGAGTACATCGGCAAACCTGTCAGATTACAGGTACGTAATGATGTACTGCATATCTATCATAACACGGAAGTGATTGCGTCGCATGTCTTAAGCGAAAAACGTATCAACTATCATTCTGACCACTATAGGCAGCTTCTTGCCCCTAACTTCAGTGATGAGGATACGATTGCGGAAATCGCAGCAAGAAACCTTGAGCAGTTGGACAGATTCCTGTAGAGGAGGTTAATTATGGCTATACCACAGAGACTGATAAACGGTCTGTCTGAACTTAAAATGGAGAAGATGCAGGAGTATCTTGAGAGATACTCTGAAATGGTGAACAAGGGAGAGAAATCATTCAGCGAGGCGCTTGATGAACTTGTCTGCATAGAGAAGGAGAACAAGCAGCAGCGGAGAGATGCAGCTAACCTGCATGTTGCTAACTTTCCTTTTCTGAAGACACTGGATGATTTCGACTTTACATTCCAGCCTAACATCAACAAGAAGGAACTCCTGGAACTCAATTCACTGGGTTTTGTGGAGAAGAAAGAAAACGTCATATTCGTAGGTACAAGCGGTGTCGGCAAGACGCATCTTGCAACATCGCTGGGAATCAGCTGCACAAAAGCCAGATACCAGACATACTTCATAACATTCGAGAATCTGATAACACAGCTTAAGAAGGCATGGCAGGAGAACCGGCTTGAGTCGCGTTTGAAATTCTATGCGAAATACAGAGTACTGATAATCGATGAGATAGGATATATGCCGATAGACCAAGATACTGCGAATATCTTCTTCCAGCTGATAGCAAAACGCTACGAGAAGAACAGTACGATAATCACTACGAATATGCCTTTTTCCAAATGGGGCGAGTTCTTCGGATCGGCAACGCTTGCCAATGCAGTGCTTGACAGGCTTCTGCATCATTCAACAATAATCTCAATCACGGGGCCGTCATACCG
>JABUTC010000032.1:0-5814 GCA_021442505.1 Mogibacterium sp. | reverse complement strand
TTTCTGAGCGGCAGGCCCCATTTTTTAGTAGCCTGCATAGTGGAAAGGTACAGAGCCTTTAGCAGATCTGCCTCGATTATACAAATCGTATACATATGCCCTGTGATTTTAAATTGTTAAAGACTCATAATTGGCGGAGCCGTACACGATGACGGTAACATGATTTGTTAATTGGCGATGTATAAATGATCAAACGATACGTCGTTTTTTATCTGATATTTTCCATTGTTCTTCTTCATAAGAAGATCAAGAGCAACGGCAAAGAGATTCCTGAGCTTTTGTTCTGTTTCCTTGTTTGGACAACCAATAAATGAAAACTCTTTTTCGTTGTCGACAAAGAATGTGTCGTATAAATCACTTACGGCCATAAATGCGTTTGTAAGTTCTGCGTCATCGTCCCATTCTGGGGGATTATCATTGTCGATAATCTCACAGTCTTCGTCATAAAGCCAAATGCAATATGTGTTGTACTCAAGAAGTAGTCGTATTGTTTTTATCATGATTATTCCTCCTTAACACCTTTGGGATTCGCACTAACAATATATCCATTTGTGCTGACTTGAATAGCGATACGTTGCTTTTTTCCGTTATAAGTGAATTCGTAGACCGTTCGTGGATTACGCTTCCCTTGGGTACCAACAACATGGCCCTGATGAACGGCTTCAAGAACGTAGTCCGGGATATCCTCGTTTTTGATTCCTTTTCCGTTAAATTGCGAACCATGCTCTTTAATGATATGCTGTAGTCCTGATTTTTCGGTTCCGGTTTCAAGCCATATGATTTTGCCATTAGGATCACGAGTGATTAAGACCACCTTTTCAGGCGATATCTTATCGCCATTCGCTTGAACCTCGGCAATAAGTGCTTTGCCCTCGCCACTGGTATTCGTAAAGAGATGAGAACTACCTTTACTCATGCCACTTCCCCCTTTCAAACGCCTGAGCCGTATGGCTGGGGTATGAAATCACTTTGATTCCACGGTCAATGAGCTTGTCAAAGCACGGATAACTTGCAGAGCCATAAACGATAATCGTATGCGGACAGAGAACTTTCACAAGTTCTTCAAGCCCGTCTTCAAAACGCTTACGGTCAACGTACTTACGCGGACTGCCGCCGACCGCGCCTATACATACGACGCTGTTTTTCGGGATTCCATCAAAACAGTAGCGGTATGTTTCTTCTGTACCCCAGCGTACGTTGTTGATGACGGCGAGGCCGCTTCTGCCGAGCCAGTAGCCCATCAGACGCATGCGGTATGTAGCGTAGAGTTTGAGTGGCTCAGGAAAGTCCTGATAAGTGGAGAAGTCAGGTGTGACGACTCCGGCAAAATGACAAAGAACAGCGAGCGCGTGATCTGCATCGTGCCAGATTCCGCGCGGCCCGTCAAATTTGTAATCGTCAATGTAGAAGCAGACAAACGCATCATACAAAAAGTCGCTTTTGACAGAGATATTCTTCTTGTAGATTGCCTTTGCTTCTTCCCACGTAACTATGCCGTGCGGGAGTTCTTCTGCCGTAGTCGGGCAGAAAGGAATATCGTTGGACGAGAAGCTTGCCCCGTCCGCCATATAAGCGTTCCAGATGTCTTTGCAACCCTTGCGGACTTTAATTTTACTGTAAAATTGTGAATTGTTCAAGGCATGTGCCTCCTTTGCTGAAGTATTTGAGTCGGGATTACTCCCCGACAAGTGATTATTGATAAAACTCATAGCGATAACCTCATATAATAGATGTAATATGTTTTTCTTCCGCTCCCGGAAGTGCCAGCGGCATTCTAATCGGTGCCCATGACCTAACTGGTATCAAAAATCACGCAATTTCCTCCTGTGCATTAGCGAACGCAAACGTTACATTTATTTTTGCGGCATTTTGCGGTATAATACAAAATACACAGTGATGTTCCGTAAGCCTAAGCTCGTTTTTTCTGGGCTCAGTATATAAAGTCAGAGCCTTCGAGCTGGGGACAGTTAGATACAAAAGGGACAAATGGAGACAGGGGGCAACGGTTTTGAAATTCTGCGAATATTTGAAAATACTAAATTGCTATATCGGCGAAGAAAAATCGCAGCCTGACTTTATGTATGAGTTGTTTTCTCTTTTTGTAAGCGAGCCGTACACGGATGAAGAAATCAAGCGTGATGAAAACGACGAGTACTATCCGTTTTCAACTTTGTGCGGTGCGGATATCTCTAAAAAGATATATAAAGGCAATCGTGTTCTTCCGAAAGCAGCTGCGCGCTTTATGATCAGTCATTTTCAAAAGGGTACTTTTGTTGAGTTGATAGAAGAAACGGATGATAATGTTCGTGAAAACCTTTGCACACAACTATCCTCATGCGGAATAGAGTGCAACATAGATAACGTCGCAGAGGTTGCTGCGAATTGTTTTCACTCTTTTCTTGAAGCCGCAATCGACGAAAACGACACCATTCAGACCGGGCTTTCTGCAAGTTCCGAGATAAGAGCAGAAAGCGGCGATACCACGAACCAGGACACCTTGCTTTTGCTTGAGGTAGGTAATAAATGCCCGTTGTGCAGCGCCCCGCTTATGGTTAGTAGTCGAAAGGGAAAGAACGTAAAACGCTACAAGATAACGCAGATCTTCCCGAATGATGTCAGCAGAGATTTGTACCTTGATTTCAGTAAGCATTCGCAGACGCACGGCAACTACGATCATCCCGATAATCTGATTGCACTGTGTTCAGAATGCTCAACCGACTATCTCTCCGTACCGACAAAAGAAGAATTTATTCACCTTCAGAAAATAAAAAAGACCCTGCAGCAGCGAAATAAGCTGCGGCAAGGCATGGATGATGTTGCGATTGAGTCTGAAATCAGCGAAGTTGTAAACGGAATGATAAATATTGATAAAGCCGGAGAGCTTACCGAGCTGCGCATGGACGCACTGAAGGTAAGACAAAAAATAGCGCCGACCAATAAATTGCTGATCGATTCCGTAACGGACGACGTAACACATTATTACAGTTTTATCGAAGGTCTTTTTGCCGATATAGATGGCAAAGAAAGCGGCACTTTTGACCGCATAGCGAGCGAGGTTCGTCTTGCATATCAAAAAATCAAAAGCGAAGGCTTGTCGCAGGATGCTGTTTTTGAGTATATGACGGACTGGCTCAAAGAAAATCTGCCTATTGAACATCGGAATGATATGGCAATCAGCGCCGTTATCTCGTTCTTTGTTCAGAACTGCGAGGTGTTTGATGAAATTTCCGAATAAAGTGGTTCCGTACCGCAAAAGCATTCTGTCAAAGTTTCCGTTGGTTTTGAAAGAACTGGAGAGTCAGGATCTTTCGGTGCTTGACTTGTATAATAAGCTTGAGAAGAAGCTGGACGGCGTTTCCGAATATATGGATATACTGGACTGCCTGTATTATCTTGGGTATATTGAACTTTTACCGGGAGGTGTTAAACTGCATTATGTTAAAGGAAATACGTTGTGATAAATTCATGAGCGGCGGTGTTATCCGTGATCCGATCCGTTTTCACAGTGGCCTTAATACTGTGCTCGGCAGTGAATCCGGTACTAATTCCATCGGCAAATCAACCTTTTTGATGATTATCGATTTCGTATTCGGCGGAAACGACTATGCGGACAAGGCTTCTGATGTCCTGACAAACGTGGGACCGCATACAATCCAGTTTTGTTTTGAGTTTGACGGACAGCTGTATTACTTCTCACGCTCTCCCATGACCAAGAGCGAGGTCTCTAAGTGCGATAGCGATTACAAAGAAACGGAAACGATCACACTCGACACATTCAGAAAATTCCTGCGCGAAAAGTATCAGATAAAATCGAACGAGCAGTCCTTCCGCGGTGCCGTTGGTAACTATTTCCGTGTATATCTGCGTGAGTGCTGCGATGAGGGGCACCCTCTGAAAAGCAGTGACCGAGCTCCCGACAAAGACGGTATACTGGAGCTGATCAAGCTTTTTGACAAATACGATGTGATAAGCGCCTTCATCAAGGAGCAAGAAAAAGCAAAAAAACAGGAGACTACTTATAAAAACGCTATCTCATTCAATCAGATATCCGCCCCCAGAACAAAAAGCGAATACACTGCCAATTCGAAAGAAATTGAGCGTTTGCAGGCAGAAATCGAGGAACTGGCTGAAAAAAGCAGCGCCGGCCTGATGGACGTGGATTCCGTTGTGGCAAAGCGTATTGCCGATATTAAAGGTGTTCTTTCAAAGCTTCGCAGACAGCGTACCCGTATCAAGGCGCAGCTTGCTTCTCTTTCCGAAGAGAGCCAAACCAAAAGGCAGATAGAAACCAATTTCTCGGAGCTTCTTCACTATTTCCCGAATGCGGATACAAAAACGCTTGGAGAGGTTGAAAACTTTCACGCCGGGCTATCCACGGCGCTTGCCTTCGAGTTCAAGGAGAAAAAGAAGGAACTTGAGGAACTGCTTGTCATGACCGAGGAAGAGATCAGCAAGCAGGAGGAGGCGCTGAGAAACGTCAGTACTATTGCAGATGTTTCCCGCGCGATACTTGACAGCTATTCAGATGCCATGCAGCGGTTTAATAACCTCACGGAGGCAAACAAACACTACGACGAAAGGCAAAGGCTGAGGCAGAAAGTTGCTGATATAGGAGAACAAATCGCCAAGGTGTTCAAAACAGAGCTTTCCGTTATTGCTTTCAACCTGAACAATCTAATGGACGAGTACAACAGAACGGTATATCACGAGGACCGTTCTGCTCCGACCATCGATATCAAAGATGACAGTCACTATGCCTTTGATACTCCCAACGACAGAGGTACCGGATCTCGTTACAAAGGTCTGATTCTGTTTGATCTGGCAGTGCTTAAATTGACAGCGCTCCCAGCCGTTGCACACGATTCCTTTATGCTGAAGCAGATTGAGGATATCGTGCTTGAAAAGCTGTTTGAGATGTATTCAAAGACGGAGAAACAGGTCTTCATCGCAATGGATAAAGAAACATCATATACTGAAAGAGCTCAGGAAATACTGAACGATTCTGTCGTTCTTAGGCTGTCACCCGACGGCAACGAGCTCTTTGGTCGCTCTTGGAACAAGAAAACAAAGGAGGATAAATAAGTGCGACTTTCCTACAACAAACTTTGGAAGCTACTGATCGACAAGGAAATGAATAAAAAAGCCCTTTCGGAACAGGCCGATATCAGCAATACAACAGTTGCAAAGCTCGGAAAAGGTGAAAATGTCAACACGGATGTCCTGGTGAAAATATGCAAGGCGCTAGGCTGCGATATTTCTGATATAGTGGAAGTTATCGATCAAGAAAACTGACTACGTCAAATTAGAAGGATTGGATTGCGCAGGAGGTGAAGATAGTGAAGAAACAGACTAAATGCTACATTTACACCCGCGTTTCAACGGCAATTTAGGCGGATGGCTACAGCTATCGGCTTTTGCTTGCCTTTGGCGAGGTCTACCATTCCGCAATGAAAGCAGAGCAGGAGGAGTTCATGAAAGCCTTTATCAAGCGTATTGAGCTGTTCCCGGAAAAGCGGAAGGACGGCAGTTGAATCAGGAGGATTGCGTTCAACTTCCTTGTGCCCATTGAGGGTGAGGAAGTGAAAGAATTACCCTTGGAATCTGAAACAACACTCGAGGCATGCTGTCTCCTGCGAAAGCGAGCGTAGCGAAAACAAAGAAGCGGAACCTGTCAGTCCGCTTCTTCTTTTGTTATAGATCTATAATAATCAACCAATCGGTCGATGGAATCAGATCTGTTTCAAAATCCAGAAGTAATCCATACGTGTTTACTGAACAAGGTTTATATATGCTTGTGACAGTATTAAAAAAAAA
>JABUTC010000031.1:22065-28352 GCA_021442505.1 Mogibacterium sp. | reverse complement strand
GACAAGTTGTTTAAAGGTGAGGAAACAAGGACCTTTGCGATAATTAAAGATGCTTTCAAATCACTGCCATTGTTTCTTAACGGCAGTGGATTTTTGCTGTTTCTCTATATCGTAATCGGTGTTCCTCTTGCCGGGCTCGGCTTTGGTGTATCGCTGACAAACAAGCTTTATCTGCCGAATTTTATTACCTCGGTAATTATGTCGACACCTAAGTTTGCAATCCCTTATTATATTGCCGTACTGCTAATTATATTATTTGGAATAAGAAATGCTTTTATCCTGCCGGCCGTTGTTCTTGAGAATGAAAAGGCTTCTAAAGTGGTAGAGCCGGCACATAAGCTGATTAAAGACAACTGGAGGAATCTGCTCAAGGTTGCAATTATTGATACCGTAAAGCTGGTTGTTATATTACTTGTGATTACTGTAGTGTTACCTGCGATACTGGAATACTTATTTCTGTCGGAAAAGACCCCGCTCTCAACAGTAACTTTTGTAACAATTAACTTTACAATCTTTTTCATGCTTATCGCTTTGATTGTTATACTGATGGCCGGATGTATTGCGGTCGGAGAGTTGACCAGAATGTATCTGACATACAGGGATGGAGAGCCGGTTGCCCTCAAGGAGCGCAGAGAGCACGTATTAACTGTAAAATACGTTCCTGTAATCATAGGCTTTATGATTATCAGCATCGGCCTGACTGTTACAATTGATACACAATTTGATGAGTTGCTCCCTCAGAAAATTGAAGCGGATGTAGTAGTCCACAGGCTCGGCGGCAATTATGCCGGGGAGAATACACTGGAAGGTGAGCTAAAATCCATTGCCTCAGGTGCGGCAGGACTCGAGACAGACGTACAGAGGTCTGCTGACGGAGTATATGTAATTAACCACGACAGCACTTTTGAACGTCTGTGTGGTGTAGATAAAGCCGCAAGCGAGATGACCGCAGCGGAGATTAAACAGCTTAATATTATCGGGCCGGACGGCACAGTCTCGCATCCGGCGACTCTTGTTGAGGTCCTTGACACGGCGAAAGGGAAGACACATCTTTTCATAGAATTCAAGTATGGAGATGAAAAGATGGTAGACGATGTTATCTCTATGATTAAAGAAAGAGGAATGGAGAATGAATGCACCGTCATCGGAACTGACTATGAACTGATCAGTTATTCAAAAGCTAAATACCCTGAGGTTGAAACCGGACTTCTTTATTTCTTCGCGTTTGGTTCAAAGAGCGCTTTGAACGGTGACGTTATGATAATAGAGGAGGAAGCGGCAAAACTCGACGTAATACTTGGATTTAAGTTTGTCGGCAAGAGAGTTCTTGTATGGACAGTTAATACTGAAGCATCAGCTAACAGGGAGCTGATAAAACCTATTGATGGTGTTATATCCGACGAACCTAATATGTGTAATGAAGTAAAAGAAAAATTAGAGAATAGAAGCGAGATACAAAGGTTCTTAGACGCTTTAGAAATAGTCTTTTAAATCAGACGATACATAACTCTGGAGAAAAACCCGAGCCTGGCGAGTGGCTCGGGTTTTTGTATGGGATATGGACTTAGGAAACTATCCCTTTCTGTAGCCGCACTTTGGGCAGATACCACTTTCATCCAGCGCAATTCCACAAAGAGGGCAACGATTTATGCTGATGCAGCTTTCGTATTCTTCGGAAGCCGCATTAACACCACTTGTAAAAGTAAGTTTGACAATATTAAGTTTATCTTTAAGCAGGCTGTAAACTATCTTAATCATTCCTTCGACAGTCATTGTTTCCTTGGTAACAACAAGCCGGCAGTCAGGATATGCTGTGCAAAGCTCGGTGATAAAAGCAGCACCTTTCATCACGTTCTGCGGATGACCATCCTTGATGCCCTGCTCCTCATATACCTTTAATACTGCAGGGAGAAGAGGATCGTCCTCTCTGAGAATCAGTGCATGGTCGAAATTCTTCAGAACATCCCATGCAATCTTCTTAATCTCATTGCATGGATATACCATGTTCACACCCTCGTTAATGCTGTCTTCTACTTCAATTGTTAAGATTCCGGTATGTCCGTGAAGATACTGAGCTTCCCCGCAGAATCCATAGAATCTGTGTGCGTATTGAATGTCCAGTGTAGTAATACTTCTCATAAAAATCTCCTTTCTTCATCAGGCATTTTCAACACCTGTTGATTTTCTTGCATCTGTATATTACAATGACCCAAACCGGTATTCAATCAACAGAACAGCTTGAATTGCAAGGCGTTCAACAGTTCGATACTGAGTGTTGATTATCTATACATATCAAAGGAAATTGGTGGAAAAGATGAAATCGGACGGAAGAGTTAAATACACAAAAATGGTAATCAAAAGGTCTTTTCTTAAACTGCTTGGAAAGAAACCTGTAGACAAAATCACTGTGACAGAACTGTGTGATATGGCAGAGATTAACAGGGCGACTTTTTACACGCATTACAAAGACTGCTATGACCTGCTCGACAGCATACAGAATGATTTTCTTGATGAATTCAGAAGTACAGGAAGAACTGACAAATGGTGTGACCCGAGAGAACTCATTTCAGCCATTTATGACACAATATCGGAGAACATCGATATATGCGATGCTTTGATTTTTAACGCAAAAAATCCGACACTGCTTGTTAAGATGCTTGAGACTGCACGTGAATACTGTATCGAAAAGTGGAAGGTGGCGATGCCGCAATTAAGCGACGAGGAGAGGGATCTTCTCTTTATCCACCTTAGTACGGGACTGGCAGCTGTAATGTTTGCAAGATTTAAAAGTTGTGAGAGGGAACTATTAATAGGTTTTATGACAGAAACTGTTGAGAATTGCCTGTCGCCGTATCAAAGGCAGGAATATCTATGATATAATTAGCCCAAATAGTGATAGAAAAGGAAGACGAGTTAATGGATAATTCTTTTAAGGAAAGAAAAGAAGAACTTTCGGCATATGCGAAAGCACATCCAATAAAGAAAGAAGAAAGAAAAGCAATGAGAAAAGCGGGGCTTGAGACCTTCAAGAGGCACAAGGCTCTGCTTATTGTTTTGTGTCTGTGTGCAGCTTTTCTCGGAAGCGATTTCGGCAATTCACTCGATTCAATCAGAATCAACATTTTCAATAAGAACAATACATCCTCTGAAGTTTACGGAATGCTCCCTTCTTACGGTGACACCTCGTACTTTGAAGTTGCCAGTGAAAACATACAAAATCAACAGGGTGTTGTAGGTTCTATAGGAGGTGTAGTCAGTGAACTTTACGAAGGCGGAGAGCAGGCTGGTGAGGAAGAAGCCAATAAAAGAGAAGAGGCTCAGCGCGAAAAGAATTTCCGTATCGGTGGTGTTCAGCTGGGACACAAAAAAGGCGAAATCGCGAAAGCCCTCAACTATTTTAATTCCGGAAAATTCATAACTGTAATGTTTAGAATGTCGAGGGGGCTGGTTAAGAATCATAATGCTGCACTGTTAATAGTCATTCTCTTTGTGCTGTTTATAAATTTTGCAGTCTGGTCCCTTATAAACAATACGTTCTCTGTTATCCATAGGCGTATTGTTCTTGAATCCAGAAACTATGACAACGTTCTTATGTCCAGGTGGCTGTTCCTGCTTAAAAACAGGCAGTGGTTTAGGGCGGCATGGACGATGCTCGTTCTGTTCGTGTATTTGAATCTTTGGTCATTAACTATAATTGCAATTCCAATCAAAATGGCCGAGTACTTTATGGTTCCGTACATTGTTGCAGAGAATCCTAAACTCAAGGCAAACGAAGCAATTACAATGTCGCGACAGATGATGTATGGACATAAATGGGAACTGGTTAAATTTGAACTTGCTTTCATACCATGGATGCTTCTTTCGGGATTAACATTCGGTCTTGCCGGCATATTCTTTACTAACCCGTATATGTCTGCTGCAAATGCAGAATATGCTGCATACATCAGAAAAACAGCAAAAGAAACACTTATAGAAAACGTCGATAAATTAGACGACACTTATCTTTACGAGAAGCCGTCACAGGAAGTCCTCGACAATAAATACAAGGATATTGTTGCCGCTTTAGATGTTGACCGTGATTATGTAGACAAACGTGGAAGAGTGCATAGGTTTTTCGCAGATAATTTCGGCATACTGTTTAAAATGACGCCTGAGGAAGAGGCACATCAGGAATACACAAGTCGTCGCATTAAATACCATATCATCAAGCAGGAACTTGAGGGAAAAGCTTACCCAAGAAGGCTTGCTAATATCAAGCCTCCTAAGGGTAACAGAGAGATGCACGAAGTGCGTTATGCAAGAGCCTACACAATATGGAGTCTGATAATGATTTTCTTCATAATGTCATTTATCGGCTGGGCCTGGGAGGTAGGCTTGCACATTGTAATGGACGGAACCTTTGTAAACCGCGGCTGCAACCATGGACCGTGGCTTCCAATATATGGTTCGGGCTGCATAATGATTCTTGTTGCGCTTTACAGGTTCAGAAGCAAGCCTGTTCTGGAATTTATATCGGCAATTGTTCTGTGCGGCTTGGTTGAGTATTCCACATCATACTATCTGGAAGCTACCAAAGGAATGAAGTGGTGGGATTACAGCGGTTACTTCCTGAACTTCAACGGCAGAATCTGCATGGAAGGACTTATCGTCTTCGGACTTGGCGGAATTGCAATGGTTTACTTTATTGCACCTGTAATAAACGACAAACTCAGATTTTTGAATAACAAGGTTCTTATCGCATTATGCTTAGCTCTATGTATCGCATTTGGCTGTGATATCGCATATTCGAGCAAGCATCCTAATGTTGGTAAAGGAATTACTGATTACGATCAGAAGACTACAAGTTGTCTGGAAGTTGACTATGACACCTGCAGTGAAAGGTTAGAGGGAATATGCTAGCAGTTTTAATATCACCGTTATATATATTAGTGTTAGTTTTGCTGTGGTACCGCACGATTAAATGGCTCGCAGCTTGTTCATCAAAGCTTGACAATCTTCTTGTGTCAATTGTTGTCGGCTTAGTATACGCTCTGCTGGCAATATCTATTCCGCTGGCGTTCCTTATGCCTAGGGGAGAAGCTCAAAGACTGGTGGCACTGGTTGGAAATTTCTGGCTGGGATGCATATATTATGCCGTGCCTATTCTCTTAATTGCCGAGATCATTCGGCTCATAGTCAGGGCGAAAAGAGGTATGAAGAAGGGCGATGTTTTTGACAGGAAGTTCTTCAGGGTTTCCGGCACCATCGTTGCTCTTCTCATAGCGGGATTTGTTTCAGTCGGCATTATCACTTCCGCGAAACTTCATGTTGTGGAGTATTCGGTAAATGTCGACAAGGAACTGGCAGGAACAGAATCGATGAAGATTGTTCTCATTGCAGACACGCATATGGGATACAATATGAGCGTTGAGAAATTTGAAGGGATTGTTAAAACAATCAAGGAACAGGATCCGGACATGATTGTCTGGGCAGGTGATGTGTTTGATAACAGCTTTAAGGCTGTTGCAGACCCGGAGAAGATGTCGGAACTTATGGCAAGCATAGACTGCAAGTATAAATTTGCAGTTTATGGCAACCACGACATAGAAGAGAAGATTCTATGCGGCTTTACTTTCCCATCTAAAGAGCTTAGGACACAGAGCAGGGAAATGGATGAATTTCTCGACAAAGCAGGATTTACTATTCTTCGAGATGAAGCTGTATCGGTTGACGGATTCACCGTGGTAGGAAGAAGAGATCCTCACAAACCGGGCAACAAGAGCAATTCGAGACTTAGCCTTGATGAGGTTATGAAGGGAGTAGACACTTCCAAGCCGGTATTTATGATTGACCATCAGCCAAGGGAACTGCAGGAAATGTGCGATTCAGGAGTAGACATAGATTTCTCGGGACATACGCATGGCGGTCAGCTTTTCCCAATGACCATCACAAGCAGTATGCAGTGGCAGAACCATCATGGAATGATAGAACTTCAGGCTGAGAACGGGTCGCATAAGATGTACAGTGTTGTAACATCGGGAGCAGGTCTCTATGGACCGGTTATGAGAGTAGGATCACAATCAGAAATAATGGTAGTTAATGTAAAGTTTGCGAAATAGTTTTTGTAAGTGTTTAATGAGGGGTAAATATGAAAAAAACTCTAACCATAATACTAATTTTTACCATGGCGTTGATGACAACGGCTTGCGTAAATAAAAGTCCTTCTGATGTTGTAACCAGCTATCTTGAAGCTATAAAGGCGCAGGATTTAGAAAAAGCCAGCTCGCTTGTTTTGCCATATGAAGAAG
>JABUTC010000031.1:14303-19226 GCA_021442505.1 Mogibacterium sp. | reverse complement strand
AGTACCTTGTACCAAGTGTAATTACTGTGCAAGTCACTGTCCAATGGAACTGCCTATTTCGCTGTTGCTTGAGTACTATAACGAGCATAAGTCAAACGCCGCATTTCTGGCACCTATGGCTGTCGAGGCTCTGCCTGAGGAGAAGAGACCTGACAAGTGTATAGGTTGCAGAAGCTGTGAGGAGGTATGTCCTCAGCAGATAAAGATATCTGAAGTATTTGCTGAGTTTGTACAGATGCCGCATATGCAGGAATAATGAAGAAATATTACAAAGAAACCCGACTCGATTGAGCCGGGTTTCTTCATTTTCAAGTTGTTTTAGAAAGAATTGTATGTCTTATCAGTTATATATCAAGTGCAGCGTGATATCCCTGATACACAGCGTTTGTTATGGTAGATACTCTGAGAGCATCTCCGATTACCGATACATATGGTGCGCTGTTTCTAAGAGCATCTGCCTGCGCAGAAAGTGAACGCTGACCAAGAGCACAGATAACTGTTGTTCCCGGAACAAGAACTTCGTTGCCATCCTTATCTTCACAACGAATTCCTTCTGCAGTAACCTCCATTCCCTTGAGACCGGTATGAACTGTTGCATACTTGTCTATTTCCTGAAGAAGGAGAGGTCTGTGACGCACATTTGCATCCGGGGCAAGGCTGTCACGCATCTCAACGATGTGAACTTTTTTGCCCTCCATACCGAGGTGTATAGCACACTCCGATCCTGCAAGACCACCGCCGAATACTACGACTTCGTCAGTTACTTCGTCAGCGTGCTTATAGTAGTCGTTTACAACGATTACATTGTCTCCGTTAAGGCCCGGGATAGGTGGTACAAGCGGTGTTGCTCCGATAGCGACGATTACTGCATAAGGGTTTTCCTTTGCAACATATTCCGGAGTGACCTCTGTATTGAGCCTGATTTCGACTCCGGCTCTTCTTGCCATATCGGCATATGTCTGTGAAAGCTGGTACATCTCATATTTGAATGGGAGAGCCTGTTCACTCTTGAGAACTCCGCCAAGTTCTGAAGCTTTTTCGCAAAGAACAACCTCGTGACCGCGCATTGCGGCAGTATATGCTGCGTATAGACCGCCAGGCCCGCCGCCGGCAACAAGAACCTTTCTTTTTACCGGGGCAGGCATAATCTCAGAGCCTTCCATCTCACGTCCGATTAAAGGGTTAACTGTACATCTTCTTGTAGATGTTGCGGCTCTTTCGGCCATACATGTGAAGCATCGCAGACATCTGACTATTTCTTCATCTCTGTTTTCCATTACTTTGCGAGGAAGGAACGGGTCTGCCAGCAACTGTCTTGCCATATATACGACATCCGCCTTGCCGCTTGCGATGATTTCTTCCATTTGAGCAGGGTCCCCCAGACCTCCGATGGTTGCGACTGGGACTGATACATGCTTCTTGATTTCAGCAGCGAGATAAACATTGCAACCGTGTTCTACAAACATTGAAGGGTGGGTAATACCAAAGCAGCGCTGATAGGTTCCACAGGATACATGGAGAAGATCGATGTAAGGTTCAATAATCTTTGCAATCTCAATGCCTTCCTCAATGCCATAGCCCTCGTCAAAAATCTCCGATCCGCTCATTCTGAATTCAATAGGGAAACCAGGACCAACCGCTTCTCTAACACTTTTAAGAACTTCTACGGCAAATCTGCAACGATTCTCGAGGCTGCCGCCGTACTCATCTGTTCTCTTGTTAAAGTAAGGCGAAAAGAACTGGTTTATCAGCCAGCCGTGTCCTCCATGGATCATTACCATGCCAAAACCCGCACGTTTTGCAAGGCCGGCAACCTCGCCGTATGACTTAACGATGTCGTCGATTAACTCTTTTGTGAGTGCTTTTACAGGAACTCCATCAGCCCTTGTAGTATCTGATGGACCCCACTGATTCATGCTCTTTTGTTTCGACTTGTCTGTCATATATGTTCCGGCATACATACCGGAGTGGGAGAGCTCAATGCTGGCTACTGCACCATGTCTTGATATTGCATCTGCAGTATATGTTGCCGATGCAAGAGAATTGAGGATGCTCGTATCGAGATGGTAGGCATGCGATCCATCTGTTTCAGGATGAACCATGCACTCGGAAACTGTTACAGCACCAGCACCACCTTTACCCCTAAGCTCATAAAAAGCTGTGGATTTAGGTCCGATGCATCCATCGTTTGTAATATCTGTTCCGCCCATAGGAGCAGAGAACATTCTGTTTCTAAAAGTTGTTCTTCCGATAGTAATAGGGGAACAAAGGTTAGGGTATTTCTTTTCCATATCTATTAGCCTTTCCATACTATTTTATCTCATATGCACCGCCGTTATAACTTCCGCCTCTCATAATCGAAAAATGGAAAACAGGCCGCTCAACACTAAGAATTCGAAGAGGCATATGAGGAATGTTGCCCGGGATAAAAAGTATCGTACTTCTTGTAAGAACTCTTCTTTCTCCGTTTATCGCGACTTCTATCTCTGCACCAAGGTCATACGGGTTCATAGGGTCACTGCTGAAGAATCCGATGATTTCATCTTCGTCATGTGAATGTTCCGGAAACACAGGGTCGTTTTCAGGCACACTGTGGTACCAGGCGGTATTCATCTGAAAAGCACCAGGAACAAGATCTTCATCAATCCAAAGGATTCGCTCAGCAAACTTGCTGTACATAGCTTGAAAATCTGGATTTCCATCATGAGGATCATGCAATTCCTGAACTATATATCCATCATATTTTCCTTTTTCTGCGTTAAATAACATCTGTAACTCCTTTAGATAATGTAGAGAAAATGCTCCCCGTTTGAGTATGACAGGGAGCACTTTTGCTCATGGAGGTTTATTTGTTATGTTTAGTTAGAAATTGTAGGTGTGTTTTATACAAGACCTGTCATGATTCCTGCAGCAACTACTGATACGATTGATACTGAAGTCATACCAGCGATAAGCATCTTAGGAATGAGGTTCTCCTTGATAACCTGAATTTCGTCCTCTGTTGTACCAACTGAGTTAGCAACCTCTGTAGGAACGATGAGTGTTCCAGGGAAGCCGAAGAGGGCAGTTACACCAAGTGCGAATGACATGTACCAGCTGATTCCGAGAACCTTACCTACGCCGATTGATACTAGTGCGNNNACAAGTCCTATTACGCAAACGATGATAAGAGGAGCTACCATTGAGAGGAGTGTTGCAGGTGTTGTGTTTGCAAGTGATGCAAATACGTTTGTAAGTACAGCTCCGATTACAAATGTGAATCCGTTTGCCTTTGTGAGCGAACCCTCATCAAGGAATCCGATCTCAGTGAAGATTACACCAAGAATGAGGCAGATAACGAGCATGTTTACCTTGCCGCCTGAAAGCTGTGACAGCCACTGAGCGATGCATGCTACGATACCGAGCTTAGCGATGAGGTAGTTAGGTCCGTTGTACTTCTCAGGTGTAGCAGGGATAATTTTCCATGCAGCCTTCTTAACTTCGCCGGAAGCATTTACTGCGCCAGCAAGCTTGAGGTTTCCTTCCTTGAACTCGCCAACGATTCTAGTAGCTTCCTTCTTGCAAAGGAATGAAGCGATAGGGAATCCAACAACACCCTGGATGATGAGTACGAGTGATCCGAAGAGAACGATGTTTTCACCCATTCCCTCAAGAGCACCTGACATTGTCAGGAATGCTACAACTCCACCACCGAGGATAGGAGCAGCGATCAGAGCCATATATCTGTCGATGAAGAGAGCACCGATTACATATACACCAACGCAGATAGCAACTGTTGAGAGGAAAACTACTACTACAGTCTTCCACTGATCAATGAGTTCTTTCAGCTTGATTGTTGTACCCATATGTACAAGCATAATTCCAACTGTTACGCTAGCAAATCCCTGTAACTGTGAGTCTGTGAAGATAGTCTTAGGAAGACCGAGCCAGAATGCTACAGCAAATACTACTGAAGCAACAAACAGCATTGAGATGATAGCCTTTGTCTTAGTAGCGATCATATCGCCGACTGCGTATACAACCATAATAACGGTTAACGCAATAAGTCCATTCATAGGTTCCATTACATAATGTCCTTTCTTACAAAATACAATAACTTTTATTTGCTGTGATTAGCAAGCCAGTTCACAGCACAGTTACAGTGTGCTGCAACTCCATATGGGAGAGCATCTTCACTGATCCTGGCTTTAGGGTTGTGCATTCCGTATGCATAGCCATCTGAAGGATCACCCGCGCATACGTTTGCAAAGAAGATTGGAACATGGAGTCCCAGATTTGCGAAGTCTTCTGAACCCTTTACAGGTGGTATTGCCTGTACCTTGTCCATAACCTCCTCGCAGTAGCCAACCATTTCAGCTGCAAGTTCCTTGTTGTTTACAACAGGGGCTACACTTGCTGTGTACTCAATGGTAGCTGTTGTTCTTGTTGCTCTTGCGATACCCATTGTAATGTCTTCGACTCTCTGTCTGATGAACTCACGGGTCTCAACTGTGTAAGCTCTGAAGCTTCCGATAATTGTAGCAGTGTCAGGAATAATATTTCCTGCGTTGCCTGACTGGATAGCTCCAACGATGAGAAGAGCTGCCTCATCGCAAGGAATCTCGAGAGCGAGTACAGAATTGAAGGTGTTAGCTATGAGTGAAGCTGCATTTACTGCAGATACACCCTGGAAAGCACTGCTTCCGTGAGCCATACGTCCCTTAACCGTAATCTTGAACTCATCTGCCGAGAACATCATCTGTCCTGGTGCGTATGACATACATCCCGGATGAAGATCAAAATCTCCGAGAGGACCGAAATTCATATGGAATCCCATCGCTGCATCAACAGTAGGGTTCTTCAGAATTCCTGCATCAATCATGGAATCCCCATTGACCTTCAAAAGGAAATTTGCATCGTCGCCGACGATGGACTTTGGTAAAC
>JABUTC010000031.1:9748-13692 GCA_021442505.1 Mogibacterium sp. | reverse complement strand
AAGATGAGCTTGGAGTAAAGCTTTTTATAAGGGAAAGCAATAAGGTCGGTCTTACAAAAGATGGTGAAAAATTCGTAGAATTAGCGAAAAAAACCATAGAAGCGTTCGATGACCTGATGGCCGCTTTTGATCGAGGAACTGAGGCGAGAAAAGAAATTATTAATGTGGGAGTGTTTCCTTTCTATCGTGCAGCGGGTGTCGGAAAAGTTATAAATATGTTTTTTGCTACACACGCTAATGTTCTCGGAAGCATAACGAATCTTGACAATAACGCCGCTTATAACATGCTCAAAAAGGGCGATTTGGATATGGCTGTGATTAAAGCCAGACCTGAATATTTCAGAGAAGATTACAACTATGAAGTGCTTTTAACGGAGCGACTTGTTGCACTTGCGAGCAAAAACAGTCCTTTTGGAAAGAAGGGAAAGATTGATGTAGGAGAACTATATCAGATGGACTTGCTAACCGGAACTGACGATACGAGTTTCTTTGATGAGATGAGAGTTCTTTATGAACAGAACAATATGCCTTTCAACATTTCTCTTATTCGTACAAATGAAGCGGAAATTATGATAGAGATGATTGAGAGCGGACAGGGTTTTAACTTAATCACAGAAAAAACAGCAGAACATCTTGCTAATGAGAATATGAGAATAGTGGAAATTGAGCCGCCTCAAATTGTAAAAACTGCAATTGCATATCCGAAAGATAAGAAAATCCGTGGAATCAAGAGAACCTTTATAAATGAGATTGCAGACTATTATAATTCTATTGAAGATTATGATGATGTAGCAGAACAGAATATCAGATAGTGATTGGATAAAAACGGCTAGAGAGGTCACGATATGAAAAAGAACAATAGAATTGGTGCTTTAGTAGATGAATTTACAAGCAATCCTTGTAGACTTTATGACTCAAAGTATTTTTGTGAGAAATACGATATCGCAAAGTCCAGCCTAAGTGAGGATATTAAGCTTGTAAACGAAGTATTCAAGGAAAATGGTACCGGTCATATTGAGAGCAGTTCCGGTGTCGGCGGCGGAATTAAATACATTCCGGGCATTTCTGCTAAAAGGCTTAACAGGCTTCAGGAGGAACTCTGCGCAATGCTCGAGGATTCATCGAGACTGCTTGGCGGAGGTTTCCTTTATACATCGGATATCATGTTTGATGGCAGAATCGTAGACGGTATGGCAAGAGTTTTCGCAAGTCGTTTTCATGACCTTGGGGCAAATTACGTCGTAACAATTGAGACAAAGGGAATTCCGCTTGCTGCAAGAACTGCGGCACTGCTTAATCTTCCTCTCGTAGTAATAAGAAGAGAGGCGATGTATGCTGAAGGTTCGACTGTAAGTATTAACTATTTTTCCGGTTCGTCAGACAGAATTCAGAAGATGTCTATCGCCAAGAGAGCTGTCAGCCAGGGAAGCAAGGCGATTGTCATAGATGATTTTATGAGAGGTGGCGGCAGCCTTAAAGGAGTCATTGAGATCCTTGGTGAGTTCGACATTAAAGTTGAGGCTATCGGTGTTGCAATGGTATCTCGTGAGCCGGAAAAGAAGAAGGTCGCAGAGTATCTTCCTATTGTGTATATAGATGAAATAGATGAGGAAAGACATGTTATCCTTGCACGCAAAAATGCTTCACTGACAGAGGACTAGTTTCCTTGAATTGATACATGCAAAGGCATATAATTAAGTTAACTATACAGTGGGAGATTGTTTTTTATGATTGATTTTACAGAATATAGAAGAGTACATTGTCTCGGTATTGGCGGCATTGGTCTGTCGGCGATTGCCGAGATTCTTGCCGATAACGGACATATTGTAAGCGGAAGTGATATGAAGGCTTCGGATGTTACAAGGCATCTCGAGGAAGTCGGCATCAAGGTTTATTATGAGCATGACGCAGGCAATGTGGACGGCGTTGATGCCATTGTATATTCGGCAGCAGTTTCAGATGAGAATCCCGAGGTTGTAAGAGCTAAGGAACTTGGAATCCCTCTGTTTTCAAGAGCCCAGGTTCTTGGCATGATTATGGATCGCTACGATAGAAGCGTTGCAATCTGCGGTACTCATGGCAAGACTACTGTAACTTCAATGACATCCCTGATATTAAGAAATGCAAAGTACAAGCCGACCATTCTTGTTGGAGGAAATCTTCCTGAGATTAACGGAAATGTAGAGATTGGTTCAAACGATTACTTTGTTACCGAAGCATGTGAGTACATGGACAGTTTTCTCGAACTTAATCCGAGCATAGGTGTAATTCTTAATATCGATTCCGATCACCTTGATTATTTCAAGGATATGGATCACATTGTCAGATCCTTCAAGTCTTTCGTAGAGGGTATCAGACCCGGAGGAATCGTTGTGGCATACGGAGATAATCCTTTCGTGAAGGATGTTCTTAAGGACCATAAGAATAAGATTACATACGGATATAGCGAGAGCAATGACTTCTATGCGCAGAACATCAGCTTTGATGATATGGGTTATCCTGAGTTCGATATCTGTCGAAAGAATAACAGGATAGCGCATGTTCACCTCTCTGTTCCGGGAGAACACAATGTTCTGAATTCTATGGCGGCTTTCGTTGTAGGACTGTATCTTCGCGTTGAGATTCCTGTCATCTGCGAAACATTGAGAAGTTTTAACGGAACTCACAGAAGGTTCGATCTTACAGGAATTACAAAAGAAGGCGTAAGAGTTATCGACGACTACGCTCACCATCCAACAGAGATCAAGGCTACACTTTCGGCGACACAGAATGTTAAGCACGAAAAACTGTGGCTCATTTTCCAGCCTCATACATATACAAGAACAAAGGCTCTTTTCGGAGATTTTGTAGATGCATTTGCCGACACAGATGTCCTGATTCTTACAGATATATATGCGGCAAGAGAGCAGGATATATATGATGTTTCTTCATACAAGCTGTGCACGGCTATGAAGGAAAAATATCCTGATAGAAAAATCTACTATGTTCAGGATTTTGAGGATATTGTTAACTACATCAGAAAGAACGCGGGACCGGATGACATTGTTATGACTATGGGCGCGGGAGATGTATATAAGATAGGAGAAATGCTGGTTAAGTAATATGGATATTCAGGAATACAGAGACAGAGAGCAGGCTAGGCTTGCTGCAAATAAGAAAAGACTGGAAGAAGGCGTAATTTTTGTTGATATCTATTCCGCTTATATTGACGACGAAGTAGTTGTCGAGAGCGGTGCGATTATTGCAAATAATGTTACGCTCAAGGGAAATACGATTATAAGATCCGGAGCCAGCATCGGACAGTCTTCGGTAATCAGAAACTCCGAAATAGGAAGCGGCACGACTGTTGAGGCATCATATATCTATGACAGCAAGGTCGGTGAAAATACAAGTGTAGGGCCTTTCGCCTACATCAGACCGGGCAGTGTTATAGGTAATGAGTGTAAGATAGGTGACTTCGTTGAAGTAAAAAATGCTACTTTTGGCGATGGAAGTAAGTCTGCGCACCTCACATACATAGGCGACGCTGATGTTGGCAAGAACGTAAACCTTGGCTGCGGAGTCGTTTTCGTAAACTACGACGGAGCAAAGAAGTATCGTTCGACTATCGGAGACGACTGTTTTATCGGATGCAATACAAACATCGTTTCGCCGGTAGAAGTTGGAGATGGTGCATATATTGCTGCGGCAACTACGGTTACCGAGGATGTTCCGGCAGACGCCCTTTGCATTGGAAGATCCAGACAGACCGTTAAAGAAAATTGGGTAAAGTCCAGAAAAATCTTAAAGAAGGATCAATAGGAGGAAAGAACAATGGCCAGCGAAGATTTCTCAAACATCAAAGTGTTTTGCGGTAATTCAATTCCGACTCTTGCAGCGGAAATCGCAAAGAAGATGGGAGTAAAACTCGGAAATGCAACCGTTAAGAAATTCAGTGACGGTGA
>JABUTC010000031.1:3473-8593 GCA_021442505.1 Mogibacterium sp. | reverse complement strand
GTCCCGGAACCCACAACGGTATGAAATCCGTTGTAAAAGAACTGGGCATACAGGATTTTCCAAGAATAAGAATCGGTATCGGAAACAGCACTAACGAGGACATCGTCGATTTTGTTGTCGGCAAGATAAGTAAATCTGAGCAGGACCTGCTTGATGAGGCTGCAAAAGCAGCTGCGGCAGCGGCGGCAGATATCATCAGAAACGGTATCGATAACGCTATGAATGAGCATAACGTAACATATGATAATTAATTACACGGGAGTCAGCGGAAGCAGGGTTGCATACCTTGCTTCTGCTGAATTACTTAAACAGCATAAGCTGATAATAGTGGTCTCAAGCGGGCGTGTTGCTGAACGTCTGCGTGATGACCTCGCTTTTTTTGTGCCGAATGCAAGGATAGAAATACTCCCGGAGGACAGAGAAAACATTCTTTACGACGCGAGGGACAGGGAAACTTTTGTTAGAAGAATCAGAGGACTTGAGGCAATTATGAGTGACAATAACGGCGAAAATGTCGCTGTTATTGCGCCTGTTTCTTCGATGCTGCGACCTGTGGTCAAGCCCGAGCGTTTTTTGTCGACTATTTATAAATTAAAAGTCGGGGATACAATTGACCCTAAAGAGTTTAAGGAGCGCCTGGTTGAAGCCGGCTACGCGCATGAAACCGTTACGGAAGCAGTGGGAGAGTTCACATCGAGAGGAGGCATCACAGATGTCTTTTCGCCGGCATATGAGAATCCGATAAGAATAGAATTCTTCGGGGATGAGATTGACTCAATTAGACTGTATGACAGGATTACTCAGCGCTCTGTGGACAAGCTTGAGTCTGCTGTAATAATGCCGGCGGCGGAGTTCATCCCAAGCATTGAAGAGTTTGAAACAATGCGTTCTGATTCCAAGCTGGACGATGAAGCGAAGAGAAGAATAATTGAAGGCAATGAGGTTCAGTTATACTCGGATTACATAGAGTGTTTTGGCGTAGAAACAGCTAAACTTTGGCAATGTGCCGGTAAAGGCAAAGTGATAATTTGCGAGCCTTCCAGGATTGTTGAAGAGATCCCGGAATTCCGAAATGAAAAGGAATTCTTTGAGATATATAAAGAAGATGCGGATGTTTATACAACTCTGCCTGAGCCAATAAAGGGCTGTGACAGGATAGACAGAATTGTAAACACCAGGGGAAGACAGGTGTTTGCTTTTAACGGGCAGATGGAAATGCTCGTTAGAGAGGTCAGCTCTTTAATAAAGTCAAAATATTCGGTCAATATTGTCAGCTCTTCAGAGGAAAGAAGCCGGAGGATACGTGAGTATCTGGAGGAAGATAATATTTTTGGCGGTGTGAACTACATCATCGGTGCGCTTAGTGCCGGATTTGTAAGCGATGATGAGAAATTGTGCTACATCGCAGAGTCAGACATCTTTCCGAAGAACAAAAAGAAGCCGCTCAGGAAAAAGAAGACAGAAAGAAGCATTGATTTCTCGGACCTTCAGGCCGGAGACTTTGTAGTTCACGAGGCTCATGGCATAGGAAAGTTTGAAGGAATTAAGCCGATGACCGCCGATGGCATAACAAGAGATTATCTTGTTATCAAGTATGCCGGTTCGGATGTTTTATACATCCCGACAGAGCAGCTCGACATAATTCAGAAGTACATAGGAAGCAGCGGCAATGCCCCGTCGCTTTCGAGACTGTCAGGCGGAAACTGGCGCAATGCGAGAGAACGTGCCAAAAAGGCAATTATGGAGATTGCCGAGGATCTCGTTAAGCTTTATGCCGAGAGAGAGGCCTCCGGAGGATATGCTTTCGAGGAAGACACTGTATGGCAAAAGGAGTTCGAAGAGGCTTTTCCGTACACAGAGACGGAAGATCAGCTTCGCTCAATAGAAGAGATAAAGGAAGATATGCAAAAACCTGTTCCGATGGACAGGCTGCTTTGCGGCGATGTCGGCTACGGTAAGACAGAAGTGGCGGCAAGGGCTATTTTCAAATGCATATCTGAGGGCAAACAGGCTGTTCTTCTTGCTCCGACAACGCTTCTTGTTAATCAGCACTATAACAATCTGAAAGAACGCTTTGAGGGATTTCCTGTCTTCAATATTGAGATGCTTTCGCGGTTTAAGGACAAGGCGTCGCAAAAAGAAATCGCAAAGGGACTGGCTTCCGGCACTGTGGATTTTGTAATCGGCACGCACAGACTTTTATCAGAGGATATAAGCTTTAAGGACCTGGGGCTGCTTGTAATAGATGAGGAACAGCGGTTCGGCGTCAAGGATAAGGAGAAAATCAAGAGCCTCAAAACCAATGTTGATGTCCTGTCACTTTCAGCAACTCCAATCCCAAGGACGCTGAATATGTCGCTTACGGGAATCAAGAATATCAGCACTATTGATGAGCCTCCGGTTGACCGTTATCCTGTTCAGACTTATGTAATCTATGAGGACGATTCCCTTATCAAGAAGGTTATCGAGAGGGAACTCAATCGTGGCGGTCAGGTTTTCGTGTGCAGTAACAGAATTGCAGGAATTCATAAAATAGCCGAGCGAATTGAGGCACTTGTACCGGATGCGAGAGTCGCTGTCGGACATGGAAGAATGTCTGAAACAGAACTTGAGAATACAATGATGGATTTTGTCAGTGGCGATATTGATGTTCTGGTTGCGACGACAATTATCGAGAACGGAATCGATATTCCAAACGCAAACACTATGATTATTCTCGATGCAGACCGGATGGGCCTCGCACAGTTATACCAGCTAAAAGGCCGTGTCGGTCGTTCCGACAGAATCGCCTATGCGTACCTTATGTATAAACCGCAGAAGGTGATGAGTGAGCTCGCGAGAAAAAGGCTTGCGGCAATACGCGAATTTACAGAGTTCGGAGCAGGCTTCAAGCTTGCGATGAGAGATCTCGAACTCAGAGGTGCCGGCAATATTCTCGGTGAAGCCCAGAGCGGACATATCGAGGGAATAGGGTATGAGCTTTATTGCAAGGAAGTTGACAGAGCACTCAGAAGACTGAAAGGTGAGGATGTTACAGAAACAAGGGCAGATATCACCATTGAAATCAGGATTGAAGCATCTATTCCTTCCACTTATATAGAGGATGATAATCTGAGGCTTCAGGCATACAGAAAAACCGCAGGAATCAGCTCCGAGAGTGACGCTGACGACCTGATTGAAGAACTCATAGACAGATTCGGTGATATACCGTCAGATACAATGAACCTTCTAAAGGTCGCTGAAATACGTGCGCATGCCGAAAGACTTGGCATTTCTCTTGTCGCTGAAAGAGGGCAGAGAATAATTTTTACCCCCGGTGATGTCAATAAACTCAGCCCTTATGTAATTGTTATGGCAAAAGAGGAAATGGGCGATGCGCTTACGATTACAAGCGGCCGCAAGCTGCAGATTTCGCTGTTTGTTGAGAGAAAAACCAAGATTGACAGCGTTCTTAAACTCATGCGCTCAATGAGAAACGCCGCAGATGATGAAGTCGCATCTTTAAAAGAAGCCTNAGAAGCCTAGAATAAGATATAATTAAACGATTGTTTTGCAATACGAAAGGGGAACAATATGTATTTTGAAAGAATCGGACTTGTTGATGAGAACTTCGCTTACAGGGAGAATATGTATGTCGGAACTGCAGGTGACAGAATAGTTTATATAGATACCGTCGCACCGTCCGACGAGCAGATTGAAATGCTTGGAGAGCGTTATGACGGCAAGGGTAAAGTGCTCATGCCTGCTTTTGTAAATTCCCATGGACATTCACCGATGTCTCTGCTGCGCGGATATGGAGAGGGACTCCCTCTGGACAGATGGTTAAATGAACTGATTTTCCCATTCGAGGCAAAGCTTTATGATGAGGCAGCATATTGGGGAACTCTTCTGACGATGGCAGAGTCCATCAGATACGGAATAGTTTCAACCACAGATATGTATGACTGGAACGACAGCCTGGTAAAAGCTGTTGTACAGGCAGGCTGCAAGAACAATATCGGCCGCGCAGTGATGAATTTCACTGATGACTTTGTGGACAATAAAGCATTCAATGAGATGGTTGAAACTATCAGACTCTACGATGGCTTTGACTATGGAAAGATTATTACGGATGCATCAATTCACGCTGAATATACTAACAACGACAAAAGTATTATCGCTGTTGTAGAAGCTGCAAAGAAGTACGATGTAAACATGCACGTACATGTCAGCGAAACACAGTTTGAGGTAGAAGGCTGTAAGGAAAGACATAACGGAATGAGCCCGGTTGAATACCTGAACTCGCTTGGCGTGTTCGATCAGCCAACTGTTGCTGCGCACTGCGTATGGCTTAGCGATGCAGACAGAGAGATTCTGAAAGCTAAGAATGTAACGGTTGCCAGCAATCCTATCAGCAATCTGAAACTTGCCAGTGGAATCTGCGAAGTTCAGAAACTGTATGATATGGGCATCAATGTTGGTATCGGAACGGACAGTGCGAGCAGCAATAACAACCTCGACTTCTTCGAGGAGATGAAAGCCTTTGCAAATCTGGGAAAATTAAGTGCCGGAGATGCTGCGGCAATGTCACCTGACAAAGTGCTCTATAGTGCGACCAGAGCCGGTGCTCTTGCGCAGGGACGTAATAACTGCGGTCTTGTTAAGGAAGGCTTCAAGGCAGATCTGATTGTAGTCGATACTGAAGTTCCTAATATGCAGCCGGTTCACGATATGATTTATAATCTGGTATTCTCCGCAAGCGGTAAGGATGTGGTTCTTACCATGTGTGACGGAAAGGTTCTGTATAAGGACGGAGAATACAAGACAATTGATGTAGAGAAGACATATGCTGAAGTTGAGACAGCAAGAAAAACAATTCTGGCTTCACTGTAGATTGGATATTAATGGATAACAACAACTCACACAACTCAAAAGCTACCGGAGCAAAACTCCTTAAAGGCGCAACAATACTTGCCATAGCCGGAATTATCGGCAAGGTACTTGGTGCGGTCTTTAGATTGCCGCTTGCGAACCTTATAGGTGCGGAGGGCATGTCTTATTATGGAGTGGCATATCCGGTATATGCATTCTTCCTGGTTCTGTCTACAGCAGGATTCCCGGTTGCCATCTCAAGAATGGTT
>JABUTC010000031.1:0-1694 GCA_021442505.1 Mogibacterium sp. | reverse complement strand
GTCTACGGTCGATCAGGATTTTTACTACGAAGTCGGAAAATGGGTGGAACCCGCAAACTATTTCGAACCGGATCGCTGGAAAGACTCTTCGCCGGGCGTGCACTTTTTTATGGAAAGGGAAGAGTGCATAGCATATATGACAAAGTAGGCTAACTTGAAAAGCACACACAACTGTGCTATTATGTTCGGGGATTTTTTGAGGAAGGAGTTCTTATATGAGAACCTTAATGATGGCGGTCAGCCTTCTGCTTCTCGGAGCGGGAACATTCTGCGTCGCCAATGCAAACGTAGCTTTTTCATCAACAGCTTTCGTAGTAGGAATTGCTTTTTGTATAACAGGAGCTGTCGAGGTACTGGTAGCCAGAAACACCAGCATCAATGAAGACAGAGGAGACGTTAGTTTTCCTCTTAGCGGACTTATCTTTTTGCTTCTTGGAACATCGATTCTTACAGGAGTTATAAAGGAAGACTACACCGTTACGGCAATTATGGCTTTCGTACTAGCAAGAGACGGATTTATCGACGTCGTATCTGTAAGCAGAGATGTAAAGGAAAACAACCTGGAAGACAATGCTACTCTCGCTATCGGAATTGTTGAATGTATTCTTGCTATATACATGCTTTACAATACAGTTCTCTTCAAACTCCCGCTTCAGATGCTTATCGGAGCAGCAATCGTTCTGATGGCAGTTACAAGATTCAGGGCTGCTATTATGATTAAGCGCTCGCGTAATATTGGTCTCAGCGGACAGGCAGAGAGACTGTACGAAGCCGAAATGGACGAGAAGGCCGGTATGGCTAAAGCCAAGGAAGGCATCAAAGAGGCAAAAGAAGCTCGCCAGAGAGCTGAAGCAATTAGGGAAGAAATGGAGCGTGAACGTAAAAATATCGCAGAAACTTCCGCCAGAGCCTCATATATTAAGGAAGAAGATGAGTATTTATAGCAAAAATGCTCAAAAATCCGAACAATAAAAAAGGTTTTTCGGGGTACGTTCGTACCCCTTTGTATTGCTTAAAAAACTTTTAAAAAAAGTTAAAAAAACCTATTGACGCACCTAAGTCAAATAGGTATAATACAAAAGCTGTCGCATTTGAGACAGCGGAAACTTGAAAACTTCATAGTGTAGAACTGGTCTAAGAGAAAAGGCGACGAACAGTAGGTTCGTAAGACCATTTCTCAAAGATAAGTACAAAAGAGACAAATGATGCATTAAATGTATTGTTAGTCCCTGTACAATTCACAAAACCAGATTTCGGAAGAAATCACAAATGACGCATAGACGTCATCCTGAAAAGGAAAACTTGATTTAAAACTAGGGCTTCGGCCTTAGAGTTAAATACCATTTATTAAGAGTTTGATCCTGGCTCAGGATGAACGCTGGCGGCGTGCCTAATACATGCAAGTCGAGCGAGAATCTGATGATTGAAACTTCGGTAGATATTATCAGAGGAAAGCGGCGGACGGGTGAGTAACGCGTAGGCAACCTGCCCCTAGCAGAGGGATAGCCATTGGAAACGATGAATAAAACCTCATAATATCGTAGTAACACATGTCACAACGGTCAAAGATTTATCGGCTAGGGATGGGCCTGCGTCTGATTAACTAGTTGGTGAGGTAACGGCTCACCAAGGTGACGATCAGTAGCCGACCTGAGAGGGTGATCGGCCACATTGGAACTGAGACACGGTCCAAA
>JABUTC010000030.1:2072-14575 GCA_021442505.1 Mogibacterium sp. | reverse complement strand
ACAAATTCTTTTATCTTGTTTATAGCACTTTGTCCTTTATTCTCCTGCGTTTCCATATTACCCCTCCCTAAAGTATCTTTTCTGGGATACGTGTCAACGTATCCCACATCCTTGATATGCGTAGTATATCAAGGGCTGCGTACTTTCAGGGGTTCACTCAATTCTGCACAAAAAGGGCAGTGCCCACACACTGCCCTTCACCATATTTGCTGTAATTTGCTGTAAATTACTTTATTTCGCTTCCCCGTACTCTCGCACCATTGCCTCAATAGAGATTACCCACTGCTTGCCATACTTGCAAACATCGACTCCGTTCTTCAACTTGCCGTATGCGATTGCTTTTCGCAGGGTACTCTCATTCAGCCCCCAGATTTCGGTTGCATCGCCGAAAGCCATAAGCCCGTCAAAAGGAGTTTTTACCTGCACGCCGTGTTCCCAAAGCTCGTCGCATGACAAATCCAGTTCCTCATTCCAGACAATGCCGCATCCGCCAAAATCGACTTTCACCGAATTAAACAGAACTTCATCATCGCGAAGAGCCTCGAAAACCGGCAATCTCTTAAACAACGGATTAACATCGTACTCCTTCGACACGCCCTCGCTGAACTGAACGACCAGCCGATAGTCAGGCACAGGGTACACATACTTAATTTTATGAAACATACTCGCCTCCTATTCAAGTGGCGGCAACTTCTCAAACTCCTGGGTTTTCCACATCCTGTTCAAAGCCTCCCTGTTTACAGCTGTCCACTCATTGACCAACGCAAGAGCCTTCGGTGGAATCTCCCCTGTTAAAATCTCTCCTGTCATATAGTCGACAGCTGCCACATCTCCGTTGTAAAAAACGTGAATATGAGGCGGGTTATGCTCACTCTGCAGAAAATACATTTTGATAACGATGCCGTAGAACCGCGTAATTTCAGGCATAAATCTTCTCCTGTTGTTCAAGATTATATCACGGTATTGTGATATGAGCAATGGGCTGCCTTCTTTTATGAAGGTACCTAAATCATATCTCCACAGCCTGTTGACTGTCATACATAAACATCTCTTTATCCAACAATTATCTCCCTTTTTTTCTGCAAAAAGAAGAGACCCTTTCGGGTCTCTCCGTTTTAAGCTTTTAAAGCGCTATCGCTTATGCTTCGCTGCCTCTCTTTCTCCATACATAGATCAGAGCTGCGATTGTTGCTACTGCGAATACTGCGATTGCTCCTCCAACAACGATTGGGAGCTTGCTTGGCTTGTCAACGTCGATGTTGTCGAGAGGTGTTTCGCCGTCATCGAGGTCGATCATTTCCTGAGGTGTCTGGCCGTCAGGAACTGTTGTTCCGCCAGCACCACCTGCACCGGTACCACCAGTGCCACCACCGGTGCCGCCGCCACCTGGAGCAGGCTCAGTTCCCTGTGGAATTGGTGTGTAAGTGAATGTGAATACATTCTGGCTTTCGTCACCAACCAGTGTCTTTGTCAGGTTGTATGCCTGTGGCTGATATCCGTCAACATATACGAATGCTACTACAGGCTTGTCTCCCTCATTACCATAGTGAGTCTTCGATGGAGCCATTGTGTTACCCTGAGCATCCACATAGTTTACAACGTACTTAACCTTTGTAGCCTCAAGTCCGTAAGCTGCTACGTACATAGTATCCTTCTTAACTATAACTGTGTCGTTAACCGGATATACGTATGGGTTCTCGTTATAATCATTGTAGTTATCCTTGCCGGCTTCCTTCAGTCCCTTGTAAAAGTATCTGTCGCCAAGCCATCCGCCGCTCTCAGGGTCATCCCTGAAAGTAACATAGTTAGGGTCAACAACAAAGGACTGGCCGTATGCGTAGTCTCCACTCATTGTGTCGCTTAATGCATAACCGAGCTCGCCCGGATCTACGGTAACCTTGTAGTTGTATCCGAAGCATGCAGGGAAGAAAGCAGCGCTAAGTACCAGGACTGCAAGCAGAATTGTTGCTCGTCTAATAATTCTTTTCATTATCTGCCTCCTTCACTCGATTCTTTTCTTCTGCGCATCATCAGAATCACAACGATTCCGAGTCCGCATACCAGAGTAATTCCTGCCCAGAGGAGCATGTTTGTTGTATCGCCGGTGTCTACAATCAGAGTTCCGTCAAGCTCAACTGCCCATGCGAGCTGATAAGCTGCGAGAGTGTTCTGATAGTAGTTACCCTGAGCATTACCGTCTATCTTCATGGTAAGGATTACCTTTGAAGTCTGACCGGTCTGCAGAGTGTCCATGTAGAACCACTCTTCAAGGGAGTTTGTTGCTTCCTTAAGACCTACCTTAGGTAATGTCTGTCCGCCGACCTTGTTACTGTCGTAAAGCACAGTTGTTGCACCTGCAGGTGATACATACTCGAGCTTGTACGAATATGCTCCGTTGTAAGCTACTGTAACGTCCTCGAGGGTCTTGATAACCTTGTTATTCATGTACCAACGAGTCTCTTTGTTATAGTTGTTTGTCTGTGAAACTGTAACGATAACAGTATCGCCAGGCTCAGCCTTTGCGAATGTGTTCGCAATGTCCTTCGATGAGAAGTTTGACGACATCTTCTTGTTCTGGGTAAAACTTACCTTCCAGCCGCTCGGGCTCTGGTACGTTTCACCGAAAACTGCTGCTACCGATCCAAGCACCAGCACTGCCGTAATGCAAAGGCATATAATTTTATTCTTAATCTTCATCTTTATGCCTCCTTATTACCATGATACCAATGTCAGGTTCTTAGCGCCGTCAACCGATACGTTAATTCCCCAAGCACTCTTGATAGCCTGTTCAGCATTGTGTGTCTGAACCGCGTTAGCCTCACACTCTACGATGAACTTGTAGCCGTTGTAGTCATAGACTGTCTTAGTCCATGTCTTGTTGCCCTCAGTCCATGTTGTTGTTGTAGCTTTGCCTGCAACCCAATCCTTGATAGTTACCTTATCTGCGAAAATAGGTGCTGCCTCTCCTGCTGCCAGCTTCTTGTTGTAAACAAGAACTGTTCTCTCAGGTGTCGCCATGTCTTTTACTTCCTGCCAGCCGTTTCCTGTGAAATGAATATCGATTGCACTAGGATCGAGGTCTGTAGCAGGGTCTCCGTTCTTGTCAACCCATCTCTTGTATACGCTAACCATTACGAACTGGTCAATCTCTGCGCTGTTCTGAACGCCGAGTTCCATCTTGTATGCGTGACCAAGAAGAAGGTTTCCGTCTGTCTCCTTAAGGATGTCCTTAACGAGAGTCTTGTCTCCGGATGTCTGCCATGTTCCGGTATTTTCGCTGTATCCGTTTCTTACATCAACGGCTGTGCCGTTTTCAAGTAATGTGATACCGATGTTTCTCATTGATACCTGAGTGATGTAGTCCTCACTGTAGTATGTCAGAGCTGCTCTTGTGCCCTGAAAAGCACTGAACAGAAGAAGAATACATGCCAGTACTACGAGCACCAATGTCTTCTTTGATACAGGAGCTTTGCTATTGTCTTTCATAATTCATCACTCCTTTCTCTACTTCGTCCAGCCCTTATATGACGGATCGTTAGGTCCTTCATATATGTACTGTGTGCTCTCGTTTACTACGATTACGTCGAACTGATCTGCGATAGCCTTAGCGCCTTCGCCTGTAACATCGATTTTTGCTACGATGTTGCTTGTCGACTCGCCCGGCTTAAGAACCTTCTTGTAATAGTAGTATCCGTCTGATTCCAGAGCCCAGTCATTTCCGAGTGAAATAGTAACGTCGTTGTTAAAATCGCTGTACAGAAGCTTAACTCTTACATAAAGGCTTGAGTTAACTAAACCTGCTTCAGTTCCACCAACGTTCTTGATGCTGATAGTCTTCTGGTTATCAGCAACTTCCTCTTCAATCCAGGCTTCCTCGCCGAGGACGAGCTCATGCCCGCCCTTGGCGCTTACGAATGATGTAAAATACGCTGCCGTTGCTCCTACCGATACCAGCAGGATGAGTGCAAGGGCAATCGCCGCCAGGCGTATCGCTCTGTTCTGCCTCAAGCAGCTTGCATTAACTTTTTCTTTTTCCATTATCTGCACCCTCCTTTACTGATTATCCTAGTAGCCGCTGCCCCAGCCGCCAGAACCGCCGCCTGGAGTTCTGTAGCTAGGCTTGCCGTCCTTCGTGTCAAATCTGTGGACTACTCCGGACTGCTCATTATTCTTGCTGTACTTATTGCTGAACTCAACAGTTACTTCCTTGCCGGCCTCGATAACTGTGGTCTTCTGTGGATCTACTTCAGTTGAGTATGCTGTTCCACTGTATACCTCAGTAACTCTTATCAAAGCTCCACCAGGCAGATTCTTCAGTGTCTCAGTGTTTGTGCCCGAATCACAGAATGTGATTCCGACCATAGTCTCGAAAAGCTTTTCGTCTGTGCCGTCATCGATTACGCCGTTGCCGTTCTTGTCCTTGAATCCTTCAACCTTGAATGCGAACACAACTGGCTTAATATCCTCGTTGTCACCAAGGTAGAAGTTGTCGAGGTTCTTCTTGATTACGAGATCTCCAAGTGCCATGTTTATGCAGACGATGTGGTTGCTGTAATCGTCCTGTACAATCTCGCCATCTTTTACGTTATCTACCCACGTAGTTTCCATATCCTCGTAGTTCTTCTCAGTCACTGTGTACTTGATTCCTACAGGGAGAGCGAAGCTTGCCTTCTGTCCGTTCTTAAGCTTGAACTCCGCTACGCCGGACTTGAATGTAATAACATCGGTCTTTGTTCCGTCAGCATCGCTGATCCAGCCGTATGTTGTACCACTGATAGTTGTATCATCAAGCTCAACCTTGAATTCAAACTCTCTTGTGGTCAGATCTGTATCAACTTTTGACCCAACAACCTTGGTTACATCGAAGCCACCCTTCTTTACGGTATTCTCAACAGTATACTCGTATGTTCCATACCAAGGGAATGTTACAAGACCTGTGTCAGGATCTGTCGAAACTACTGCAGCATCCTTGTCGAAAGTGAAGTAGAAGTCCACTTTCTTGTTCATGTCGTAATCGCTGCTAGGTGCCTTGGTCTCAACAAGGTGATATACCTCGTTCTCCTTGAAGGAGTTAAGCTGACCCGATGTGCCGGATGTCCATTTATAGAAAGCAATTTTTCCTATAACTCCATTATCGTCTTTATCTATTGTAAAGCTGGTCTGCTTAGCCTCACTTCCACCAGGTACTACTTCGTAAAGATCGAATTCTGCTCCCGATAATCCTTTTCCGGTATCAGCGTCCTTCTTGAAGAGATTAAGCACTGCCAAATCTCCACCGCCGCCGCCGCCGGCCTTAATCAAAACTTCCTTCTCGACCTTTGAGGAATGTCCTTCTAAAGTGACCTCATTCTCAATCTTTACTTTTCCCTTAGCGTTGATAACAGCACTGTACTGGATTACAACAGCCTGTCCGTTAGGGATTGTAAATGTAAGCTTGTGATTATCCTTATCCAGACTGTATTTAGCATTCTGGATTTCTTTACCGTCAAGGTCGGTGAACTTGATTGATGACTCGATTATCGACATATTAGCAGAGAATACATCTTCTGCCGTAAGCACGTCAGCGTCGCCTATCTTAACGCCGCTCTTGTTAAGCGCAATCTTATACTGAGCAGTGTTTACATATACCTTTCCTCCCTTGCCGTCATCCTGCCAGAGATAGCCGGTATCCTCGTCATAGTTCAGGAGTCCTTTCTCAACAACCTTGTTGAGTGTGTTCCTGATATAAACATTGGTATCCTTGTTCTGCTCAACCTTGCCCTTAATTTCAGTTCCGAGTGTCCATGTATTATTGTCGCTGCTTACTTCAGCCTTCCATGTGTACTCGCCAAACTTAGCCTTAAGGTCGGCATCTGTAATTGTCTCAATAACTACATACTCTCCTTCAGGAAGACCCTCGATTGTAACTTTGCCATTGTCCTTCTCTATGTCTGAATAGCTAAAGTCATCAACCTTGCTGCCGTCTATGCGTACAGCATCTACATAACTTCCGTCAGATTTAACCTTCTTAACGCTGAATTTGATAGCATCCTTCTGGTCTTTTGTAAGGTCACTTGCACTGATTCCCGTACCTGCGAAAATCTTTTCAAAGATGAGTGAACCGTACTTTGTGTACTTATTGATGAATGAGATGGTGTCTTCCTCGCCCTGAACTTCCAGCTTGCTTGTAATCTCGGAAGCCTCGGTCTCATTACCTCCATTTACCTTGATCTTTGTTGTCTTTGTGTAACCCTGATCTGCGCCAGGACCACCTGTTTCAACAATAGTGTACTCGCCAAGAGGTACTCCGTAGATTGTGTATGTAGCAACTCCGCTGCCGCCGAGAGCATCCTTGACTGTCTGTACAAGACTCATGTCAAACTCGCTGTACAGAATCTCCTTCTTAAAGCCGTTAGGTCCGGTTACAGTGAACTTGATTGTAGCCTTCTCTGCGTCTGTAAGATCATCTCCCTCGAAAGACTTCTCAAGCTTGAGCTTTCCTCCCTGCTCAAATTTGTTGGTAACTGTAGCCTCCATTGACTTACCTGAAACAAGTTCCTGAGAGCCGGCTTTATATGTGCCATTTGCCTGCTGAGCCCTGTAGCTGTATGACGTCGTTACCACATACTCAGCTGTGATGTCTGTACCAACAGTCTCTACAACCTTGTACATTCCGGTTTTGAGATTCTCAATCTTGTATTCACCGTTTGTGAACTTGTCGTATGTAACGATAACAGCCTTGGTCTCCCAGTTGTTATTGCCGTCCTTGTCGATGGTAATCTGGTCTGTCCAGGTAGTACCCTTATCAGCCGAGTAGTAGAGCTGGAAGGACATTGCCTTCTTCTGATCAGCTGTGAGATCCGAGTCTGTAACCCCGTTCAGAACCTTCTTGATTACCAGTTCACCCTTCTCCCACTGATAGTCATTATTGAAAGTGACACTTACTCTTTCCTTCGATGTAACTTCTACTGTTGTAGTCTTGCCGGATACAGCCTGTCCTGTTCCAACCTTAACGGTTGTAGTCATACTTGTACCGTTAACAGCTCCATTATTCTCAGTAATTTTGTATTCACCGACAGGAAGATTCTTGATTACTATGAATGGTGTAAATTGTGAGTAATTATGTAAATAATAAGTTGTTTTAACTCCTAAAGGATTTGTAACTACAAAAGTAGTAGTTTTTGCTGCTTTCAGAGTATCTATATCAATTACACCTGTTACAGTCTTGCTGAGTTCGAGCTCACCAAGCCTTGTGTATACGTTTGTAATCTCAACTTCGAGATTCTGTCCGGCATCCACCTCAAATTTGATTACATTGCCGTCCTTTACAGGTGTGCCAACCGTCGGTCCCTTAATGAGGTAGTTCGCTTTCCAGGAATATCCGTATACTTCACAGCCACGCTCTCTGATCAAATACTTTCCTGCATCCTGGATTACTATCGCTCCTTTGCTGAGATCATCAAGAGTAAAGTCTTTAACAGTTACATAGTTACCTTTCGCATCGTCCCACTTTTGAAGCGTTACTCTAATAACGTCATAAAGTTTTTTCGTATTGCCTGACTGCTTTACTTCCAGATCTTTTGGAAGCAGAACACGCTGATCTGTTTTGAGTTCCTCAAGTCCGCGAACATATTTCTCTCCCGAGATTGTTCCTCCCGGTCCGGTACCTGATGTGTACTTGTTTGTGAAATGAACAGTAACCGTTTTGCCCTGCTTCAATTCGAAAATATTTGTGCAGCTCTCTTCGTTCTTCGTGCTTGCGTCATCGCCTACCTGCGTGCTTACTTCAGGACCGTCGTAGCCCTTAGCACCGGCTCCGCCTTCCTCCTGAACGTAGTACTTTCCCTCTTCAGCGGTAAAACCTGCCTCGAGTTCTGCAAGTGTCAGGTTAGACTTGAAAGGAATAAAGTTCTTGCTTTTGTCATCGTACTTATAAACTGTGTAGAGCAGCTTAGCACGAACGGAAGCCTCACTGGCTGCGTCAAGACCTACGATAGTCTTGTCTCCATCAATATATCCAGGAACCTCATACTTGTTCTTGAATGTAAAACTATGAGTTGCAGATGTACCCTCTTTGTATTCTACTTGATTTGTTCCGCCCCAGCCGGTCTCACTGAAGTTACCAGTGTCCATTTTGTACCATACAGTTGTAGTCAGTCCTGTCTCTGTATAGTTTGTCTCAACGATTCTGTAGAAACCCGGCTCTGTAATCTTATAGTTTGTCAGAGCGCCGTTCTTCAGATCGTTATATGTGAATACCTGATTAACTCCGTCCCTAACATAGGTCACAAAGGTTCCTGCTTCATTCTTCTTCTGAATTGAGAATTTAGTTGCACTCTTAACACGCTCAGGAAGATTTGTTTCGTCCCATACGCTGTCTTCAGCAAAGATTTTGTCTACATTAAGAACCCAGTCAACCTTCTTGTAATCGTTCTTGAAGTTAACCACCGGCATGTCCTTATCTGTGTAATCCGGTGTTATTACCTCATAGCTCTTGCACTCATATGCTGTCTTACCACCCTTGTCGGTCATAGGACTCTGAGTAAGCTTGTAGTCTGCAAACTTGGCAGCGCTGCCTACGGTTTCCTTTATGCAGTACTCGCCTTCAGGAAGGTCAACGAATGTATCGTTTCCATTCAGAACATCATAATAAGTGAGGGTATAATCTTTACCATCACGCTGAATAGGTCTTAGTGGGCTTGCACAATCGTAAATTGTGAATACAATAGCTTTCTGGAAAGCCTCGTCATCAAGCACGCTCTTTGGGAGGTCGCCTGTGACAGCCTTTGTAATCTTAATCTTGCCCAGCTTCTTGTAGTCGTTTTTGATGTCAAGGGTTGCTGTATTGCCGTCTGTTACTGTAGCCGTGCCGCCCGAGCCTGTTACCTTAAGAATATATCCGGAAACATCAGCATCTTTCTCGATTACCTCGTATTCGCCAAGTGGCAGATCGCTGAGTGTATACTTGCCGTTTTTCATATCCTTGTATTTGAATGTTGCGTAAGGTGTCGCACCCTGAGTGCTATGTGTAACTCCCGGGCCGTATACCTCGAATACTGCTTCATCAGGCGTTGTTGCACCGCTTGTAGCCTTAGTAATCTCAAGATTGCCGACCTGCTGCTCATAGTTGTTTATGAAAGCAGGTGCCGAAACCTCTGCATCCCTGACAATATCAAATGGTTTTGTTTCAACTTTCTCATCTTTATCTGTGATTGTTTTAGCGCCAACACAAGCAGATTTCCAGTTAAGTCCTGTGACATTATCTGTCTCTTCTACAGTATATGTTCCGTATGGAAGGCTGGTTATTTCAAGAGTGTATCTTCCACCACTGTATGTGAAATCCTTCAGGGTCTTTGTAGCAACTACTTTACCGTTGCCATCCTTAATGTCGAACTTGAGGTTCTCAAGCTGATCGGCAGGGATTTCATTGCTAACAACCTTTCCGCCGGAGTTCATGATATTTACAGTTTTGGTAAGAATAAGCTTGCTTTTATCAACGTCAACAACAAGTTCGCCGTCGCCGTCGAAAGCAATCTGCTTTTCGCTGCCGTCAAACGTTGCATTCATCTTGAAATTGAAAGTAACACTGTGAGCAGAGGCAAGATCTGCGAAGTGAGCATCTGCCTTGTTCCAGTGGATTACAAGCTTGTTATCCTTAACCTCATAGTCGTGTTCAATTCTGAAAGTCTGGCCTGCTGTTACATTAATCTCAACCACGCCTGTTTCACCGTCAGCTGCAACACCCTTAGGGAGCTGATACTCGATGTAATCAGTCATGTCAAACTCAATGTCCAGACCTTTATCGTCCTTCTTTGTGTTCTCCTGGAAACTGAATTCGAGTTCATACGGTGTGTCCGCCTTTACCTCGTATGGAGTTCCCGGAGTAACCGCATTGCCGTCAACTTTCATGCCGGTAATGAGATCCATAAGGTTCTTTGTAACCGCATACTCGGAACTTCCATCGAGCTGTGTAGTTGCAATCTCCTCTGATTCCGGTTCGCCGGTAGTGTTCGCCTTCAGCAGATTGTTGCCAAAGTACGTGAAGCTGCCCGTGACGAGCACGGCTGCGAGCACTAAAGCCAAACCTTTCCTTAACTTAGTTTTCATATGAAACCTTCCTTCTTATACGCCTCTCTACGTATATTGATCGTGCGAGTGAGACTCTTTCAAACTTTTCCCTTTATATAAAGACTCTCTGAAAAAGCCAAAAGGCTCACTTTTTCCAACAACACCTCAAGGCCTTTACCGAAGCAAAGACCTTAAGGATAATCATAGTTGGTAATATTTTACAACAGATTAGCGGTCAATTACGATAGTTTTTATTAATAAACCTGCATTTTTTTGCAAAATTTTTGCTGTTTTAGCCGATTTATTAATATCCGCCGCCACCTCCGCCCCAGCCGCCGCCGGGTGCCTGGTATTCAGGCTTGCCGTCCTTCATACCGAATCTGTTAACTACTCCGGACTGCTCATTGCTCTTGCTGTACTTGTTGCTGAAGTATACTGTTGCAAGAGCGCCCTGTTCTCCGGTCTTGATGATTGTTGTTTCCTCAGGACCGATTGTGTCCGGTGTGTATGCGGTTCCGCTGTACTGCTCGGTAACCTTAATCAGCATTCCTGCAGGCAGATTCTTGAGTGTCTCAGAATTTGTGCCTGAACCGTCGAATGTGATTCCGACCATTGTCTCGAAAATCTTTTCGGTCTGCTCGTCGATTGTTCCATCGCCGTTCTTGTCGAAGAATCCTTCTACCTTGAATGCGAATACCACTTTCTTTACTTCCTCATTGTCACCAATGTAGAAGTTGTCGAGATCCTTTTCGATTACGAGATCGCCAAGGTCGATTGTGTTTGTGATTACAAATGAGTTCTTCTTGCCCTCTTTTGCTGTAATCGCTGTTGTGTAGCTAGGCACGGAAACCTCATCGATTGTGTAGTCAATTTCGATAAGCTCGCCGTTAACCTTCTTGAACTTGTCAAGGCCTGCGAAGCTGCCCTTCCACTGCTTGCTCTCATCGAGTACGAGTGTCTGGCCTGTAGCATCTCCGTCTGCGAGAAGTTCTACTGTGATTGATTCAGGTCTGATCTTGAACTTGTTGTCCGAATCCTCCCAAACCTTCTCAACTTCTACGTCCACAAGTTCACGTGTATTAGTGAACTCAGCTACTGCAGGTGTGTCGCTGTCAATTGTTCCGGTGTTTCCGGTCCATGTGATAACAAATGTGTCATCATCTGCCTCGGTTACGATGTAGTCAAGTCCTTCAGGAAGACCTGTTGCCTTAACGCTCTGGCCGTCCTTGAGGTAAACCTCTGCCATTCCATCGATGAAGTCGATATCACCGAACTTTCCGTCTACGTTTTCAGCCGCATCGTTGCCATCCTTAAGAGTGATAGCGAATGTGAATGTCTTGTCGTGGTCTGCCTGTCTGTCAGAAACTACAGTCTTCTTAACCTCGAGGCTTCCTGTGTCACGTGAGTTTGTAACTACTGTTTCAACCGGTGTAGCGGAAATTGTTCCGTTTACATAAGCGTCGTAAGTCTTTGTGAAGCCGGTAACATCGGTTTCTGTAACCTCGTACTTAACTCCGATTGGGAGTCCGCTTGCTGTCTTTGTCTCACCGTTTGCAAGCTGGAATGTAGCAACGCCCTTGTCGAATGTCATTCCGCCGAATGTTCCGTCAACCAGTGTCTCAACGTCGTCTGAGTTTGCCTTCTTGATTGTTACGGTAAAATCAAACTTCTGGTCAAGGTCGCTGGCCTTCGCGCTGTTTACACTCTTCGTAACTTCGAGCACGCCCGTGTTGCGTGTGTTTGTGAACTCAGCACTGCTTCCGCTTGCAGAAATCTGTCCGCCTTCACCTGTTGATGTTGTTGTGTAGTCATCTGCAGGTGTCTCAGTTACGGTGTAAGTGATTCCTACAGGGAGATCTGTTGCCTTCATGGTCTCACCGTGCTTGAGATCGAATGTTGCAGTTCCCTCGCGGAATGTCATCTGACCGTACTGTCCTTCAAGCTTTTCGCTGAGCTTTACTTCGAAGCTGAACTTCTGGTCGAAGTCTACTGAGGACTTCGAGCTTACAGTCTTCTTAACCTCGAGGCTTCCAAGCTCACGGGTGTTGGTTATAACTGTTTCGCCGTTTGTGATTCCAATCTGTACAGCGTCTCCGCCTGTGTATGCTCCCGAGTATGTCGGATCCTCAAATCCTGTTGGGATGTTAACTTCCTCAACTGTGTACTTGAGGTTCTGGAGGAGTCCGCTTGCTGTTGCTGACTCACCACCCTTGAGGTAGACTGTTGCAACTCCGTCTACGAAGAGCATGTCGCCCTTCTGGCCCTGGATGTCAGATGCCTGTGAGCCGTCTTCGTTGTACAGAGTAACTATAATCTTGAACTCGGTGTTCTTGTCAGCCTCAACCTCTGAGATGAGGAACTTCGATACCTCGAAGCTTCCGATAGCCTTGTTTACGAAGCTGTACTTAAGTGTGCTGTCCGATGGAGCAGCTGTGATTGTGCCGTCCTCGTTGTCT
>JABUTC010000030.1:0-1586 GCA_021442505.1 Mogibacterium sp. | reverse complement strand
TGCATTTACTGCATCGCTTGGAATTACCTCGCTGATTGTGTACTCAAACGGGCTGTTCTCAACATCTGCAAGTGTATAGCTGATCTTGTCAAAAGTAACTGTTCCGTTTGCAGCGTTTGTCTTAGTCTGCAGTGTGCTTCCATTTGCATCCTTGAGAACGAAGCTGAATTCACCGGCCTTGAGTGGACGTCCGTTCAGAGTCTTCTTAGCACTGAGAACTACCGAACCCTTTGAGCTGTAAGTATTTATGAACTGTACCTGTGATCCGGTCTTGTCAGCTGTTGCTGTGATTGTACCGTCCCCATTGTCTGTGAGAGTTACCGTGATTGTCTCAACGTTCTTTGCGTATGCGATTGTATCGTCAGAACCCTCAACCTCGCTGATTGTGTACTCAATCGGGCTGTTCTTAACATCGTCCTGAGTGTAGTTGATTGTGTCGAAAGTAACTGTTCCGTCTGCAGCGTTTGTCTTTGTCTGCAGTACTGTGTCGCCCTTCTTGAGAACGAAGCTGAACTCGCCTGCTGTGAGATCGCGTCCAACCAGAACCTTCTCAGCAGAGAGATCTACCGATCCCTTTGACTCGTATGTGTTTGTGAATGTTACCGCTGCGCCGGTCTTGTCAGCTGTTGCTGTGATAGTGCCGTCCTTGTTATCAACGAGTGTTACCTTGATTGTCTCAACGTTTGTTGCGTATGTGATTCCGTCAAGACCTTCATCAAGCTCGCTGATTGTGTAAGTGATTGGGCTATTTGCAACATCTGCGACTGTGTAGTCAATCTTGTCGAAAGTAACTGTTCCGTCTGCTGCGTTTGTCTTGGTCTGGAGCTCGTTTCCGTCCGCATCCTTGAGAACGAATGTGAACTCGCCGGCCTTGAGTGCGCGGCCGTTCAGAACCTTTTTAGCCGAGAGAACTACACTTCCTGTTGCATCATACTCGTTGGTGAATGTGATAGCAGTTGCATCCTCTGTTACGCCGTCAACTGTCTTTTCGTATGTCTTTACTGCTGACAGAGTTCCGTCGAGATTGTCTGTTACTTCTACCGTTACCTTATATGAAGCTGTATCGTAGGTGATTCCATCGCTGCTTCCCTTGGTCTCGGTTACGATGTACTCGTATTTGCCCTCTGCAGTGTAGTTAGCCTTACCGAAATCTACTGCAACTGATTTTCCGCTTGTCGGCTCAACTGTTACTGACGGCTTGCTGAATGCAGGTGCGTTTCCAACAGGAGCTACGGTGAAAGTAAATGTATCATCCTCCTGGAAGTCACGACCTGTGATTGTCTTTGTAGCGCCAAGTGTTGTGTCGCCCTTTGCGCTGTAGTCGTTGGTGAATGTGATAGCGTTTTTCGCATCCTTGCCAACCTTGTAGCTCTTGCTGAAGCTGAATGTGCCGTCAAGATTGTCTGTTGCGGTTATTACTACTGTGTACTCAGTCTCGTCGTAGTCAATTCCGCCAATGCTTCCCTTGGTCTCCTTAACTGTGTACTTGTAGTCGCCTTCTGCTGTGAATTTTGCAGTTCCAAAGTCTACAGCTACCGAGCTTCCGCTCTCAGGCTCAACTGTTACTGACGGCTTGCTGAATGCAG
>JABUTC010000002.1:37945-40398 GCA_021442505.1 Mogibacterium sp. | reverse complement strand
TTACAATTGAGACAAATGATTACAGGGCTCTCCGCAGCATGACGGCAATGAGCTGCGAAAACAGCATCACTGTGTTTGTGGATTTCCAGACGGCGCTTGTGCCTGTTATGTACGGGGCTGAGGAGCTGATGAAGAACACCACAAAGTTTGCAAAATGCCTCAGAAGGCTTGATTTCCCAATGATAGCGACTATGCAGTACAGCAAGGGCCTCGGTGCGGTGGAGATCGAGCTCGACGAGGCGATGGGCAGGTACGAGGAGGTCGAAAAGCTTTCTTTCAGCTGTCTGGACGACCCTCTCTTCGAGAGAAAGATACAGGGAAGCAGCAGCAACAAGATCATCCTTTGCGGAATTGAGGCGCACATCTGCCTGCAGCAGACAGCACTTGACTTCCTCGCAAGAGGCTACGAGGTTTACATCGCAAGCGACTGCTGTTCTTCAAGAAACAAGAAGGATTACAAGGCGGCGATGAATCTGCTTGCGGCAAAAGGCTGCGTTGTTACGACCTGGGAGTCGATAGTCTACGACATTATGAAAAGCTCAACGCATCCTGCTTTCAAAGCTGTCAGCAAAATAGTTAAAGAGTAGCGATTTGTTGGACAAATGGCGGCAGATATGTTAAAATTTTAACCGTCGCGTTAGACGTTTACGTTCGAAACGGGCGCCGGAGTTGATTAGTGCGACCCTCTCGATATATAGAAAAATGTAATGGGTATATTAAAGGAGAATTAAATGAAAAGCGGAAAGAGATGGATTATTCTCATAGTTGCAGCTATTTCACTGCTGTTCCTGGGTCTTATCTACGCTTGGTCAATCTTTAAGGGACCTCTTAGCGAAGCTTACCCTTCATGGACACAGTCGCAGCTGTCACTTACATTTACAATCTCAATGGCTATGTTCTGTATCGGCGGATTCGTTGGAGGAATCACCGGAAAAGTGTTTAGCCTGAGAACAAAGTTCTTTATCAGTGCTGTAATGCTCTTCGTAGCATTCTTCGGAGCTTCGATGCTTCCTGCTAACCCTAGCACAGCTATCATTATGCTCTACGTATTCTACGCTTTCTTCGGAGGCGGCGGAGTAGGATTCGCTTATAACGCAATCATCGGACAGGTTGCAAAGTGGTTCCCTGATATCATCGGACTTGCTTCAGGAATCATGCTCATGGGATTCGGTCTTGGAGCACTCGTTCTTGGAGGAATTGCAAGCAGCATGATGGGAAGCATTGGAATCCCAATGACTTTCAAGATTCTTGCAGTTGCTATCGCTATCGCAATGGTACTCTCGGCTATCTTTATCAAGGCGCCTACAGCTGAAGAGGCTGCTGCTCTGAAGCCTGCTCCTAAGGCAGAAGATGCTGCAGAGGACAAGCCTGCAGTAGAGATCAAGAGCTACACACCAGCAGAGATGCTTAAGTCAATCAATTTCTGGCTCTTCCTGATCTGGGTAATCTGCATTTCATCAGCCGGACTTCTCGTAGTTAACAGTGCTGCTAATATCTCAGTAGCATATGGCGGAGCTGCAGTACTCGGTATGATGGTATCACTTGCAAACGGATTCGGAAGAATCGTAAACGGAAGTATCTTCGACAACAAGGGCGGACGTCTGGCTATCCTTGTCTGCACACTGTTCCTGATTGTTGCCGGCGGACTTCTGATCCTCGGAGACATGATGAACTCAGTTGCAATCATCATCATCGGTCTTATCTTTGTTGGACTTGCATTCGGTGGATGCCCTGCTCTTTGCTCAGCATATGTAAGCAGAATGTTCGGACCGGAGCACTTCCCTACAAACTTCAGTATCATCAACTTCAACCTGCTCGCTGCTGCAGCAATCGGACCTACACTGTCTGCAAAGCTTCTCGATGCAGCCGGCGGTTCATACGGAACAAACTTCATCGCTGTAATCGTTATGGCGTTTATCGGACTTGTTATCTGGGTGTTCCTTGCAAGAGCACTGAAGAAAGCAAACTAGTTTGTTGAAGTCAGATTAAGAACAGATTAAGATTTGAAGACGATTTAATAAATAGCCGCGGTTGTCCTTCGGATGACCGCGGTCTTTTACTTGACAGCAGCCTGTGAATAAAGTAAACTGTATGAGCTGTGCTGCTGTAGCTCAGTCGGTAGAGCGCATCCTTGGTAAGGATGAGGTTCGGCAGTTCAAGTCTGCTCAGCAGCTCCAGGAAAGACGGCTTCGGCCGTCTTTTTTCGTTGTTGAGGTTTTGTAGAAATGCTAAGTATAATGTTTTATACATTGCGCGAATTACTTGAAAATCAAAGCAAGATGTGATAGATTAAGCGGAGCATTGACTTAGGTCAATGTTAGGAGCTTTGCGCTCCTCGCATGCTGCGCGGGGACGCCTGCGCCTGCATTTATAAAGTAACGTTATTTTATATTTAGGAGGAAACAAATGGCTAAGCAGAAATATGAGAGAACCAAGCCACATATTAACATTGG
>JABUTC010000002.1:32918-35673 GCA_021442505.1 Mogibacterium sp. | reverse complement strand
GCATTGATCAGTGAGTGAACAGTACGTCCGTACTTCAGGTCTCCGCAAAGGCCGACTGTAAGATTTTCGAAATGGCCTTTTTCAGCGTGGATTGTCATAAGGTCTGCCAGAGTCTGAGTAGGGTGGCAGTGTCCGCCGTCACCGGCATTGATTACAGGAACTGTTGCGTTAGCGTCTGCAACAAGAGCCGAACCCTCCTTTGGGTGTCTCATAACAATGATGTCTGCGTAGTTCGAAACAACTTTTGCTGTATCAGCAACACTCTCACCCTTCGAAACGGATGAAGTTGCAGGGTCGCTTACCGACAGAACGTTTCCGCCGAGCTCGTACATAGCAGCCTCGAAGCTGAGACGAGTTCTGGTCGATGGCTCGAAGAAAAGTGCTGCAATCTTCTTGCCGTCACACATGTGTGCGTACTTGTGCGGCTTATCCATAATGTCTTCAGCAAGTTCAATAAGTTCGTCCAGTTCAGCAGCGCTGAAATCCATGATATCAATCAAACCGTTCATTCTTTAGTCCTCCCGTTGTATATTTATGCCTTTATCCAACTTTCGTCGGATGGGTTAGCTCTGAATTTCAGAAGTCTTTCAACATCCTCAGGTGCAATGTAGCCGTTTTCTGCAGCAACCTCTGCGATGTGGTCGAGGTCAGTGAGCGAGTGGTTTTCCACATTTGCGGCAGCCATTCTGTCGAGACCCTTCTGCAGACCGTAGGTAAAAATCGAAACAACTCCCAGCACCTCAGCACCTGCCTCACGCAGGGCTTCAACAACATCGATTACGCTTCCGCCGGTCGAAATGAGGTCTTCCACTACTACAACCTTCTGACCTGGCTCAAGTCTGCCTTCGATTCTGTTCTGGCGACCGTGGTCCTTCGAACTTGAGCGAACATATCCCATAGGAAGTCCCATGATATGACCGACTATAGCAGCGTGTGCAATACCTGCTGTCGAAGTTCCCATAAGGACCTCAACCTCAGGATAGTATTTTCTGATATTCTCTGCGAGGCCGTTCTCGATATTTGTACGAACCTCGGGTGCGGTAAGAGTCAGTCTGTTGTCACAGTATACAGGGCTCTTGATTCCGCTTGCCCAGGTAAAAGGCTCGTCCGGTCTCAGGAAAACTGCCTTGATATCGAGCAGATTCTTTGCGATGAGTGTGTTTAATTCCATTTGATGTCCTCTTCTTTCTATAGGAATATCTTATCCGATAAAATCGTTACAGCATCTCTCGTAAGCTGCGACAGGGTCGTCAGCCTGAGTTATAGGTCTGCCGACTACGATGTAGTCGGAACCGATTTCTTTTGCCGCAGCCGGAGTCATAACTCTCTTCTGGTCACCGATGTCACCGTCGGCAAAACGGATGCCCGGTGTGATAGTCAGGAAGTCTTTTCCACAGATGTTGTGAACCTTCTCAGCTTCCTGAGCAGAGCAGACAACTCCGTCCAGATTTGCCATCTTGGCATTCAGTGCGTAGTGCATAACAACCTGGTCGATCGGCTTTTCGATTAAAAGATCTTCTTCAAGGGCATCCTGGTCTGTCGAAGTCAGCTGCGTGACGGCGATCAGCAGCGGCCGCTCGCCGTCTGCGGGCACGCCCGCCTCGAGTCCCTCGAGCGCAGCTGCCATCATCCTCGTCGTACCTCCCGCATGTACGTTGACAATGTCCGCACCGTGCGAGGCCAGAACCATCATGGATTTCCTTACTGTATTAGGAATATCATGAAGTTTCAAATCCAGAAATACCTTATGTCCGCGTGACTTAAGCTCTTTTACGATTGAAGGACCCTCAGCATAGAAGAGCTCCATTCCAATCTTCACAAAAGGTTTGCGTCCGCTGAAATTATCCAGAAACGCATATGTATCTTCCGCAGTAGCGAAATCACATGCAATTATTACATCTTTACCCATATTGTTCTCCTATGCGTGCGCTACTCCGATAATATCTGCAAGCTTATCGATACCATACTTATCCATAGCTGCCGGCAGGCCCTCGATAATATCCCTGCAGGCAGTCGGATTGATGAGGTTGGCTGCGCCAACCTCCACAGCTGTAGCGCCTGCCATCATCATCTCAAGCACATCTTCTGCAGAACTTACACCGCCCATTCCGACAACCGGAATATTAACGGCCTGCGATACCTGGTACACCATTCTTACAGCCACCGGGAAAATCGCAGGTCCTGACAGACCTCCGGTCGTATTCGCAAGAAGCGGTGCCCGCTTCTTCAAATCAACCTTCATTCCCAGCATCGTATTAATCAGACTGATTCCATCTGCGCCGGCTTCCTCACAAGCCTTCGCAATCGAAACGATATCCGTAACATTAGGTGTCAGCTTTATAATCACTGGTTTAGTCGTAACAGCTTTAATCGCCTTCACAACCGAAGCCGCCTGTTCAGCATTGGTTCCGAAACTCATTCCGCCGCCGTGAACATTCGGGCAGCTGATGTTAACCTCGAGCCAGCCAACCTGAGGCTCCTTATCGAGCTTTTCGCAGGTATAAACGTACTCGTCAATTGCAAAGCCGCTGACGTTTGCCATAACCGGTTTGCTGAAGCACTTTGCAAGCTTAGGAAGCTCCTCGCTGATAACCTTTTCAACGCCCGGGTTCTGAAGCCCGACCGCATTCAGAAGACCCGACGAGCACTCAGCGATTCTAGGTGTCGGATTGCCGAAGCGCGGCTCCTTTGTGGTTCCCTTGAAGGAAAAGGTGCCGAGGCAGTTGATATCATAGATCTCTGCGAACTCATAGCC
>JABUTC010000002.1:31088-32814 GCA_021442505.1 Mogibacterium sp. | reverse complement strand
ACCGGGCCGTCCTTGCAGATTCTCTTGTATCCCGTAATGGTCTTGCAGCTGCAGCCCATGCATGCACCGAAGCCGCAACCCATTCTCTCTTCAAAACTCATCTGTCCGTCCGTCTCCGTCGCAGCGTGTACCGCCTTGAGCATCGGAGTAGGTCCGCAGCAGAAGAAGTATGAATATTTCTCAGGAAGCGCGTCGGTAACAAAACCCTTCACGCCGTAGCTTCCGTCAGCCGTCGCGATTGTCACATCGTCGGTCAGCTTGCGGAACTCACCTTCAAAGAAAACATCGTCGATAGTGTTAAAACCGAGCACCACCGAAATCCTGCGACCGGAAGCGATGAGCCTTTTCGCCAGATTATACATAGGCGGTACGCCTACTCCTCCGCCAATCAGGAGGATAGGGTAGGATGCTCTGGTCGAAGCATCGCAGCCGGCGTGAAGCTGAGCCTCCATCAGTGTGAGGTCATAGCCGTTTCCAAGACCTGTCAGTACATCGAGCTCAGTGCCAAGAGGCATAATCGCCATCTGCTCCGTGCCTTTTCCAACAACCTTGTAGATGATTGTCAGCGTGTTTTCGGTGACATCGCACACGGAAATCGGTCTGCGGAGGTACAGCCCGTCAAGCTGAATGTTGACGAACTGACCTGCTTTTGTAACCGCGCTCACGTCTCCCTCGAGAACCATGAGCATAACATCTGTTGCGATGCGTCTATTCTCTTTTACAGTAAGTTTAACCTGTTTCATATTTGTCCTTATTAAGCGTCAATTGTCGAAATTGTCTGAGTAATATCGTCAAGAACGTCGATGAATACCTTTACTGTGTCAAGCGAGGTGAAAAGTGTACAGTTGTTCTCCGTAGCACACAATCTGATCTGTGCACCGTCACTCTCCTGTGCAGTGTCACCTAGCTCTCTTGTGTTGATGATGTAGGTGATGTGACCCTCTCTGATAGAGTCGAGAATTTCTGTGCTGCCTTCGCTGATTTTAGCAAGTGAACGTGTCTTGATTCCGTTTTCCTTGAGGAACTCTGCGGTTCCGTTTGTAGCAACGATGTTGAATCCGAGATTGTAGAAACGTCTTACAAGCGGCAGAGCCTCAATCTTGTCATCGCCGGCACATGTTACGAAAACAGTTCCGTAATTTCTGATCTTGGTGCCGGATGCCTGAATAGCCTTGTAAAGCGCTCTGTTCAGTTTGTCATCGTATCCGATAGCCTCTCCTGTTGACTTCATCTCAGGTGAGAGATAAGCATCGAGTCCTCTAAGCTTATTATACGAGAATACAGGAACTTTTACATAGAATCTTTTCTTTTCTTCCGGATAAAGTCCGAAAATTCCCTGCTCCTTGAGGCTCTTTCCGAGGATTACCTCTGTTGCGATGTCAGCAAGCGAGTAGCCGGTCGACTTCGACAGGAAAGGTACTGTTCTCGATGAACGCGGATTAACTTCGATGATGTAAACATCCTCGTTCTCGTCAACGATGAACTGAATGTTGTAAAGTCCGACGATTCCTATTCCGAGACCGAGCTTCTTAGCGTAGCTCAGGATAGTTCCCTTAACCTTATCCGATACACTGAAGGTAGGGTAAACGCTGATCGAGTCTCCCGAGTGTACTCCTGTTCTCTCAACGAGTTCCATGATACCAGGCACGAATACGTCAACGCCATCGCAGATAGCATCAACCTCAAGCTCTTTTCCCTGGATGTAGTGGTCAACAAGAACCGGCTT
>JABUTC010000002.1:4207-31004 GCA_021442505.1 Mogibacterium sp. | reverse complement strand
AGTACGAACGAAGGTCTTACGAGAACCGGATATCCGATTTCAGCTGCAGCCTTAACTCCATCCTCGATGTTTGTAACCGCACGGCCCTCAGGCTGTGGAATTCCGAGCTCCTCGAGAACCTTTTCGAAGCTGTCTCTGTTCTCAGCTTTCTCGATAGCCTCAAAATCAGTTCCGATAATCTTAACGCCTCTGTCTACGAGAGGCTGTGCGAGGTTGATAGCAGTCTGTCCTCCGAGCGAAGCGATAACGCCGTCCGGCTGCTCAAAATCGATGATTGCCATTACATCTTCCGGTGTCAGCGGCTCGAAGTAGAGCTTGTCGGATGTTGTGTAGTCTGTCGAAACCGTCTCAGGGTTGTTGTTTACGATGATAGCCTCGTAGCCTGCTCTTCTGATTGTCTGAACCGCGTGAACTGTCGAGTAGTCGAACTCAACACCCTGTCCGATTCTGATAGGGCCGGCTCCGAGAACCACGATTTTCTTCTTGTCTGTAAGTCTTGACTCGTTCTCTCCCGTGTATGAAGAGTAGAGGTAAGCAATGTACTTTCCTGTGTGGAGGGTGTCAACCATCTTGAAAATCGGCACGATGCCCTCGCTCTTTCTTGTCTTGTAGATTGAAATCTCATCAGTTCCCCAGAGCTTTGCGATGTACTTGTCTGAGAAGCCCATCTTCTTAGCTTCCTTGAGAACTGCGATGTCGCCCTTGTTTGCAGCGAGCGTGTTCTCCATGTCGACAATCTTCTTGAACGACTCGAGGAAGTAGGATGTAATCATCGTTACCTCGTGAAGCTTCTCGATGCTTGCGCCTCTTCTCAGAAGTTCAACGATGGCGAAAATGTTGTCGTCTCTAAACTCGGCAATGTACGAGAAGAGCTCGTCATCTGTCATGCCGTCGAATTTTGCCATGTAGAGGTGGTTAACACCAATCTCGAGTGAGCGAACCGACTTAAGAGTACACTCTTCGAGGTTTGCTCCGATTCCCATAACCTCTCCTGTTGCCTTCATCTGTGTTCCGAGCATGTTTGAAGCATCCGAGAACTTGTCGAATGGGAAACGCGGGAACTTTGCTACGATGTAGTCGAGGCTTGGCTCGATGTCAGCAGTGCCGCCTGCAACCGGAATCTCCTCGAGGAGCATTCCCATAGCGATTTTTGCAGTAACTCTTGCGATAGGGTAGCCGCTGGCCTTCGAAGCGAGAGCCGATGAACGCGATACTCTTGGGTTTACCTCGATGAGGTAATACTCGCTTGTCTCAGGGTGAAGTGCGAACTGAACATTGCAGCCTCCCTCAACCTTGAGCTCCTTGATAATCTTGAGAGCGCTCTCATTGAGCATCTTCATGTCGTGGTCGTTCAGCGAAAGGATAGGAGCAACTACGATTGAATCTCCCGTGTGAACTCCTACAGGGTCAACATTTTCCATTCCGCAGATTGTGATTGCGTGGTCTGCCGAGTCACGCATTACCTCAAACTCGATTTCCTTGAAGCCCTTAACCGACTTCTCTACGAGTACCTGATGAACAGGGGAGAGGTTAAATGCGTTGATTCCGATTGCAACGAGTTCCTCCTCGTTATGAGCGAATCCGCCGCCTGTTCCGCCAAGGGTAAAAGCAGGTCTCAGAACTACCGGGTATCCGATTCTCTGAGCGGCAGCTTTTGCCTCATCGATGCTGTATGTAATCTCCGATGGGATAACCGGCTCGCCGATTGACTGACACATCTCCTTGAAGAGTTCTCTGTCCTCAGCTCTAGCGATACTCTCAGCGCTTGTTCCGAAGAGCTTGCATCCTGTCTCTTTGAGGACTCCCTTCTGATCGAGCTGCATAGCGAGGTTAAGACCTGTCTGTCCGCCGATTCCCGGAACGATTGCGTCCGGTCTCTCGTAACGGAGAATCTTCGCTATATATTCGAGGGTAAGTGGCTCCATGTACACTTTATCCGCGATCTGCGTATCAGTCATAATTGTTGCAGGGTTAGAGTTNNNNTTCTCGTATACGTAGCCTTCTTCCTTAAGCGCAAGGCAGGCCTGGGTTCCCGCATAGTCAAACTCCGCAGCCTGACCGATAACGATAGGACCTGATCCGATAATAAGTACTTTCTTTACATCTGTTCTCTTTGCCATAATTCCCTCCTTAATATTATATAAACAATAAATTAATAACTATTTACTGCCCGCTCCGTCGCTTCAGCATTCGGAGAGGGCTGCGATGCTACAGTGCCGAGTAAACCTCTTTACCGTCGCATACCGTAAGCATGCACTTTCCGAAAACCTTTTTTCCCTCAAAAGGTGTTGCCTTTCCCTGCGACAGGAACTCATCAGGATTAATGGTTTCTTCAGATTTTAAGTCCCACACTGTGTAATCGTTACCAAGTGGTATGTCGAAACGAATTCTCGGATTGATCGCCAGAAGCTCAATGAGCTTGTCGAGGCTGATTACATCCCTGAGCACGAGCTCCGTATACAGGAGTTGGAATGAAGACTCGATGCCTACAATTCCAAAAGCGCTCTTCTCCAGTCCCTTCGACTTCTCCTCAGCGCTGTGAGGTGCGTGGTCGGTGGCAATCATATCGATTGTTCCGTCCTTGATGCCCTCGATGAGAGCCAGCTTGTCCTCAGTTCCGCGAAGAGGAGGATTCATCTTGAAACGTCCGTCTTCCTGAAGATCGTTTTCGTCGAAAATCAAATAATGCGGAGCGGTCTCACATGTGACATCGACACCGTCGGCTTTCGCCCTTCTGATAATGTCGACGCTCTCCTTTGTCGAGATGTGGCATACGTGATACGCACATCCGGTCTCCTTTGCGAGCCTTACGTCTCTTTCTATCTGCTTCCACTCACTCTCGCTGCAGATTCCTCTGTGCCCGTGAGCTTTTGCATAAACGCCGTCGTGGATATAACCGCCCCTGAGAAGGTCGTTAACCTCGCAGTGTGCAACTATCATTTTACCGAGCGACTTCGCCTTGAGCATTGCCTCGCGCATCATCTCCTCAGTCTGAACGCCTCTTCCGTCATCGGAAAAAGCAATTGCTCCGCCGGCAAGCGCATCCATATCTGCGAGCTGCTCTCCCTGCTGAGCTACGGTAATAGCCGCATACGGGTAAATGTGAATAGCAGCATCGCTGTCGATGATTGCCTGCTGAGCCTCGAGATGTTCCATGCTGTCGGGCACCGGATTCAGGTTCGGCATTGTACATACCGCTGTGTATCCGCCGTGAGCAGCTGCGAGCGATCCGCTCTTAATAGTCTCCTTATAAGAAAAACCCGGTTCTCTGAAGTGCACATGCACGTCACAAAAACCGGGAAATAATACATATTTATCGGCAATAATGCCGGTGAGAGAAGGAGACAACTCCGGATGAAAATCCGCGAGCATTTCGGCAACTTTATTTGTTCGATTGTCGAGCCTTGTCATAATCGTTCCTCCCTATTTCTTAACCTTACGCATTATAGCACAGCACCCACTTCACGCCAACACTTTTTTCGGCAAAAATTAATGTTTTTTTGTGCGTCGGAATACGGCCTGCGAAAGTGACTTTTTCGTCGGATAAAGTGACGTTCCTGTTTGTTTGAGTGTGCCCAGAAAAGCTAATCTTATGGTGCGGATAGGAAGTCGCGGGCTCAAGATTGCACCGGGTGTAAGCAGATGATTGGTAAGACCTGATGTATGCTTTCTTGGCCCGACGCTCGTCCGACTATACAAGGGAAGCTCGCGGGAAGGCGGCGGAAGGAGGATTATGATTAATAACGGTAAAAGCAGCGGCGTAGAGTACAGAATCACAGCGCGGATAGGAGTGCTGAACGAGTTTTCTACCGGATGGAAGAAGGAACTTAATGTGGTTTCGTGGAATGGAGGACAGCCGAAGTTCGACATCAGAGACTGGGATGCGAATCATGAGAAGATGTCGAGGGGTATTACCCTGCATGAGGGCGAGGCAAGAGCAATGGCGGAAATGATTATCTCGTGGCTGGACGGCAAGGCACCTGCGGGAGGATATGGAAACAAAGCGGCAGTCGCAGAACAGCCGGCACCTGAGGATTCCTGTGAACTGAGCGAAGAGGCTGTCGAGCAGGGTGCAATGGAAGAGGCCTCGCTGGAGATCGACGAGGAGACGGGCGAGGTGATGAACTAACTTAAAGAGCAAATTATTACTTATTAATATGTGTGCACTCCGTATAGGAGGATGCATTAATGAAAGGAACAACAGGAAAACGACCCTTAACTACCTTATTTATATGCTCGCTGATTTTCGCACTCATATTTCAGCTCATTGCGGGTACAACTGCGGTCAGTGCGGCTGACACATCGAAGGTCAACTACATCGAGGAGATGCGAACATATACGAGCCAGGGATATGTAAGGGTAGGACATTTTGAAATTGACGGAAGGACAGCCTTCTGCATGGAACACTCAAACGAGAGTCCGGCAACAGGAACCGAGACCGCTGCGAGCGCATTGAAAAACGATACTGTACGCAAGATTCTGTACTACGGCTGGGAAGGACCCGGACAGTGGTCGGGTTTTGCAGATTTGAAGCAGGGAATAACATTGACCTCATTGCTTCTTTCGGAGTCATACACAACGGCTCAGCCGTTTGGAACATACAATTTCGTTCCGGGGCTCATCGAATTCAGAAACTATGTAAACTCGCAGCCTGCACCGGCTTCGAATCTCAGATTCGACAAGACAGGCGTAAAGGCATACTATGACCCGGCGATTGGCGGAGAGAGAACCGAAGACATCAATGTTGTAGGTGCGGGAGCAGGAACGCTGACGATTAACGTGCCTGAAGGATACCTCCTGCACGACAATGCGACAGGTGAAGAGAGAAGCGGCGAATTCAAATCCGGAGTCGGCTTCAGCTTCTATTTGAGACCGGTTGGAAGATACAGCGACGAGAAGGAAAGCGTAATTACGGCAAAAGGCACAACACTTCAGCCTATTATTTTCGCAACAAGCGATACTTCGATTCAGGATCTGACAAGACTCGATGTTGCAGAGGATGTCACAGAGGATCTGCAGCTTAATGTCAGATGGCTGTGGAAGAAGGACCTCAGGATTATCAAAACAGATGCAGACACGGGCGAGCGTCTTACGGGGGCAAAATTCCGCCTGATCGAGATTGACGATAACGGCAATCCGGTCGCTGACAGTGAGTACGAGGTAGATGCGAACGGAGAGCTGAATGTTTCGGAGGTTCTGAAGTGCGGAAAGAAGTATTCAGTGACTGAGATACAGGCACCGCACGCATACTGCCTCAGCGACGAGGTGCAGACTCTCGAAATCACCGGCGAGAAGGATGTTGAGGAACTGACTTTTTCCAACAGGAAGCAGCTTGTGACAATCAAGCTCGACAAGAAGGGACGCAGGTTTACGCTGAAGGACGGCAACCTCGAGGAGCGTCTCTCAGGTCTCAAGGATGCGCAGTTCAAAATCATCGCTGCAGAGGATATTCTTGACTGGGGAGGACATAAAGTTAAATACAAAAACGGCGAAACTGTAGCAGTCCTCATAACCGATGAGAACGGCTGTGCCGAGGCGGGAAATCTTCCGCCTGGAAGATATTCGATTTTTGAGAGCAAGGCTCCGAGCGGATTCATGCTTGACCCGGAGGTAAAAACATACAGCCTTGTTCCTGACGCAGACAAGCTCGAGCTTAAGTACACCGTGAGCAATGTGAATGAACCGGAGGAAACAGAACTCATCATAACGAAGTATGACGCAGAGACAGGCGACACCCTGCAGGGTGCGATTTTCGAAATAAATGACGTGGAGGGAAACAGCCTTCGCATTCAGTCCGGCGAGGATGGCAGGGCTGTAGCAAAGAACCTGCCTAAAGGGAGCTATACTTTTAAAGAGGTAAAAGCACCCGAGGGATACGATGTCGACGGAAGAACACAGCATTTTACAGTGGGCACGCCCGAGACAAAGTTGAGAGGTTTTCTTGCGGCGGCTGACGAAAATGCAGAGGATAATATAGTGAGTCTGGAGTGCAGGGATCACAAGACAAGCATTCCCGATACAGGAGACGAGAACAGGGCCTTTCTTCTTATGTATTCTGCACTTGGAATAATGTCGATTATCGGGCTTGTGATATATGGATTTATAGCCGCAAGACGCAAACTGAGATAGACCGTTTATTGCCGAGATTTATGTGCTGTGATAAAATAATAAGGATGTAAAAACATCCGCAATAATTCAATCATTATTGATTACAACATATAAACAGGAGGTAATATCATGTATTATTCAAATTCAGCATACGGAGAGCTTCTGAGCTCGGTTGTTACATTAATAATAGCTTTAGTATTCTATATCATCTATGCATTTGGCGTTAAAGCTGTAATGGAAAAGAAGGGTATGGGGAATACATACAGAGCATTTGTCCCGGTTTGGAACTCATACATTGCCGGAGAGATTCTGGAAGACGAGTTAAGAGGCGATTCGTTTATATTCCCTAACGGTACAAGATGGATTCTTGCACTGGGATTTTTAGTTGAATTTATACCATTTGTTGGCGGCGTTGCCTTAATCGTGTTTGATATATACAACATCATATTAATGGCAAAGCTTGGAGGCAAGTACGGAACAACTGTAGCAAATGTACTTTTCTCCATCTGCGGTCTTACAGGATTAGGATATTTAATCACGGCCAAGAGAATGAGCAACTCATATTATGGCGGAGATTCCTCAAGTTCAAGCCCTGCAAGCGGAAGCACAGTTGTAGACTTCGAGGTTGTAACTGAAGATAGAGAAGGACCAATCGTTGCAAAGCCGGAGACAAAGGGCACAATAATCGCAAAGCCTGATTCAAAGAAGGCTGAAGATCCTGAAGTAGTATTTGTGGCACCGAAGGCTGATGACATTGAGGTCGAAGATTCTGAAGCAGTAAGCGATGACGGCGAGATTAAAGAGTTTGAAATTCCAATGAATGAGTCTGCTTCAAATGTGAAGACAGTAGAGTTCGAAGAAGAGTAATGCGTGTAGCGTTTCATACTCTCGGCTGCAAGGTCAATCAATATGAGACAGAGGCAATGCGCGAGGCTTTCGCTTTGCGCGGCGCCGAAATCGTCCCGGAAGACAGTCCGGCCGATGTTTACATTGTAAATACATGCACGGTCACAAACATAGCCGACAGAAAATCCAGACAATACATCCGCAGGATGAAATCTGCGAATCCGGAGGCAATTGTAGTCGTAACGGGATGCTATGCTCAGGTCGAGCCTGAAGAGGTATCCGCAATGGAAGAAGTGGACCTCGTCATCGGCAACGGTCTCAAGTCCGGCATATGCGATAAAGTCTTCGCATATATCGACAGGAAGAACACTGAGACGGTCGAAGTCCTCCGGCGAAATGAACTAGACTTTTACGAGGACATGGGACATGTGGTTGCGAGCGAAATGGGCACCTCCCGTGCATATATCAAAATCCAGGAGGGCTGCGACAGATTCTGCTCATACTGTCTGATTCCGTTTGCAAGGGGGCCGGTACGCTCAAGACCGATGGACGATATAATCGAAGAAGCGAAGATTCTCCTGCAAAAAGGTTTCAGGGAACTCGTCCTCACGGGAATCAATACCGCCCTGTACGGCACGGAAGAAGAATTCGCATTTGAGCCGGACGGGAATGCAATAAGCCCACTGGAGGAACTGCTTGCACGGCTGGACGCAATCGATGGAGATTTTCGCATAAGGCTGAGTTCGCTTGAACCGACCGTGGTCGACAAGGAGCATGTTGAGCACATAATTCGATATGACAAACTATGTCACCACCTGCACCTCGCACTGCAGAGCGGTTCGACATCGGTACTCAAAGCGATGAACCGAAGCTACAGCAAAGAGGACTATCTCGAGATTGTAAGCGCAATCCGCGAATACGATCCGCTGTACGGAATAACTACAGATATAATAGTAGGTTTTCCCGGTGAAAAAGATTCCGACTTTGCAGACACCCTCGAAGTGGTCGGGAAGGCCGGCTTCGGAAGGGTGCATGCTTTTCGCTACTCTCCGAGAAAAGGTACCCGTGGAGCATCGATGAAGGATGCTGTCAGCGGCACTGTCAAGTCAGAGCGCATGCAGGCACTTACGGAAGCGTCCGCAAAGACGGCAGAGATTTTTGCAGAAGCCTGCATGAAGATGAGTCACAGAGTGCTGACCGAGGAGCGATGCGGCAGAAACGAAGAGTTTGTTACCGGATATACAGACAACTATATAAAGGTATATATTGAAGACGCATCGAAGGAGATTCCTTTGGGAGAGTTTGTAGAGGTGCAGCTTCGTGAAATGTATGAGGACGGCTGCCTGGCAACGGCGACCGGGAAAGGAGAATAAGTCATGGAAGATTGTATTTTCTGCAAACTGGCAAATGGCGAGATTCCTACAGATATGGTTTATCAGGATGAGCTCGTAGCCTGCTTCAGAGATGCCGGTCCGCAGGCGCCTGTGCACTTGCTTCTTGTTCCTAAGATTCACATCGCAAGTCTTGATGACCTCAGCTCTGAGAACGCAGAGCTCATGGGTCATATGATGCTGAAGATCAAGGAAATCGCTGCTGCAGAGGGCCTCGAGAACGGATACAGAGTCGTTATCAACACAGGAGAGGACGGACAGCAGACAGTAAAGCATCTGCACCTGCACATTCTGGGCAAGAGACAGATGAACTGGCCACCGGGCTAAAGATTTTTTCAATACTTATAAGTTCAAAAGGAAGGCTTAATGCCTTCCTTTTTCGTTGACGGTGCAGACCTGCAGTGATACTATTATTCTGTATAAGAAGGCAAACATCGACAAAAAGCATTGAAGGTCACTTAGCAGGATATTTATATCTTAGGAGGGACAATTAATGAATTTGTTAAAAAGAATTACCACCGGCGTGCTGGCTTTTGCGATGGTATTTACAATGACCTTTGCAATCGTGCCGCCAATGAAGGCGACTGCAGAAACAGGAACTGTTACACTGAATTTTCCTGCAGACGGACCTTACTGCAACTTTTATGAAGTTGATGGAGTAACACCTATAGCAGCAGGCAGCGCAAAGACTATACCTACAATGGCAGCGGGCGAGAGCTACAGCTTCATCGTTGTGCCTAAACTGGGGTACGCTATAAATAGGACTCCGGCAGTTGATTACACCGCCACTCCAGATGTGGTATATGGTACATTTCGCGCTTCGCCAGCAAAGTTGAAAATTACAATAAAAAACGCAGACACTGATGGAACTGTTGTTAATTTTTCAGTTCGAGCAAGTGATTTTATCACAACTGCTCAGTACGCCAGCGAAGCTGGAGACTATCTCGATAATCAGTTGAGTGTTGCAGAAAGCGCGATAGATAAGCTGCCTGTTGATACATATACCAAGGAATCGCTAAAAAGTCCGCTTGCAGGCTATGTAAGTGCCGGAAAAGCAGCTATCAGTGACGCAGGAAATGATCCGATAGCAATTACAACTGCTCTTGCTAACGCTTTGAGTGGAATGTCTTCACCTATTAATGAGTGTGTTTTTTCAGGAGCTAAGGAGGCAGCAAAATCCGACATTCAGGCACTGGAGCTCGCACAGGCTGATAAAGATTCGTATCTGAGTGCAATAGATTCTAACTACGCTAATATCGATGCACTTAAAGCCTCATTCGATAATGAGAAAGCAAAAGACAGTGACCCATATTATATTGCCGATCTGAACGCTACAGTAGCACTCCTTATAACATATGGCTATCTGGACTCCGATTTAACGGGAATTAAGAACACCCTGGATGCGGCTTACGCACAGGCTAACTACACATACCAGCTTGTTGAGGGCGCTGACAGCACTTGGACAATCGGAAGCAACGGCACTTTGACAATCAAGAGTCTCGCATCATTCCATAGATTCCAGAAGGTTTTTGTTGACGACCAGCTGGTAGATGCAAGCAATTACACAGCTATAGAGGGTTCAACAATCATTAAGTTCAAGAGTGCATACCTTAACACATTAAGCATTGGAAAGCACAGTGTAGCAGTTATATGGTCTGACGGTACAGCAAGTACAACACTTACCGTTGCAAAAGGTACAACACCTGCCAAGGGTGGTGACGGTGGCACACCGGCAACAGGAGACACAACAGACACAAGTGACGTAGCCGGCTGGACAATGCTGCTCCTGCTCTCAATTGCAGGAATAGGAACATGCGCAGCAGTTAAGACTCGCAAGAACAACAGATAGTTCGGCAGCTTAGCACAACCAATACAAAAGATAAGAGGAAGATTATACGATCTTCCTCTTTTTTCTTTGTTATTGTGTAAGACAAATTCCCCTCAAAAAGTCAAGTTTATTTGAATTTATCAAAAAATCGAAAACACACTAATTTGCACCCATATCGATGTTAATTCAGCCATTTATCTTCAATATCTATCAAATCCCGGGCCAAATCACCCTAATCTGGCCGGTTTTCATCGAAATAAGCCCAAAACGAACCAATTTCGATGTACGAAAATCGATTTAGCTAAATTTCAGGCTGTTTTCGATGGAATCCTAAAATCAAATGATTTTTCCAACATATGTGCCAATATGTGCCAGCCAAACCCCGCAACCTGCATCCCGGCTCATATCCAAGGATAGCTATATTTAGTGCTGCAGCACACCTGTCATCACAACATCTTCCGCTCCCTGCGAAAAGACGCTCGAAGAGCGTCAGACACCAAGCTCATGGCGCCGGAACATACACCGCAGCACGCCTGCGGGAAACGCGAATAGGCGTGTACGACACTTCGACCCCGTAAGCCTTGAAAATACCGAACTTTTAGCTGAAAAAGGCAAAAAAACACGCAAAAATTTTGCGAAAAACCCTTGCATCTCAGATGCCCTTTCTTTATAATGAGAGAGCTTGTTTAATGCGATGAGGCAGAAGGTTACCGTGCTATCGGATAACTCCTGCTGAGAATTGTCCTCACACGATGGGGGCGAAGGGTTCGCTTTTTTGATGTGCGCATTCGCATAGGAAACGCACGAAAGAGTGTAAAAGGCGAAATCGCAGAATTTCAACGAAAGCGAAGACCTGTACAAGCAATAGCGACAAATTGTACAAATTAACAAGGAGGATCTACAATGAGCGAATTACAAAAAATCAGAATCAGAATGAAGGCTTATGACCACGCTCTTCTCGACAAGTCAGCAGCAAAGATTGTTGAGACTGTTAAGAAGACAGGAGCTGATGTATCGGGCCCAATTCCACTTCCAACAGAGAAGGAAGTAGTAACCATCATCAGAGCCGTACATAAGTACAAGGATTCCAGAGAGCAGTTTGAGCAGAGAACACACAAGAGACTCATCGACGTAACAAATGCTACAAGCAAGACCGCTGAGGCTCTGACAAAGCTCGATCTGCCTGCAGGAGTAGATATTGAGATCAAGCTCTAAGCTAGATTAGAAAGATCACATGAGAGGCGACCAAGAGCATCGCAAACCAGAGTGATCCGCTGTAAGAAAGTAGGAGGAAAAATATGAAAACACTGCTCGGAAAGAAAATCGGAATGACTCAGATTTTCGCAGAGGACGGAACAGTAATTCCTGTAACCGTCGTTGAGGCAGGTCCTGAGACTGTTCTTCAGGTTAAGACAGTTGAGACTGACGGCTATAACGCTGTTCAGGTAGGTTTCGAGGACCAGAAGCCACAGAGAGTCAACAAGCCAATGACAGGACACTTTGAGAAGGCTGGCGTAGCTCCTAAGAAGTACGTTGCCGAGTTCAGAGTAGAGGACGGCGAGACTTACGAAGTTGGCCAGGAAATCACAGTTGCTGATTTCGAGGAAGGCATCAAGCTCGACGTAGTTGGCACATCAAAGGGTAAAGGAACCCAGGGTAACATCAAGAGACACGGCCACCACAGAGGACCTATGACTCACGGTTCAAAGCACAAGAGACTGGCTGGAGCTCTCGCTGCCGGAACATATCCTTCAAGAGTCTTCAAGGGAAACAAGGCTCCTGGAAGAATGGGTAGAGACACAGTTACCGTTCAGAACGTAGTACTCGTTAAAGTAATTGCCGATCGCAATCTGCTTCTCATCAAGGGAGCTATCCCTGGTAAGAAGGGCGGCCTTGTAAAGGTTTCACCGGCAGTTAAGGCAAGTAAGTAAGCGGAAAGGAGGATTTGGAAATGGCACAGGTAAAAGTACTGAACATGGCCGGCGAGGCAGTTGGCGAGATCAAACTGAATGACGCGATCTTCGGAATCGAGCCAAATGAGTACGCTGTACAGGCTGTAGTTAAGAACTATTTAGCAAACCAGAGACAGGGAACCCAGTCCGCTAAGGATAGAGGTGAAGTAAGAGGAGGCGGACGCAAGCCTTTCAGACAGAAGGGAACAGGACGCCACAGACAGGGTAGCTCAACAGATCCATCACAGATCGGCGGAGGAGTAGTTTTCGCACCAAAGCCAAGAAGCTACAGATACTCACTCCCTAAGAAGCTCAAGAGACTCGCTCTCAAGTCTGCTCTTTCAGCAAAGGTTGCAGACAAGGAGCTGATCGTTGTAGACGAGCTGAAGTTCGAGGAGCCTAAGACAAAGGAAATGATCAAGGTTCTCAAGAACATCAACGCTGAGAAGAAGGCTCTTATCGTTATGGATGAGAAGGACATCAACGTAGTTAAGTCCGCTTCAAACATCCCTGGCGTAAGAACTGCACTGGTAAGCACCATGAACGTATATGAGATCGTAAATCATTACAGCCTGGTTCTCACTAAGGCAGCAGCTGAGAGAATTGAGGAGGTATACGCATAATGAAGACCGGTTACGATGTAATTATCAGACCTATCATCACCGAGAACAGCATGGAGCTTGCAGAGGACAAGAAGTATGTGTTCAAGGTTGCAAAGGATGCAAACAAGACAGAGGTCAGAAAAGCTATCGAAGAAATCTTCGGAGTTGAAGTCGCTAAGGTAAACGTTTCAAACGTAAGCGGCAAGAAGAAGAGAATGGGACTCAAGTATGGAAGAACTTCTTCATATAAGAAGGCAGTTGTAACACTTACTCCTCAGAGTAAGGAAATCGAACTCTTCCAGAACATGTAATTAAGGAGGCAGTAAGAAAATGGGAATTAAGAAATATAAACCAACGACTCCGGGCCTCAGAGGCATGACGGTTTCCACTTTCGAGGAAATCACAACTAAGACACCGGAAAAGTCTCTTACAGTTACTCTTAAGAAGCATTCAGGAAGAAACGTAAGAGGAAAGATTACTGTAAGACACAGAGGTGGCGGATACAGACCTAAGTACAGAATCATCGATTTCAAGAGAAACAAGGACGGTATCCCAGCTACAGTAAAGACAATCGAGTACGATCCGAACAGAACAGCTAACATCGCACTGCTTGCATACGCTGACGGTGAAAAGAGATACATCATCGCTCCTAACAAGCTTCAGGTTGGCGACATTGTAGAGTCGGGTCCTGACGCAGATATCAAGCCGGGTAATGCGCTTCCTATCGCAAACATTCCGCTCGGTACCATCATCCACAACATCGAGCTCAAGCCTGGTAAGGGCGGACAGCTTGTAAGATCCGCTGGAAACGGTGCTCAGCTGATGGCTAAGGAAGGAGATTACGCTCAGGTAAGACTCCCATCCGGAGAAGTAAGAATGATCAGAATGAACTGCAGAGCTACAGTTGGTGAAGTAGGAAATGCTGATCACGGCAACATCCAGATTGGTAAGGCAGGAAGAAAGAGACACATGGGTTGGAGACCTACAGTAAGAGGTTCTGTAATGAACCCTAACGATCACCCACACGGCGGTGGTGAAGGAAGAGCTCCAATCGGTCGTAAGGGACCTGTTACTCCATGGGGTAAGCCGACACTCGGATACAAGACACGTAAGAAGCACAAGGATTCTGACAAGTACATTGTTAGAAGAAGAAATAGCAAGTAGGGAAGGAGCAAATAATGGGAAGATCGCTTAAGAAAGGCCCTTTCGTTGATAAGAAACTCCTCAAGAGAGTTGAAGAGATGAATGCGGCTAACGAGAAGAACGTAATTAAGACATGGTCAAGACCATCAACAATTTTCCCTCAGATGATCGGACACACAATTGCAGTTCATGACGGACGCAAGCATGTGCCTGTATATATCACAGAGGACATGGTAGGACACAGACTCGGAGAGTTTGCTCCAACCAGAACATACAAGGGTCACGCAGCTGACAGCAAGAGAAAGTAACAGAAAGGAGAGCTGACAAATGGAAGCAAGGGCAACAGCCAAGTATGTAAGAATGTCTTCAAGTAAGCTTAAGCCTGTTACAGATCTTGTAAGAGGAAAGGACCTGAACGAAGCATTAACAATCCTCAAGTTCCTCCCGGGAAAGGGATCGGAGCTTGTTGAAAAGGTTGTTCAGTCAGCAGCAGCAAACGCTGAGAACAACCACGGAATGAACCCTGACAACCTCTACGTTGCAGAGGTATATGCAAACCAGGGACCTACAATGAAGCGCTGGAGAGCCGGTGCTCAGGGTAGAGCCGGAATGATTCTTAAGAGAACAAGCCACATCGGAGTAGTACTCAAGGAGAAGGCTCCTGTAGAAGTGGCAGTTGAGAAGGAGGTTTAGCAGATGGGTCAGAAGGTTAATCCACATGGAATGAGAGTCGGAATTAACAAGGACTGGAGCTCAAAGTGGTATGCAGACAAGACTAACTTTGCAGACTTCCTTGCAGAAGACAATCAGATTAGAAACTTTACCAAGAAGAAGCTCTACGCAGCAGGCGTTGCCAAGGTTGTTGTAGAGAGACCTGCAGCAGATAAGGTTAAGGTAATCGTACTTGTTGCAAGACCTGGAATGGTAATCGGAAGATCCGGCGAGGGAATCGACGAGTTCAAGAAGGCAGTTGCAAAGATGACTGGCAAGAACGTTGAGATTTCAATCGAGGAAGTAAGAAGAGCAGAGCTCGACGCACAGCTCACAGCTGAGAGCGTTGCACAGGCACTCGAGAGAAGAACTTCTTTCAGAAGAGCTATGAAGCAGGCTATCGGCAGAACAATGAAGTCAGGAGCTACAGGAATCAAGATTCTGTGCTCAGGAAGACTCGGTGGAGCTGAAATCGCAAGAAGCGAGAAGTACAGCGAGGGTAACGTTCCTCTTCACACTCTGAGAGCTGACATCGATTACGGTTTCGCAGAGGCTGACACAACATACGGTAAGATCGGCGTTAAGGTATGGATCAACCACGGAGAGATTCTTGACAAGGGTCTCAAGAGTGCAGTTCCTGAAGCTAAGGCTGAGAAGAGAGACAAGAAGTCCAGAAGAAATGACAAGAAGGACAGAAAGAAATCTTTCAGCGGCGAGAGAAGAGGCGGAAGAGACACTCGTGAGGCTAAGCCTGAGGTTAAGCCAGCTACTACAAGAGTAAGAAAGGCACCTAAGGTTGTTGAGGCTCCTGCTGCTCCGGTTGAAGCACAGACTGAAGTTCAGGCTGAGCAGGTGGAGAACGCAGAAGCATAAGATAAGTAAGAAAGGAGATACATGCCATGTTAATGCCAAAGCGCGTTAAGCATAGAAGACAGTTCAGAGGCAGAATGAAGGGTATTGCAACAAAGGGCAATACCGTTGCATACGGAACATATGGACTGGTGGCAGATGACCGTGGTTGGATCGATTCTAACCAGATAGAGGCAGCCAGAGTTGCTATGACAAGGTCAATCAAGAGAGGCGGAAAAGTATACATCAAGATTTTCCCTCATAAGCCAGTTTCAAAGAAGCCTATCGGAGTACGTATGGGATCCGGTAAGGGAGCACCTGAGTACTGGGTAGCAGTAGTTAAGCCGGGCAGAGTAATGTTCGAGATCGAGGGCGTTACAGAAGAGCAGGCTAAGGAAGCTATGAGACTCGCATCTCACAAGCTGCCAATCAAGTGCAAGTTTGTAGTAAAAGGACAGGAAGGGGTTAAGTAGTAATGGATCTGAATAACATTAGAAAAATGACAGATCAGGAAAGAGAAGCTGAACTCGCAAGAATGAAGCAGGAACTCTTCAACCTGAGATTTCAGCATGTTACCGGCCAGCTCGATAACCCGGTGAAGATGCGTGAAGTAAAGAGAGATATCGCAAGAGTTAAGACCGTAATCAGAGAGAACGAGCTTAACAACCCTGAAGCATAAGGAAAGGAGGATGCACAACAATGGAAAGAAATAGAAGAAAGACCAGAGTCGGAATCGTTTCAAGCGACAAGATGGATAAGACTGTCGTAGTTGCTACAGAAGAAATCGTTAGACATTCTCTTTATGGTAAGGGAGTTAAGAGAACAAAGAAGTTCAAGGCTCACGATGAGGAGAATCAGTGTGGCATCGGTGATAAGGTTTTAATTATGGAGACTAAGCCAATCTCGAAGGATAAGAGATGGAGAGTAGTCGAAATCGTTGAGAAGGCTAAGTAAGGAGGCAACATACTATGATTCAGACAGAAACAAGATTAAGAGTTGCCGACAATTCAGGAGCTAAGGAACTGCTTTGCATCAGAATCCTCGGCGGAACAGGAAGAAGATATGCTAACATCGGAGACGTTATCGTTTGCGCTGTTAAGGATGCTACTCCTGGTGGAGCTGTAAAGAAGGGTGATGTTGTTAAGGCAGTCGTAGTAAGAACAAAGCGCGGCACAAGAAGACCTGACGGAAGCTACGTTAAGTTCGATCAGAACGCAGCAGTTATCATCAAGGACAAGAACGATAAGAATCCGGTTGGAACACGTATCTTTGGACCTGTAGCTAGAGAGCTCAGAGATAACGGCTTCATGAAGATCGTATCGCTGGCACCGGAAGTATTATAAGGAGGCCTTAGATGCAGATTAAGAAGAATGACACAGTAGTGGTTATCGCAGGAAAGGATAAGGGTAAAACCGGAACTGTCCTGAGAACAATCCCTAAGCAGAACAAGGTTGTTGTTGAAGGCGTTAACATGCAGACAAAGCACGCTAAGGCTACAAGAACATCGGGTTCAGAGATCAAGCACATCGAGGGACCTATTGATGCTTCAAATGTTATGTACTATGACAAGAAGGCAAAGACAGCGACAAGACTCGGTGTAGAATTTAAGGACGGCAAGAAGGTTAGAGTATCAAAGAAAACCGGCGCCGTAGTAGACTAGGAAAGGAGAAATGACAGTGGACAACAGACTGAGAGAAAAGTATAAGACTGAAGTATTCCAGGCTATGATGGACAAGTTCAATTACTCCAATCCTATGGAGGTTCCAAAGCTCGAGAAGATCACCATCAACATGGGTCTCGGCGAGGCTAAGGACAATGCTAAGATTCTCGACAGCGCAGTAAAGGAAATCGCTCTGATTTCAGGACAGAAGCCTGTCGTAACAAAGGCAAGAAAGTCAATTGCTAACTTCAAGGTTAGAGAGGGCATGCCGGTAGGTGCAAAGGTTACACTCAGAGGTGACAACATGTACACATTCGCTGACAAGCTTTTCAACCTTTCTCTTCCAAGAGTAAGAGACTTTAAGGGACTCAACAGAAACTCATTCGACGGCAGAGGAAACTACTCCATGGGACTCAAGGAGCAGCTCATCTTCCCTGAAATCGTATACGATGATGTAGAGACCATTAAGGGAATGAATATCGTATTTACAACAACAGCTAAGACTGACGAGGAAGCATTCGCACTGCTCGAGCTTCTCGGAATGCCTTTCGCTAAGTAATAGGAGGAGAATATGGCAAAGACTTCAATGAAGGTAAAGCAGGCTAGAAAGCCTAAGTACTCAACAAGGGCTTACACTAGATGCAGAGTTTGCGGAAGACCGCACTCCGTTCTGAAGAAGTATGGCATCTGCCGTATCTGCTTCAGAGAGCTTGCATACAAGGGAGAGATTCCTGGCGTAAGAAAGGCAAGCTGGTAAAATAGTTATTTTCGCAGGCCCGACGCTACAAGATGCGCGGGAACCACGTAAAGAAAGGAGAAATTACTGTTATGGCAATGACAGACCCAATAGCAGATATGCTGACAAGAATCAGAAATGCCAATACAGCAGGACACGCAAGTGTTAATGTACCGGCTTCAAAGATGAAAAAGTCAATCGCTGAGATTCTTCTCAACGAGGGATTCATTTCAGGATACGAAGTAATTTCTGATAATGCACAGGGTACTATCAAGGTAGATCTTAAGTACGGTCCTAATAAGGAAAAGACGATCTACGGACTCAAGAAGATTTCTAAGCCGGGACTCAGAGTATACGCAAAGGCTGAGAACGTTCCAAAGGTTCTCGGAGGCTTTGGTATCGCAATCCTGTCAACATCAAAGGGTGTTATCACAGACAAGGAAGCTCGTAAACTCGGAGTAGGCGGCGAAGTTATTTGTTACGTATGGTAGGAGGTAAAGTATGTCAAGAATAGGCATTAGACCAATCGCTATCCCTGCCGGCGTAGAGGTAACGGTTGATGATAACAATTTTGTAACAGTTAAGGGTCCTAAGGGCGAGCTTTCACAGCAGATTCATGGCGAACTCACAATTAAGATTGAGGAAGGCGTGCTCACAGTAGAGAGACCTAACGACGCAAGACAGAACAGATCGCAGCACGGTCTGGCAAGAACACTTATCGACAACATGGTTGAGGGTGTAACAAAAGGATTTGAGAAGAAGCTTGTAATCAACGGTGTAGGTTACTCAGCTGCAAAGCAGGGAAACACACTCGTACTGAAGCTTGGATACTCCCACACGATCGACTTAGTTGATCCAGAAGGTATTACTACTGAGGTTCCTGATGCAACAACAGTAATCGTAAAGGGCATCGACAAGGCTGTAGTTGGCAACTATGCTGCTAACATCAGAGCTTGGAGAGCACCAGAGCCATACAAGGGCAAGGGTGTGCTCTACGATGGCGAAGTTGTTCGCAAGAAGGAAGGTAAGAGCGGTGCCGCTTAAAATAAGGGAGGATAGAAAATGGCAACAAGCAGAAATGACAGAAGACTCAAGAGACATGCTAGAGTCAGAAAAGACGTTTTCGGAACTCCTGAGAAGCCAAGAATGTGCGTCTACAGATCCAACAAGAACATTTCAGTTCAGATTATTGACGATGTTAACGGCAATACTCTTTGCGCAGCATCATCGCTTGATAAGGACCTGAACATCGCTTACGGCGGAAACAAGGAAGCCGCTAAGCAGGTTGGAAAGGCAATCGGAGAAAAGGCAGTGGCAAAGGGCATCAAAGTGGTTGCATTTGACAGAGGCGGATACCTCTATCACGGCAGAGTTAAGGAACTCGCTGACGGTGCACGTGAAGCAGGCCTGGAATTCTAATGGGAGGACAAAGAATGCGTACAAAAATTGATGCATCTAAGCTTGAGCTTACAGAGACAATCGTAGACATCAGACGTGTAGCTAAGACAGTTAAGGGCGGAAGAACAATGAGATTCTCCGTAACTGTAGTTGTCGGCGACGGTGAGGGTCACGTAGGAATGGGTCTCGGCAAGGCTATCGAGATTCCTGAGGCAGTAAGAAAAGCAACAGAAGATGCTAAGAAGAAATTAATCTATGTTCCTACTGTTGGAACAACAGTTCCGCACGAGACAGTTGGATACTTTGGAGCAGGCAAGGTTCTGATCATGCCTTCAGCAAAGGGTACAGGAGTTATCGCAGGTTCATCCGTGCGTACAGTACTCGAGGCTGCAGGTATCAAGGACGTAAGAGCTAAGAACCTTGGAACAAACAACACCGGTAACATGGCTAGAGCAACAATGGAAGGTCTTAAGAACCTGACAACCGTTGAGGAAGTTGCTAAGCGTCGTGGCAAGACACCGGCAGAAATCATTGGATAGGAGGCACACAATGGCAAAGACATTAAAGATCACTTTGGTGAAGAGCCCTATTGGTTGCCAGCCTAAGCAGAGGAAGACTGTAGAAGCACTCGGACTGAGAAAGCTCCACCACACAGTAGAGCTTGTTGATTCACCTGCAACTCGCGGTGCAATCAAGAAGGTTTCACATCTTCTTAAGGTAGAGGAGGTGTAGAATGAGACTTCACGAACTTAAGGCACCTGAAGGCGCAACAAAAGCACCTAAGAGAGTAGGTCGTGGTACAGCTACAGGTCAGGGTAAGACTGCCGGCAGAGGTATGAACGGTCAGAACTCAAGAAGCGGTGGCGGTGTAAGACTCGGTTTCGAGGGTGGACAGATGCCACTCTACAGAAGAATTCCAAAGAGAGGATTCACCAATCACTTCGCTAAGGAGTATAACGAGGTTAACGTAAAGGACCTCAACAGATTTGAGAACGGCGCAGTAGTTGATGCTGAGGCACTCTGCAATGCAGGTATCGTAAAGCAGCTCAAGGACGGCGTTAAGGTACTCGGAAATGGTGAACTTGAAAAGCAGCTCACAGTAAAGGCTGCTAAGTTCAGCAAGAGCGCTGCCGAGAAAATCGAAAAGGCAGGCGGAAAGGCTGAGGTTATCTAGTTATGGAAATGCTGAGAACGGTCTCCAAGGCATGGAAAGTTCCGGAAATCAGAGAAAAGATGATTTTCACTCTTCTCATGCTCGTAGTATTCAGAATAGGTTCTAATATTCCTGTACCGGGAATCGACAGAACTTATCTTACTCAGATGTTCTCAGAAGAGACAGGTCTGCTCGATTTGTTTGACCTGTTTTCCGGTGGTGCTTTCAGTAACTTCACAATATTTGCTCTGAGCATCACCCCATACGTAACCGCATCCATCATAGTGCAGTTGCTTACAATTGCATTTCCTTACTTCGAGAACCTTTCAAAAGAAGGCCTCGAGGGCAGAAAGAAAATGGCATCGATAACCAGATATATGACTGTAGTTCTCGGTCTTATCCAGGCTATCGGCCTGACAGTGGGTCTCTTCAGAAGGGCAGTAGTTGACCAGAGCTTCTTCAGCATGATTACAATCATCTTCGTGCTGACAGCCGGCACAGCCTTCCTGATGTGGCTCGGTGAAAAAATCAACGAGTTTGGCGTAGGTAACGGAATCTCGCTGATTATTTTCGCAGGTATCGTTTGTCGTATACCTTCTGCAGTAAGAGGAATCTTTGTGCAGGTTAAGAGCGGCGCTGTATCACTTGTTGCAGTAATCGCGCTTGTAGTAGCAGCAATTCTGATTACAATGGCAATCATCGTGGTACAGAAGGGCGTAAGAAAAATTCCTGTACAGTATGCAAAGAGAGTAGTTGGAAGAAAAATGTACGGCGGACAGTCATCACATATTCCGATGAAGGTTAACCAGGCCGGCGTTATTCCTATCATCTTTGCAATTTCACTGCTTCAGTTCCCGCTGACGATTACATACTTCTTCCCGACCTCAGCATTCGCTGATTTTATGGGTAAGTATCTGTCGCCATCAGGAAATCCGGGAGTATGGGTATACTCAATACTCAACTTCGTACTGACGTTGTTCTTTACCTATTTCTATACATCAATCACCTTCAAGGTTGAGGAAATAGCGGACAACATGAGACAGAGCGGTGGATTTGTACCGGGAATCAGACCTGGTGCGGCTACAGTAGAATATCTGAGCAAAATTATGAATAGACTCTGCCTGGTTGGAGGATTGTTCCTCGCGGCAGTAGCTACTATTCCGACAATGGTTGGAGCGTTTACACCATTTAACCTGTCATTCGGAGGCACCTCGCTTCTGATTGCAGTCGGTGTGGCACTCGATACAGTACAGCAGCTCGAGAATCAGCTGCTCAACAGAAACTACGAGGGCTTCCTCCGTTAGGAGGCTCGTAGGAGCGGGCAGAATTCAAAGAGCTTTTAGCAAAGGAGTAAGAAAATGTTAAGAGCAGTATTGTTAGGACCTCCGGGTGCAGGCAAGGGCACTCAGGCTGTAAGAATCATCGAAAAGTACAATGTACCTCATATTTCAACAGGCGACATCTTCCGTAAGAATATTAAGGAAGGAACTGAGCTTGGAAAGAAGGCACAGGAGTACATGAACGCAGGACAGCTCGTACCTGATGAGCTGGTAGTTGACCTCGTAAAGGACAGACTTCTGCAGGATGACTGCAGCAACGGTTTCCTTCTCGACGGTTTCCCAAGAACAATTTTCCAGGCTGAGCAGCTTGATAAATTCCTTGAGGAGAACGGACAGAAGATGGACATCGTTCTGAACTTCAACGTTAAGAACGAAACTCTGATGAAGAGACTGACTGGAAGAAGAATCTGCAAGAGCTGTGGCGCAGGTTATCACATCGTAAATATTCCTCCTAAGCAGGAAGGAATCTGCGACAAGTGCGGCGGTGAGCTCGAGCAGAGAAAAGACGATACCGAAGAGACTGCAGCAAACAGAATCAAGGTATACGACGAGCAGACAGCACCATTGATCGGATACTACAAGGAGAGCGGAGCACTCGCTGACTTCGATGGCGAGCTTCCACTCGATGAGCTCTTCAATAAGATCGTAGAGACAATCGGAGAGTAATAATGATTATTATTAAGTCTCAGCGAGAGATAGACCTGATGAGAGAACCGTGCAAGGTTACAAAGGAAATTCTTGAGGACCTTGATGCGGTCATCAGGCCGGGTATTTCCACAGAAGATATAAACGCTTTTGTGGAAGGCAGAATCGCTCATTATAATATGAAGCCAACTTTTAAAGGATACGGCGGATTTCCGGCAGGAGCCTGCGTATCCGTCAATGAAGAAATTGTCCACGGCATACCTTCGGCGAAAAGAATTCTGCAGGAAGGCGACATCGTGAGCATCGACACCGGCGCAATGTTCAAGGGTTACACAAGTGACGCGGCAAGAACATATGCGGTGGGAGAGATAAGTGCGGAAGCGCAGAAGCTCATCGACGTGACGAAGGAGAGTTTTTTCAGGGGCATAGAATACGCTAAAGCAGGTTACAGACTGGGCGACCTCGGTCACGCAATCCAGGAATACTCCGAGGCTAACGGCATGGGAGTAATAAGGAGTTATACGGGGCACGGTGTCGGAAGAAATCTGCACGAAGATCCGATGGTTCCGAACTACGGAACACCGGGAAAAGGAGTGAAGCTCAAGGCCGGCATGACACTGGCTATTGAACCTATGCTGGTGCTCGGACATTACGACACCAGAGTTCTCTCCAATGAATGGACAGTTGTAACTGTGGACGGCTCGCTTGCAGCTCATTATGAGAATACCGTTGTAATAACGGAAGGTGAGCCTGAGATTTTGACTTTATAAGAGGGACAGTATGGCAAAGACAAACACCATAGAGGTTATGGGCACAGTAGTTGATGCGCAGCCGAATGCAATGTTCAAGGTAAAGCTTGAAAACGGCTTCGAAGTACTCGCTCATATTTCCGGCAAAATCAGAATGAATTACATCCGTATTCTCCCGGGTGACAAGGTAAAGGTTGAGCTTTCACCTTACGATCTGACAAGAGGTCGTATCACTTGGAGAGAGAAATAGAAGTGCTTCTTTCAGCGCGATTCGAACCCGAGCTGAGGATTAGTAATTAGGAGGAAATAAGATGAAGGTTAGAGCATCAGTAAAGCCAATGTGTGATAAGTGCAAAGTTATCAAGAGACATGGCAGAGTAATGGTTATCTGTGAGAACCCTAAGCACAAGCAGAGACAGGGATAATTGAAAAAAGTACTTGCAATAGAGATAACTATTTGCGATAATTAATCGATTGCGCGGCGAATTTATTCGTCGCGTTATGGTGCGTTTTTGAAACCGGGAACATAACGCATGATTATCTATTATGTAACCCCCGTCTATATCGCCCCCGGGAAGGCGACGGAAGATGGGAAAGGAGGAAAAAATGGCAAGAATTGCCGGAGTTGACCTGCCTAGAGATAAGAGAATCGAAATCGGTCTCACTTATATCTACGGAATCGGTCTCAAGACATCCAGAGACGTCCTCGCTAAGGCCGGTGTAGATCCTGACATCAGAGTTAGAGATCTCACAGAGGAGGATGCAGGTAAGATCAGAAGAGTTATCGAAAGTGATCTGATTGTAGAGGGAGATCTCAGAAGAGAAGTTGCTCTTAACATTAAGAGACTCATGGAGATTGGTAGCTACAGAGGAATCAGACACAGAAGAGGTCTGCCTGTAAGAGGCCAGAAGACTAAGACTAACGCAAGAACCCGCAAGGGACCTAAGCGTTTGGCTGGAAAGAAAAAGTAAGGGAGGAGGTATAGAACATGGCAGCTGTAAAGAAAAATGTCAGAAGAAAAAAGAGAGAACGTAAGAACGTTGAAAGAGGCCAGGCTCATATCCAATCCACCTTTAACAACACACTTGTAACTCTGACCGATATGGACGGAAATGCTCTCAGCTGGTCAAGTGCAGGATCAAACGGTTTTAGAGGATCAAGAAAGTCCACACCGTTCGCTGCTGCAAGCGCTGCAGAGGTAGCTGCAAAGGCAGCTATGGAGCATGGTCTTAAGACTGTAGAGGTTTATGTAAAGGGTCCTGGTTCCGGAAGAGAATCAGCAATCAGAGCACTTCAGACAGCAGGTCTGACAGTAACTATGATTAAGGACATCACACCAATCCCTCACAATGGTTGCAGACCACCTAAGAAGAGAAGAGTCTAATCGGGAAGGAGGAGAATAACATATGGCAAAGAATAGAGAACCTGTACTCAAGAGAGCAAGAGCTCTCGGCATTGAGCCAGCGTACATGGGATATAACAAGAAATCAAACAGACACCCTGCACAGAGCCGCAAGAAGAAGTCTGAGTATGGTATTCAGCTGAATGAGAAGCAGAAGGTTAAGTTCCTCTATGGACTCCAGGAGACTCAGTTCAGAAATACTTTCGAGAAGGCTTCAAAGAGACCTGGTTCTGCCGGTGAGAACCTGCTCATTATGCTTGAGAGCAGATTTGACAACGTTGTATTCAGAATGGGCTTCGCTGCAACAAGAAGAGAGGCTAGACAGCTCGTTAACCACGGACACTTCCTCGTTAACGGACAGAAGGCTAACATCCCTTCAATGGAGCTGAAGGCAGGAGACGTTGTTTCTGTAAAGCAGAAGTCACAGTCATCAGTTAAGTTCAAGGAACTTAAGGATATGATTATTACTACTCCTGAGTGGATTGATCTCAACATGGATAAGTTTGAGGGCAAGATTCTCAGAACACCTGTACGTGCAGACGTAGACATGCCTATCGAGGAGCATTACATCGTAGAGTTCTACTCCAGATAAGCACAATAAGTTACAACTAATAGTTATTAGTTTATGTTTTGTACTTAATAGGAGGATGAGATGATCGAAATTATAAAGCCAACAATTACCAAGGAAATTGACAAGGATGCTCACTATGGAAAGTTCGTCGTAGGACCTCTTGAGAGAGGCTACGGAACAACTCTTGGAAACTGTATGAGAAGAGTTCTCCTGAGTTCACTTCCGGGTGCAGCAATCACCACCGTAAAGATTGATGGAATTCTCCACGAGTTCTCAACAATCCCAGGTGTTACAGAAGACGTTACTGAGATCATACTTAACCTCAAGAGACTCGCTGTTAAGATTGACGGCGAGGAGGATAAGAGAGCTATCATCAACGCTGTAGGTCCTAAGGAAGTTACAGCGGCTGATATCATCGTAGATGCCGACACAAACATCTTCAATCCGGACCTCCACATTGCAACTCTTGCAGACAATGCGACACTGGTTATGGAGATGAACATTGCAACAGGTAAGGGTTACGTTCCTGCAGAGATGAACAAGGACGAGAACACACCTATCGCAACAATTCCTGTAGACTCGATTTTCACACCTGTTAAGAAGGTTAACTTCACAGTTGAGAATATGAGAGTCGGACAGAAGACAGACTACGATAAACTCACTCTTGAAATCTGGACTGACGGTTCGATTGAGCCTGAAGAGGGAATGTCAATCGGAGCAAAGATGATTCAGGAGCATCTCGAACTTTTCATCGGACTTAATGCTGATGTAAATGAGCTTAAGTTCATGGCAGAGAAGGACGAGGACCGCAAAGAGAAAGCACTCGTTATGGCTATCGAGGAGCTTGAGCTCTCAGTTCGCTCATTCAACTGTCTGAAGAGAGCGGGAATCAATACGGTAGAGGCACTTACACAGCGCACAGAAGACGAGATGATTAAGGTAAGAAATCTCGGAATGAAGTCGCTTGTAGAGGTTAAGAACAAACTGGCAGAGCTGGGACTCTCACTCAAGGCCAGTGACGATAATTAATCGAAAGGAGTAGATTGATGAAAGGTTATAGAAAGCTGGGCAGAAATTCTGCACACAGAAAGTCTATGCTTAGAAACCTTGTAACCGATCTCTTCAGAGAAGGAAGAATTACAACAACTGAGTGCAGAGCTAAGGAAGCTCGTCGCATTGCAGAAAAGATGATAACACTCGCAAAGAGAGGAGATCTTCATGCAAGAAGACAGGTGCTTGAGTTCGTTTTCGACGAGGAAGTTGTAAGAAAGCTTTTCGACGAGATTGCTCCACAGTATGCAGAGCGTAACGGTGGATACACAAGAATTCTCAAGCTTGGACCAAGACAGGGAGACAATGCTGAGGCAGTTTTCCTTGAGCTTGTATAAAGCACAATAACAACGGTCGGGAGGGCGATGAGCCTTCCCGATTTTTTTACGGCAAAAATAACATTTACCCGGCGGCAGATACGACCGTGCTCTTGTTAAAATATGGCGCAATGTGGTATAATTTAATCCGCCTTTGGACGGCTTGCAGTACGTAGGGGTCCTGCGCAATAGGGTGCCGTGAACCTTGTCAGGTCCGAGAGGAAGCAGCAATAAGCGGTTAACACTATGTGTTGCAGACAAGCCTCTGCGTGCTGCAAACCGCCCGAAGGCTTTTTTACTAAAAGAAAGGGAGGAGAATGATATGCAGCTTGCATTGTACAGGGC
>JABUTC010000002.1:0-3267 GCA_021442505.1 Mogibacterium sp. | reverse complement strand
GATATAGACAGAGCAATCAGACTTCTCAGCGAATATATAAACATTGGAAGATATTCCGACAGGCAGAGAATACTGCTTGAGACGGCTGCGGTTAAGCTTGCGGGAGATGAGATTCAGGCTGCTTTTGTAAAGCCTAAGGCTGCGGCAAGCGTGAGCACTGAGCCGGTGCAGAAAAGTGCTCCGATGCCGGGGCGAGAGGTTCCAAAGGCTCAGCCTGCAGAACCTGAGCATGTACAGAAGAAGAGTGAGCCGGCACAGGAAGAGCCTAAGCTTTTCGATATGCCTGAGCAGAGCGAAGAGGAATATGCTGCCAATCTGCAGCTTGCCAGGGCGACTTCGGCAGGCGGCGGAGCTCAGGAGATGTGGAAGAGAATCTGCGACGAGATGCTTAAGGCGCAGGCAAGCTTCGGGGTCGTGGCACAAAACAGCAGGGCGAGCAACTACGAGAACGATGAGATCGTTGTCACCGTCAAGAAGAACAAGATGTTTTTCCTGGACACATATAAGGATGACATCAGCCGTATTGCGAAGAAGCTGTACGGAGAGAAAACAAAGGTCGTTTTCGTCGGTGGCGAGGTAGAGGCACAAAAGCCTGAGAGACCGGAACCTGCCGCAAATGAAAACAGTTTTGTGGCAAGTGCTGAACCGGAAGACTACGCAGACGCTTATGTTCCGGAGGACTACAATCCGGAAGAGTGCTTCCCGAGTGATTATGAGCAGGATAAGAATGATGAACTGAGCGATATGGCAGGGAATCTTTCGGAGACTTTTGGGATAAAGATTAGTCTGACAGACGATATTTAAAAATATAAGGAGTAAGATATGGGAAAAGGTATGAAGGCAGGAAAGCTTCCTAAGCAGAAGCAACCGGATATGCAGAAGCAGCTCAGACAGGCTATGCAGATGCAGGCTGAGATGGAGAGAGTTCAGGAAGAACTGAATCAGAAGGAGACTACAACTACAGCAGGTGGCGGCGCAGTTGAGGTTACAGTTAACGGCGCAAAGGAAATCACTAAGCTCGTAATCGACAGAGACGTTGTGGATCCTGATGATGTTGAAATGCTCCAGGATCTCATCGTTGCGGCTGTAAACGAGGGTATGAGAAAAATGGATGCGATTGCCGAGGAAGAGATGAGCAAGGTTACCGGTGGAATGGGCGGCCTTGGCGGAATCGGCGGACTTGGATTGTAGAAAATGAGACAATATCCGAAACCACTCAACAAGTTGATAAACGAACTTTCGAAGCTTCCGGGCATAGGCGGCAAAACGGCACAGCGTCTGGCTTTTCACATTCTTTCTTTGCCTGAAAACGAGGTGCAGGGTCTTGCCAATGCGATAAGCTATGCGAAGCAGAATCTGCGTTACTGTTCTGTTTGCGGCAATCTCACAGACAGCGACCCATGCGTAATCTGCTCAGACACTGGCAGGGATGCGAAAATCATCTGTGTTGTCGAGACACCGCAGGACGTGCTTGCGATGGAGAGGATGCAGGAGTTCAACGGACTTTATCATGTGCTGCACGGGGTTATTTCGCCTGCAGAGGGAATCGGTCCAAATGACATCAACCTGAAGTCGCTGATTACAAGGCTGAGCGGAGAATCGGAGACGGAAGAGGTTATCGTTGCGACAAATCCTAACATCGAGGGCGAAGCAACAGCGATGTATATTTCCCGCCTGCTTAAGCCGGCAGGGATTAAAGTCACAAGAATTGCCCACGGCATTCCGGTTGGAGGCGATCTTGAGTACATTGACGAGGTTACCCTCCTCAAAGCGATGGAAGGAAGACACGAGATATAAAGAGATACAGAAAAAGCGGCCGAAAAGCCGCTTTTATTTTGTACTTATTCTGAATGTGAGACGCCTCTACTCTTCCGGAAGCTTTGTTATATCAATCCACTCTTTTGAGTTTGAGTATTTGAAAATCTCATCGAGTGTGAGTTCAATTGCGCTGTTTGAACTTCCGCAGGCAGGGAAAACTGTTTCAAATCGCTTCATTGAGTCGTCGCAGTAGATGTCTACCATGTCATTCTGTATATCGAAAGCGCAAACTCCGCCAACTGCATATCCCGTGAATTCAAGAGCCTCTTCGTGGGAGAGAAAACTTCCCTTTTCACCGAAGAAAGCCTTGTACTTCTTGTTGTCTACTCTGGCATCACCTGCCATCTGAACGAGGTTGCAGCCGCCGTCTTTTCTCTTGAAGCTGATTGTCTTGCAGATTCCTGCGAACTCGGTAAGTGCTCCCGTTTCGCTGCTCATCATGGCTGCACTTGTTGCGCTCTGCATTGTTCTCACGCGCAAATACGGCTTCACGCTGACGAAGTTCCTATTGAAGATTACCGACTACAAACGCTGGTTTAAAAGACGTCTCGGAAAGGTGGCATCATGATTAATACAACGCTTGTTAACAAACGCAACGCAGCACGCAAGGCAATGGACGACCTGCAGACCATTGGAGAGCTTATTGAATACTCGTGCTTGGAATACGACAACGGCGCTATGTTTGAGTTCGCTGACGATAAAGTTCAGCGGCAGGGCGAGGGTGAGGCTATTGCAAAGATCAGCCGCATCCAGTTTCTGATTGAGTGCAAGGTGGCGGCTTCTTACTTTGCAGGCTTGACGGATGATGATGCGGTTGCCATCATCGCTGGCAACTCCTACGAGTGGATCCTTGCTTTTGCCGGGATTACTGGGTGCGGCAAAACCGCCGTGGCCATTGACCAGAATTCGAACGTGGAAGATATAGCCTACATGCTTGATCTGGCAGATTGTCGAACTGTACTCTGCGCTTCCAATGCCATGGACCGCGTGCAGAGGGCGGCGAATCTTCTGCAGGATGCATCGGGCGTGCAGGTGCATTGTCTTGAGGAGCTGAGGGGCAGGGTGCATCTGCACAGCGCCAGTTCTGCTGCTTGTTGGAATTCGAGTCACGACGCAGACAAGCTGGCTGCAATTTACTTCACGTCAGGTACCACGGGAAAGCAGAAGGGGGTTCCGCTTACCCATAGGAACATCGTGGTTTCCGCAGTTGGAAATGCGAAGACATTCCGTTCCGAAGGCAGCGAGAAAGCCATTGCGTGTTTGCCGTTCCACCACTGCTACGGGCTCTTCAATGGCGTGCTTTCCGCTTTGGCGTGCGGTGCCTCGATCTATATAAACTCTCGATTGATTCGCCTTGCCGGAGAGATTCGGGACAGGCAGGTTACCACGGCCATTGTTGTTCCCGCCATGCTTGAGATGATTATGAAGATTTCGCGGGCTGATAAGGAC
>JABUTC010000029.1:30173-32353 GCA_021442505.1 Mogibacterium sp. | reverse complement strand
GTCCTTGACGGAATCATGATGCAAAGCGCCGAGAAGCGAGCCATCGGAATGAGGCTTCCGACGGGAGAGATTCTTCTCAAGACAGAGAAGAAGAAAAAGGCACCGGGTGCGATGAAGATACCGTTCGTGCGCGGATGCGTGGCGTTCTTCCTGTCGCTGGTGGACGGCATGAAGGTTTTGACCGAGTCGGCTGACATACTCGAGGAGTACGCGCCTGAAGAGTACAACGAGGAGCCGAGCAGATTCGAGCAATGGCTGAACAGGAAGTTCGGACCGAAAGCCGCATGGAATTTCCTCGTTATGGCGGCGGTCGTATTTGCGCTTATTATCACGATTGCGGTTTTCATAATACTGCCGACAGTTGTGGTGAGTCTGCTCAAATTCGTCACGACAAACAGCGTTGTGCTGAACCTCGTCGAGGGCTTACTCCGCATACTTCTCTTCATATTATATATACTGGCAATCAGAAAGATGCCTGAGATACAGACTCTGTTCCAATACCACGGAGCAGAGCACAAGACAATTCACTGCTTTGAGAACGGGCAGGAGCTGATACCTGAAAATGCAGAGAAGTTCTACACGCTGCATCCAAGGTGCGGAACGAGTTTCCTCGTATTTGTGTTTATAATCGCACTGCTGCTGTTCTCCTTCCTCGGATGGCCGAGCCTGTTCTGGAGAATTTTCTCGAGAATAGTGCTTCTCCCTGTTATCGCAGGAATCAGCTACGAGCTTCTCAAGTGGGCAGGACGAAGCGACAATGCAGTGGTCAAAATCCTGAGCTATCCGGGTCTCATGCTCCAGAAGCTCACTACGGCAGAGCCTGACAGAAAACAGCTCGAGGTAGCGATTGCGGCACTCAAAGCCGTGCTCGACGATAAGGAGATTGAGGATGGAGGGGAGCTTGTCTTCCTTAACACAAAGAACAGGGAATTCGAGAATACGATCTTCCGCGAAAACTTCCTTGACGAGATTTCGGGCATCGCGCCTGCGGCAGAGCCAGAGACACCGGCCGAAGAAGAGCCGAAGGAGAGCATGCACAGGATTAAGGGAAAAAGATTTTCGACGGATCCGGGCACAGTCGGCCATGCGCTTAAGTGGGGTATGGATTCGCTCGGACTTCTGAATAACGGCAGAAACGAAGCGAGACTGATCTTCAGTTATCTGACCGGAATGAGAAGAGAGGAGATTCTCCTAAGAGAGAGCGAGATGCTTCCGGAGAGCGTTTTCGAGGAGTATCAGAAGCTGGTCGAGGAGAGGCTCACGGGAAAGCCGCTTCAGTATATAACGAAGGTGCAGGAGTTTATGGGACTGCCTTTCAAGGTGAATCCAAGTGTTCTGATACCAAGGCTCGACACAGAGGTGCTTGCAGAGAAGGTGCTCAAACTCATCAGTGAAAGAGGTTGGAGCGAGCCTGAGGTTCTCGACCTTTGCTGCGGAAGCGGTGCACTCGGCATCACAGTTGCATACGAGGTGCCGGGAGCGAAGGTAATGCTGGCAGACATCGACAACGATACGATGGGATCTGCTATTGCCAATGCACAGCTTAATGGAGTTTTTGACAGGTGCAGTTTCGTCATCGGAGACATGTTCAAGGCTGTGCCTGATGACAAAAAGTACGACATCATCATATGCAATCCGCCGTACATTCCGACGAAGGAAATAGAAGGACTTTCCGTGGAGGTTCGCGAGCATGAACCGAGGAAGGCCCTCGACGGAGGAGAGGACGGACTCGATTTTTACCGCATAATAGCGGAGGAGGCGGGAGCCCACATCAAAGAGGGCGGATACCTGGCATTGGAAATCGGCTGTGAACAGGCGGACACAGTAAGGAATCTGCTCAGCAGAAGCGAAGAGTACGGAAGAATAGGAGTTATCAAGGATCTCGCGAAGCTTGATCGCGTGGTTATAGCAGAAAGGAGAAGGGTATGAGCAAGAAGAAAATCGCGGTAGTTTTCGGCGGCAATTCGAACGAATATGAGGTATCGCTACAGTCGGCCGCTAATGTAATCAGAGCTATCGACGAAGACAAGTGGGAGCTCATTAAGATAGGCATTTCCAGAAGAGGTCAGTGGTTCGTGACACAGGCGACATCCGACGAGATTGAGCGTGACACCTGGATTTACGGCAGAAACAGAAAGTGCATACTGCCGCACGACCCGACAGTTGGAGGAATATATGTC
>JABUTC010000029.1:22938-29285 GCA_021442505.1 Mogibacterium sp. | reverse complement strand
ATTAGCAGCGATATGTTCTGGCTGGAGTTCGAGGCTCCGTACGTTGCTGCAAAAGCAAAGCCGGGCCAGTTCATTATCTTCAGAGTAGATGAGTTCGGCGAGAGAGTTCCTCTCACAATGGCAGGAAGCGACAAGGAAAAAGGAACGGTTACCATCATTTTCCAGGCAGTCGGCAAGAGCACAATGCTCCTTTCACAGCTTAACGAGGGCGACTACATTCTCGACGTAACAGGACCTCTCGGCAAGCCGACAGAGATGGAGGGTCTGAAAAAAGTCTGCGTAGTAGGAGGCGGTACAGGAAATGCGCTCGCTTATCCTGTTGCAAAGGGTCTTCACGATGCAGGCGTTGAGGTTGACATGGTTGCCGGCTTCAAGACAAAGGATCTCATCGTACTCGAGGACGAGTTCAGAGCGAGCGTAGATAATTTCTACCTCATGACAGATGACGGCAGCTACGGCGAGAAAGGTTTTACAACAAACAAGCTCAAGGACCTCATCGAGGCAGGAAATCAGTACGACGAGGTAATCACGGTAGGACCTCCTATTATGATGAAATTCGTAAATGCAGTTACCGAGCCTTTCGGAATTAAGACAATCGCATCCCTTACCGCAATCATGATTGACGGAACGGGAATGTGCGGCGGCTGCAGACTCAGCGTTGGCGGCGAGACCAAGTACGCGTGTGTTGACGGACCTGAGTTCGATGCGGCACAGGTTGACTGGGATGTAATCATCGCAAGAAACGCATACTATACAGAAGAAGAAAAGACGGCAAGAGAACACGTTTGCAGACTGACAGGAGGTGTAAGACATTATGAGTAATATTTTACAGAAGACACCGATGCCTTCACAGGACCCGAATGTCAGAAACAAGAATTTTGACGAGGTAGCACTCGGATACACAGAAGAGATGGCTGTGGAGGAGGCAGGAAGATGTCTCAACTGCAAGAACAAGCCTTGTGTTGCAGGCTGCCCGGTAAACGTTAGAATTCCTGAGTTCATCGAGAAGGTTGCAGAGCGCGATTTTGCCGCTGCCTATGAAATACTCACTTCGACCAACTCACTTCCTGCTATCTGCGGAAGAGTCTGCCCGCAGGAGAACCAGTGCGAAGGCAAGTGCATCCGCGGAATCAAGGGCGACCCTGTAGGAGTAGGAAGACTTGAGAGATTCGTTGCTGACTGGCACAAGGAAAACATCGGAAACGAGGGAGTACAGGAAGTTCCGGGCAACGGTCACAGGGTTGCAGTAATCGGTTCGGGCCCTGCAGGACTTACCTGTGCAGGAGACCTGATCAACCTCGGCTACGAAGTAACTGTTTTCGAGAGCCTTCACAAAGAGGGCGGAGTTCTCGTTTACGGCATTCCTGAGTTCAGACTTCCTAAGGCTATCGTTGGATACGAGATTGACACTCTCGCAAAGAAGGGCGTTAAGTTCGTAAGAAACGTCGTAGTGGGAAAATCTCTCTACATCGACGACCTCTTCGACGAGGGCTACGAGGCGGTTTTCATCGGAACAGGCGCAGGTCTTCCAATGTTCATGAACATCGAGGGTGAAAACCTTGTCGGAGTTTACTCGGCTAACGAGTATCTCACAAGAATCAACCTCATGAAGGCATACAAGGACGAGTACGACACACCTATCAAGCACAACAAGAACGTTGTAGTTGTCGGTGCAGGAAACGTTGCAATGGACGCAGCCCGTTGCGCAAAGAGAATGGGCGCTGATGTTCACATCGTTTACAGAAGGTCGAGAGCAGAGATGCCTGCAAGAGCTGAGGAAATCGAGCATGCAGAGGAAGAAGGAATCGAGTTCCACCTCCTGAACAATCCGGTTCGCATTCTCGGTGACGATAAGAACCATGTTGACCGTATAGAGTGCATCAAGATGGAACTCGGCGAGCCTGATGCGAGCGGACGTCGTCGTCCGGTTCCTATCGAGGGTTCGGAGTACATCATCGAGGCGGATGCTGTAATCATGGCGCTCGGAACAAGACTGAATACGCTTATCAGAAATACAACTGAGGGCGTTGACCTCAACGACAGAGGCGGCCTCAAGGTTGACGAAGAGACAGGCGCTACAACAAGAGAAGGTGTATTTGCAGGCGGAGATGCTGTAACAGGAGCTGCTACAGTAATCAAGGCTATGGGAGCAGGAAAGAAGGCTGCCGCAGCAATGCACGAATACATTCAGAATAAGTAAAAGTTATGCCGGCATGTTTTGAAAATTACGGAATGTATGAAATCGTCAACGGCGATGATTACTTCCAGCAGAACTTCCTGCTGAAAATGGTGGGAACCGGACTTCCGATTCCGGGCTACTACGAGGACATGAGCATTATGACCTCAATCGGCGATGCAGAGATTGTCGTAAGAATGTGCGAGAACGAAGAAGGTCTTCGCAGCATCAGCGGCGTCGACACTCACTGCGGCGGAGCCTGCGTGTGGGAACTTGTGAGTACGGGAAAAGACCTGACTCCGAGGAATGCAGACAGACTCACAAAGCGCATAGTGTGCAGAGCAAAGAAGGAAGGAATCGGAAAGCTTCCTGTTAATATAATTAATGCTGATGTCCTGCCGAGCTTTCTGGAGGGACAGGAGTTCCGCCTTCAGATGATAGGCCTTCCTTTCGAGATTCACTATCACGAGGACGAGGCGGGATACCATGCGAGCATACCTGTTTCACCGGACGGAAACCGCTACGCGTTGAGCGAAGGTTCACTCATACCGAGAACTGCGGTCACCACCCCGGAGAACGACGATGTGCATGATCAGATTTCCGGCGACATACTTTTCTACGGAAAAGTCATCTGGCTCGGTGAGGGAACTGTCGACCTCGGCGATGATGCGATCATCGGCAAAAAGACTTTTATAAGATGCGCCATCAACACGATGCTCGGACCGCTCGAAATCAATCACTCCATAGAGCAGGTGCCTGAGAGCGACAGGGCAAACATAAGGGTCGGCTCGCTTGTCAGTGGACTCATGGTACTCAGCGGAGATGCTGCCATATATGAATATCAGTACGGCTTTGTTCAGGACGAAGAGCACGATGAGGCGGCAAGAAGATACGCTGAGCATATAGGCGACGAAAAAAGAATAGCGAAACTTTAATGGACTTTCTCCATAGCATAATTATTTTCACTTTAAGAGAAAGGTGAAAATCAGTATAATTATGCTATGGAGATTATTTTATTTAAGGAGGCTAATATGGACGTAATGCAAATGGCTAACAGCTTACCTATGTGGATTGCCTGCGGAATTCCGGTTTGTCTGGTAATTGTTCAGGCGTGCCTGTTCCTCAAGAGCTCGCTTACTGCAGGTAAGGAAGTAGGACTTGAGAAGGCTCAGCTCAACGCTGCAATCAAGAGTAGTGCTGTAACATCAATCGGACCATCAATTGTAGTTCTGTCCGGCATGCTTTCACTCCTCGTAACGATGGGTGGACCTGTAGGCTGGATGAGACTGTCAATGATCGGCTCAGTAATGTTTGAGGGACTCGCTGCAGGTATTGGAACACAGCAGGTAGGAGTTACTCTCGGAACTGACCCAATGACCGGAGAAGCATATGCTATGGCACTTTGGACAATGATCCTGTGCTCGATCGGCTGGGTAATTTTCGCAACATTCTCGGCAAACAAGATGGACAAGATCCAGACAAAGCTGTCGGGCGGAAGCACAGGAAAGCTGATGACTATCGCATCATGCGCTATCATCGGAGTTTTCTCATCAATGTGCGCACAGCACCTCGCAAAGCCTGTTTATCAGATTATCCAGAGCGTTGATCCACAGGTTCTCGCAGGTTCGTACAAGAACGCACTCGCATGTATCCTTGGTGCAGTAATCATGTTCGTACTGAACACAATTGCTAACAAGAAGGACATCAAGTGGCTTAAGGAGTGGGCACTTACCATTACAATTGTTGCTGCAATGGTAATTACCGCTGTTGTGTAGGAGGTGCAAAATGAAAGATTATTACAATGATACATTTCTGCCTAAGGTGAATAAGATTGGTAAAATTACCGGTTACCTTGGCGTTGCTCTGTCATTTGTTCCTGCTATCGTACTCATCGTAGTTTACGGTATTCTTCCTAAGGGAGCAGCTCTTCTGGCTGCATTCATCGCAGGAGCATCAGCATTCGGAGTACTCTGGTTCGTAGAGCCGATTTCATACTATCCTGTAGTAGGAACTGCCGGAACATACATGGCATTCCTTTCAGGAAACATTTCAAACATGCGTATTCCTGCTGCCAGCATGGCACAGGTGTCAGCAGGTGTTGATGCCGGAACTGAGAAGGGATCAATCGTTGCTACAATCGGAATGGCTGTTTCAATCATCATCAACGTATCCGTACTTACAATCGGAGCTATCCTTGGAACATCAGTACTTGCTATGCTTCCTGCTACAGTAACTACTGCTCTCGGATACCTGCTCCCAGCTCTGTTCGGAGCACTGCTCGTTCAGTTCGGAATGAAGATGGTAAAGCACAGCCTTATCATGATTCTTTTCGCATTCGTTCTGTATATGGGAATCGGAATGGGCTTCTTCCTCTGGCTCCCTGGTTCATCGAACTGGCTCGGAACACTTGGCTGCGTATTTGTCAGCATCCTGATCGGACTGCTTACATACAAGAACGCAGAGAAAAAGGAAGCATAAGATATGTATAAGCAGAATATATACGATGAGGTCGAGAGACTGTCCGAAGTAGGCCTTAACGCCTGCCGCTTCATCTGGAACAACCCTGAGGTTGGTGGCACAGAGAGCGTATCATCGGATTTTTACAGAGACCTCCTTGCTAAGGAAGGCTTCAAGATTGTAAACGACGAGAAGCTGCCTTACGCATTCTATGCGGAGTACGGCGAGGGCAAGCCGGTTATCGCACTCCTCGGTGAGTACGATGCGCTGCCTGCTCTTTCGCAGGAGGCTTCGGCGGAGAGAAAAGCGGTTGAGGAAGGCAAGCCGGGACACGGCTGCGGACACAACCTTCTCGGAAGCGGTGCGTACCTTGCGGCTCTTGCAATCAAGACTTTTATCGAAAAGGGTGAACTTAAGGGAACCATCCGCTACTACGGATGCCCTGAGGAAGAGCTCCTTAGCGGTAAGGTTAAAATGATTTATCACGGCATGTTCGAGGGCTGCGACTTTGCTATGAGCTGGCACCCTATGCCATCAAACGAGGTTTATGATGAGGCATTCCTTGCAAGCGCTTCGATGAAGTTCCACTTCAAGGGTAAGACTTCACACGCAGGCTTTGCCCCTGAGCAGGGAAGAAGTGCGCTCGATGCTGTTGAGCTTATGAATGTAGGCTGCAACTATCTGAGAGAGCACATCGTAGACAAGTGCAGAATCCACTACACCACTGACAGTTACGGATATCCGCCAAACATCGTTCCTGACAAGGCAAGCTCGTGGTACTGCATCCGTGCGCCAAGAATCGACATCGTTAAGGACATCATGCGCAGACTTGAGCTCGTTGCCCGCGGTGCGGCTATGATGACCGAGACAGAGGTTGACATCGAGGTAATTTCCGGATGCTGCGAGTTGAATCCGAACCACGCATTCAGCGACCTCACATACCAGAACATGGTACAGGTTAACCTGCCACAGTACACAGAAGAGGAAATGGCTTTTGCAAAGGCCCTTCAGGCTACACTGAATCCGGCTATCCTTGCAAAGGACGAGAAGACCTTCAATTCGTACGGCACGGGAATGCATCTTGACCTTTGCTCGAGAGAAAAGTACAAGGAGACTCCTCTCAACGCTTCGTCAGACAGCGGAGATGTCAGCATGATTATGCCTATGAACTACTTCACAACAGCGTGCTTCCCTCTCGGCGTTGCGGCTCATACATGGCAGGCTACTGCAAGTGCGGGCTCGTCAATCGGCGAAAAGGGTATGCTCTATGCTGCGAAGATTACGGCAGGTGTTATCTATGACCTTCTCACAGACGAAGAGGCAAGAGATCGCATCACTAAGGAATTCAACGAGAACAAGCCTGAGTATTCCCCAATGTATCAGGAGTAGACCCGGAGATAAGAGAAATGGAATCAATTATTTGGAAAGAGGCGCAGAAGCTCAACGATCAGCTTATCGGCTATCGCAGAGAACTGCACCAGATTCCTGAGATAGGAATCAATCTGCCACAGACAACCAAGTATGTTGCAGACAAGCTTACCCTTTTGGGAGTAGACCACACGGTATACGAGGATATTTCCTGCGTAGTTGCCACCATCGGCAGCGGCGACAAGTGCATTCTCCTCCGTGGAGACATGGACGGACTGCCGGGAGATGAGCAGAGCGGAGAGCCTTTCAGCTCGACAAACGGATGCATGCACGCCTGCGGACACGA
>JABUTC010000029.1:16946-22908 GCA_021442505.1 Mogibacterium sp. | reverse complement strand
CGAGCTTCTGAAGAAGCATGAGGCTGAGCTCAACGGAACGGTTAAACTTCTCTTCCAGTCGGGAGAGGAGACTTTCCAGGGATCGAGAGCTGCTATCGAGGCAGGAGTGCTCGAGAATCCTAAGGTTGAGAGAGCATACGGAATGCATATTTTCTCACTGCCTGAGCTCGGAGAGGTTCAGTTCGGCGAAATCATCATGGGAGCTGTTTTCGGCTTCAAGATCACGGTTACAGGCGTTGGCGGACACGGTTCGCAACCTGAGAACTGCATCGACCCAATCAATGCGGCAGTCGGAATCTACCAGGCATTCCAGACACTGATTGCAAGAGAGGTTCCTTCATATGAGGAGGCTGTACTGACAATCGGAATGTTCGAGGCAGGAAAAGCGCCTAACGCAATTCCTGACAAGGCTGTGCTTCAGGGAACTCTGAGAACCTTCAAACCTCACATCAAGGAAATGATGATGAAGAGAATCAGGGAGGTTGCAGAGAGCGTTGCGGCTACAAACCGCTGCACGGTTGAAATCGAAACCCTGAGCAATGTACCTAGCGTAGTATGCCAGCCGGAGATTACAGAGGATTGCCTCGAGAGCGTAAGAAAGCTCGGAATCATCCACAAGGAGACACCGGGACTTCACCTCATCGGTTCGGAAGACTTCGCCTGCATCGCAGAGAAGGTTCCTTCAACCTACTTCGTACTCGGAGGAGGAGTTGATAAACCTGAGGAAAGACTCGCTCAGCACAACCCTAAGATTCGCTTCAACGAGAAGTCGATTCCTATGGGTGCGGCAGTTTACACGCAGATTGCACTCGACTACCTCAAATAGGCTACGGCAAAAAAATACGACCCGGCTTTATGCCGGGTCTGTTTTTATGTGTCTATACGAAACGCTTTACCGCTTCCTTGAAGTCCTCGACAGCGGCTAGATCGCCGTTTTCGATGGCCTCAGTGATGCAGTGCGTCATGTGCTCGTTGATTATCTCCTTGCCGAGGTTGTGAAGAGCCGAGGTAACAGCCGAGAGCTGTGTCAGGGTTGCCGCGCAGTCCTCGTCGTTGGCAATCATCGACTTAACCTTCTGGCTGTGACCGATTGCCTTCGAGATTCTGTTAAGCTGTTTCTTCTTCTCGTCAGGTGAGTGAGTGTGATTATGGTTCTCTGCGTGGGTGTGCGCATGAGTGTGAGCTACACCGTCGTGGGTGTGAGTGTATGCATCGGACTCGTCGCTGTCAAAATCATAGCGATTGATAAGGATGTAGTTCTCCATGAGGTCGATGCGTTCTATTTCACCGAAAATGCGGGTCTGTACACCCATGATGTCGGTCATGACGAGCTGGCCGTCACGTTCGCCGATGTCTGCGATGTTTTTTGCAAGAAAAACATGCTCGCCATCGTGGTTTTCATATACTGTCGAAAGGCACATTTTAGTCCTCCTTGAGCAGCTCGAGAGCGGCTGCCAGTTTTTCGTTTCCTGCCTGAAGATTTTCTACCGATTCGTGGATCAGTTCGAAAACTTCACCGTCAAAATTATGAGCTAAATCGTGAAGCTCTTCGGCGTGATGTCTGTTGTGATCGAGCATATAAATAAGTAACGCTTTTGCTTCTTCTGTGGAAGAAGCAACATGTTCGTGCGTATGTGTGTAGCCATCGTGGGAGTGTTCGTGAGTGTGCGTGTAGCCGTCGTGCGTATGTTCGTGAACGTGTTGCATTTTCAAGGTTTCCTCCTGTTTTTTTATCAGTATAATACATTGACAACTTTCTGACAAGCAAGTAGTATTAAGTCAAATACGGGACACATTTAGCACGAATATTTGTTAAGAAAATGCTGCGAAAAGGGCGGCAAATCTGGCAACTATTCAAGAGAGGTAAAGGTGAAAATATGCGAGATTTGAAACACCTGATTTACTTCGAGGATCTCCTCCAGGAGGCGAATAACGAGCTGATCAGAAAAGCCAAGGATGACGGCAAAAATGTCCTTGGTTACACCTGTTATTTCATGCCTGAGGTTTTACTCGATCTACCGGGTGCTGTTTCGTGCAGACTGCGTGCCCCAAAGTGCACTTCGCCGGATATGGCTACATACTATATGTCCGGAAGAACATGCCACTATGGAAGGAGTTTGTTCGAGAGAGCTCTTGAGGGAGGATATAACTTCCTCGACGCACAGATGGCGACTGAGACCTGTACTGTAACCTGCAGATTCCAGGAGCATCTGAAGAGAATGCCGGACGTTATCAACAACGCGACATTCCAGACAAGTTTTGTCGACGTTCCATTCAAGAAGAATGAGAACAGCATCGAACACTATGAAGCACAGCTGCAGACTCATGTCCTCGATTTTCTCAGAGACGAGTACGGCATCGACACATCAGATGAAGCCCTGCTCAAGACTATCGAGGAGCACAACGAGCTTTGCAGAATTGTGCAGGAAATCGGAGATTTCAGAAAACTGGACAATCCTACAATCACAGGATATGAGTTTGCTGTGATTACACTGGTTACTATGGCATGTCCAAAATATCTTATTCTCGACAAGCTCAAGGAGACACTCGAAGAGCTTAAAACGAGAGAACCGGACGACAAGAAGAACTTCAGAATCAAGGTTGTTGTTGCAGGATCCGAGAACGACGATCCGGACTTCATCAAGCTCATCGAGAGCTGCGGAGCACTGGTAGTTGCCGACAGATACTGCTACGGTGCAGTTGAGGCAAGAACCCAGATTGAGATCAGAGAGGGTGAGACTCCTCTCCGCGCCATTGCAAGGCACTATCTTGAGACCAGCCAGTGTACAAGATTCATGGAGCAGAAGGACATGAGATCCCGCAAAAAGTTCATCGCAGATCTTGCGAAGGAATACAAGGCGGACGGAATCATTGTCGTATCGAACAAGTTCTGCGAGTACTGGAGCTACGAGAGAGTTGTAGACACAGTAGTACTTCCGAGAGACTTCGGTTATCCTGTCTGCTCAATCGAGAAGGAGTATATCAACACAGCATCAGGACAGCTTAGAACAAGATTCCAGGCGTTCGTTGAGAGTGTTGAGCTGAAGAAGATACAGGAGGGCAAATAAATGAAGAAGCCTGATTTAAGCAAACTGAAGAAGATTCCATATAAGAGGCTTGCTAAGGACTTCATTTACGGCAAGCCTGTTGAGAGAAGAAGACTGGGAGACCTGTATCAGGACAAGACGGGTCTTTACAAGCACAGAGAGTGGCGTGGTATTAAGGATACCATGTACTACTTTAACAACATCTGGCTGTACAACTACGGAATGATGGTTTACGACATCATGAGATACGGCGGACCTATCATTTTCGCAAAGGGCGTATGGCGCTACAGATGGGTCGGACAGTCATACCTGCCGGTAATGCACTGGTTCGACAGAGGTCTTGAAGGAACAAGAGGAGAGACTATGAAAGCCTCCGCTTGGCATTACAGAGCTATGGTAAGCTCGACCATCGAGCAGTTCATGGGAATGTTCAAGGCAGACCTCAATACAGGAGGAGACAAGGCACTACATGACCGCACTGTTGGTCACGATGAGACACTGTGGGGCGGAGTATATTATCCATACGACGGACAGCTCAAGAATATCCCTCTGCAGATGGTACCTTACTTCGTAACGGTACACTGCAACAGCCACACAGTTCTGAACTATATCGACGCAGTTCAGGCTATAGGCCTTCCGGGAGACCCTTGTCCAATGTGTCAGGCTGAAGCAGGACTTTTCGTAGCCGACGATATGCCTGACTACTACAAGACAATAATGACAACGAACGAAGCATGCGACGGATCGGTTGCTTCTTCAATCATTCAGGACTGGATGATAAACAAGCCGCTGTTCGCAATGCCACAGCCTATGCTTTTCGACGATGACCTTGTTCAGAAGCACTGCGCAGAGGAAATTAAGGGCGCTTGGAAATTCGTAGAAGAGTATTACGGCGTTAAGTTCGATATGGAGGCTCTGAAGAGGAACCTCAGAGAGCAGAATGAGCTTCAGGAGTTCGAGTGGGAGAAGTGGGACGTTGCAGCAAACACTCCTTACTATCCAATCAACGGAGTTGCTCAGGCTCTCTACAGAATCTATCAGTCACAGTACGGCAACAAGCCAATCTGGCACGAGATAGACGGCAAGGTTAAGAAGATTCTGGAAAAGTGTGTTGAGCAGAGGATTGAGACTATGCCTCTCACACGTCACAGAGTTATCGCATGGTCATGCGCACCTCTCTACTATTCGCACTGGTGCACATGGGCATACAACTGCTGGGGACTCAACACAATCATCAATATGGACTCTCTCATGTTCGACATGACTATCAGCACAGACGACGACGAGCAGATGCTCCTCGATATGGCAAGATATCATGAGTGGGCGCCTATGAGAAGAAATGCTGTTGGCGGAATGCACCACATCTTCGAGCTCTGGGACAATATGGAGAGATTCAACTGCGATATGGTTGTAATGTATGACCAGCTCGCATGCAAGGGAATGCAGGGTGTACACGGACTCTTTGAGGACGAGTTCAGAGCGCGTAACATTCACGCAATCTGGGTACCACATGCACTTCCTGATAAGAGAGTTATTTCAAGATCGGAGATTCGTCAGATTATCAATGACTACATGACTACGGTAATGCAGGAAGAACCGATCGATCCATCACTGCTCGAGTTCGACGACTCACAGTCATGGTAGCAGAAGGAGGCTTTATATGAAAAAAGTTGGAAAATTCGCATTAAAGGCTCTGGGCGGAGCTGCCGCTGCGTATGCCGGACTTTTCGCAGTATTCTATTTCGATCTTGACGGAAAGCTTCTGTTCTATGTTGTTGAGCCTTTCCTTGACAAGCACTACAGCAAGATGGAAAGAAGAGACCCTATGTCAGTACCATATATGATGGTAAAAGAGGGCGAAGAATACGTTAAGTAAGGGGAGATAAATGCAAAAGCAATTTCAGGCAGAATCCCAGCGCTTGCTGGATCTGATGATCAACTCGATTTACACACATAAGGAGATTTTCCTGAGAGAGATTATCTCGAACGCGTCGGATGCCATCGACAAGCTGCGCTATATTGCGCTGACTGAGGAGACGGACCTCGACCTCAACGGTTTCGAGATAATCATCACTCTCGACAAGGAAGGTCGCAATCTGATTGTCAGCGACAACGGAATCGGTATGAATGCCGAGGAACTCGAGAAGAATCTCGGAACCATCGCTTTTAGCGGAAGTGGAGAATTCTCGAAAAATCTCGAAAAAAATCCTGCAACTGACGGCGCAGACGACACCGCTGAAGCGGTCGACATCATCGGACAGTTCGGAGTGGGTTTTTACTCGGCCTTCATGGTTGCCGACAAGGTAACTGTCGTTACTAAGAAGTACGGCGAGGAAAAGGCGTACAAGTGGGAGTCGGAAGGCGCTTCCGGTTTCACCATCGACGAGACCGAGAAGGAGACTGTCGGAACCGACATCATCATGCACATCAAGGAAGACGGCGAGACCGAAGACGAGTACTCGCAGTACCTGAGAGAGTATCCGATTTACAGACTGGTTAAGAAGTACTCGGATTACATCAGGTTCCCGATCAAGATGCTGATGCCTCATCCTGAGCTGAAGGAGGGAAGCACCGAGGAGAATCCCGAGTTCGAAGAGGTTTTCGAATACGAGGTGTTCAACTCGATGGTACCGCTCTGGCAGAGGAAAAAAGGCGAGGTTAGCGAGGAAGAGTACAACGAGTTCTACCAGCAGAAGTACGGAGACGACATCCCGCCGATGAGCGTGATTACCGCTTCGGTTGAGGGACTTGTGAGCTATGACGCAATGCTTTTCATCCCGAAGAAAATTCCGAACAAGTATTACTCGGATGACTTCGAGGGAGGACTTCAGCTTTACAGCTCGGGCGTTCTCATTATGGAAAGCTGCAGGGATCTGCTTCCTGAGTATTTCAACTTCGTTCGCGGTGTTGTTGAC
>JABUTC010000029.1:10699-16916 GCA_021442505.1 Mogibacterium sp. | reverse complement strand
AGATGCTGCAGCACGACAGACAGCTCAAGCTGATTGCCGCAAATCTCGAGAAAAAGATCCGTGCTAAACTCGAGGACATGCTCAAGAACGACAGAGAGCAGTACGAGGAGTTCTTCAAGGGTTTCGGCAGACAGCTCAAGCTCTGTGCGCTCGATGATTACGGCGCAAAGAAGAACGAGCTTCAGGACTTCTTCCTGTTCTACTCATCGACCGAGAAAAAGTTCGTTACACTCGAAGAGTATTTCGGCCGCATGCAGGAGAGCCAGGAGTACATCTACTACGCTGCAGGCGACAGCATCGAGGCAATCGACCGTATGCCGCAGACCGAGGTACTCAAGGAGAAGAACATCGAGATTCTATATTTCACGGACAGCATGGACGAGTTCATCGCCGATATGTTCAGAAACTACAAGGAGAAGAGCTTCATGTCGGTCATCGACGGAGACTTTGACCTTGGCGGCGAAAAGGACGAGAGAATCGAGGTGATTTTCGAAGACACCTTCAAGTTCATCAGGGAGGCTCTCGGCGAGAAGGTGGATGTGGTAAAAGCTTCTACGAAGCTCCGCACGCATCCGGTATGCCTGTCGAGCGGTGACGGTGTGACCTTCGAGATGGAGAAGTACTTCAATGTTGTTAATCCCGAGCTGGGAATGAAGGCGAAGAGAGTGCTCGAACTCAATGTCGACCACAACGCGTTCCTTGCTATCGAAAGGGATAAGAACGACAATCCTGAAAGGGCGAAGGCTATGTGCGAGGTGCTCTACAATCAGGCACTTCTCATAGCGGGACTTCCAATCGAGAATCCGTCGGATTACACTGATCTGCTTTGCACATTCTTCTAGAAATACATGAGGGAAACAAATGGGAGATACAAAGATTTTGGCCGTTGCCGGTAAAGGCGGCGTAGGGAAAACTTCAATCTCCTCGGCGTTTGTAAGACTGCTTGCAGAGACCTACCCGGACGCAAAGATACTCGCAATCGATGCAGACCCGGCTATCGGTCTCAGCACAGCGCTCGGAGTTGAGCCGACTGATACGCTCGACGACATCCGCAAGAAAATCGTAAACAGTGTCGAATCGGGAGCACCTAAGGAGGCAATCGAAATCCTTGGGGAAGCGAGATTCAGAATTTTCGACACGATGATAGAGGAGAAGAATTTCTCTTTCCTTGCAATCGGAAGGCCTGAAAGTGCAGGCTGCTACTGCAAGGTAAATTCATACCTCAAAGAGGTTATAAGTCTGCTCGCTGACGAGTTCGATTATGTGGTAATCGACGGAGAGGCAGGAATCGAGCAGATCAACAGGAGAGTAATGGAGAAGGTTACCCATCTCTTCCTGGTTACTGACCCGAGCAGAAAGGGCACCATGGTTATCGATACAATCAAGCGCGTTGCCGACGAGCTGGTTATGTACGACAAGTGCGGTGCGATAATAAACAGGGTCGGAAACGAAGAGGCAATCAAGTATATAAACGTCGAGACTGCAGAGGTGCTTGCGTACATCCCGAATGACGGCGAGCATGCAGACAACGACATCAAGGGGCTCAGCATTTTCGACCTGCCTGAAGATGCACCTGTAATTAAGGGCGCAAGAGAAGCCCTTACCAAAATGGAAATTATCTAAGGCAGAGAGAAAGAGGAGGTATCAAGTTGAAAGATTTAAAACACCTTATCTATTTCGAGACCCTTCTTCAGGATGCGAACAACGAGCTTGTTGAGCAGGCTAAGGCTGACGGCAAGCTGGCCATGGGTTATACCTGTTTCCACATCCCGGAGGTGCTACTCAATCTTGACAACTGCTTCTCTGTAAGGCTTCGTGCTCCGCGTACGGGCTCCATCGACGTTGCTACCTACTATATGTCAAACTACACCTGCGAGTTCTCGAGAGCTCTGGTGGAGAGAGGCATTGAGGGTGGATTCAACTTCCTGGACGGACTTGCAGGAGTGGACGCGTGCTCGATGATGAATCGTTTCTACGAGCACGTTGAGCTTCTGAACATGAACGAGAAGCCTAATTTCTTCGTAACGCACTGCGACATGCCATATAAGGTTGTCGACTATTCAATCAGACATTACGAAGAGCAGATGCAGGTAAGATTGCTCGATGTTATGGCCGAGAAGTACGGAGTTGACATCTCGGATGCAGCCATTAGAAAAGCTGTGGCTGAGCACAATGAAGTTTGTAAGATTATCAGCGAAATCGGCGAGATGAGAAAAGCTGAGAATCCTGTTATCACCGGATACGAGTTCCACATTATCAACCTCGTATCATACGCTTGTCCTAAGTATCTCATTCTTCCTTATCTCAAGGAGACTCTTGAGGAACTGAAGAAGAGAAAACCGGACGAGAAACCTGCTTTCAGAGCAAAGGTTGCGGTTATCGGAAGTGAGATCGACGATCCTGAATTCACAAAGATGATTGAAGAGGCCGGCGCACTCGTAGTAGTAGACCGTTACTGCTTCGGATCGACTCCGGGCAGAGAAGTTATCGAGCTGAACGACGAGGAGCCTGCACTTCACCAGATCTGCCGCCACTGCATGGAGGTAGCTGAGTGTGCAAGATACATCTCAGATGAGAAGGTTGCTCAGAGAAGAGAGACTGCGGACAGACTTGCTAAGGAGTACAACGCAGACGGAATCATCTATGAGCAGATGAAGTTCTGTGATTTCTGGGGCTTTGAGAGAGCTCTCGTCAGCCACATTATGGCTGAGGAGCTGGGATGGCCGGTACTGTCAATCGACAGACCTTATAACGCAAAGGGCTCCGGTCAGCTGAGAACCAGATTCCAGGCATTCGTAGAATCCCTTGAGATTAAGAAGATTCAGAAGGGAGGCAAATAGAAATGACAGGAAGATTCCAGAAAGACAAAATTAAGAAATTCCCTAATCCTGCCTTCTTTCGCGCTAAGAACAATATAGACTGGAAGGCTCAGGGAAAGAACGTTGCAGAGGTTGGAAAAATCGCTTTCGAAATGATGAAGGAAGCGGACATGAAGGCTTTTGCAGTAAGACAGGTTAACAATCTTAAGAGCGATGCTGAGAGAGTTAAGATGGAGTGGGGTCTCTTCATGGATATGACCACTGAGGAGAAGAAGGACTTCATCCTTAACGGCGAAAAGCAGCTCGGTAAGATTTACAGAAAAGGCGACATGGCGACCGTCCGCAGAGAGTGGAAGGGCGTGAAGGACACCGCAGTTGATTTTTACAGCTGGGCAAAGATGTGGGGACTCCTCCTTACAACTTTCTCCAAGGACCTTATCCCTGCGATGAACACCACACTCTACTACCGCTGGATGATCAGCTATGTATGCTGCATTAACTTCCTCGACAAGAACACTATGGGTCTTAGAGGAAATGCGCTGAAGATGGCACATCTCATGATGTACGACATCTTCCGCTATGTAGCTGAGAACCTTGTTTTCATCGGAAAGTGCGATGAAAAGAACGGCAACTCGAAGGAACTCAACAAGAAGGTTGTACTTTTCGACGAGATGACTATGGGTCAGATTATGGCAGGATTCCCGGATCTGCTTGGAATTCCTTACCAGCTGCTGCCTGTATTCCTCGTATCGGAGCTCGACCAGCTGACCTGTGTTCCATATATCGATGCAGTAGAGAGTTTCGGACTTCCTGCTGATACATGCCCGGTTCCTTCGTCAGAGTGCGGAGCTCTCGTAGTTGATGCTCTGCCACACATGGGCGCATGCTTCATTTCAAGCTCGATGCCTTGCGACGGATCGGTTATGGCAAGTTCATATCTGAAGAGAAGATTCCCGGATCTGCCTGTTTTCCACCTCGCATTCCCTGTAAGATACGAGTACGAGGAGACGGTAGACGATGCAGTTGAGGACATCAAGGCCTGCATCAAGTTCGTTGAGGAGACCACAGGCGCTAAGTGGAGCTGGGATGCTTACTTCACACAGATCAAGCGTTTCAACGCTGAGACCAAGATGGAGCTCGAGAAGTGGGATGTTAACAAGACTGACTACCCACAGATTATAGGACCTGCATACGAGCTCTTCCGTAAGTGGAATTACGAGATGGACGGCGGAGCTGACCCAAGAACGATGAAGACCTTCGACAAGGTAAGCAAGCTCATGTACGAGGCTTACGAAAGAAGAGACGAGGCCTGGGTAGGCAAGATGAAGTACAGAGGAATCGTATGGTCATGCCCTGCTCACTACTATGCTAACTTCAGTAACTGGCTCGCAAACTGCTGGGGTATCGATATCCTGGTAGAGATGGAGTCGCTGAACTTCACGAAGGAACTCGAGACTGAGGATCCTGAAGAGGCTCTGAAGGATCTCGCAAGACTCTACGAGAGAATGGTTATGAGAAGACACACAAACGGTGGATATCATAATGTTGTAGAGGAGCTCTGGAGACAGGTTGAAGAGTGGAGAGCTGATATCATCATCATGTACCAGAACGTAGCGTGCAAGAACATGGCTACACTTCAGGGTATTCTCGATGACCAGGCTCGTGAGAAGAACTATCATATGATTTGGATTGAGCACGATCTGATGGATCCTAGAACAGTATCCAGAAAGACGATGAGAGGAAAGGTTAACGAGTACATGTTCACCGTTATGAAGGCTGAGCCGGTTGACCCGTCACTCCTCGAGTTCGACGATGAGAAGTGCATGTAATACAGAGATAGAGTAATCAAGAAAAGGAGAAAACAGTATGAAATATTATGGCGGATGTGATGTAGGTTCAACATACACCAAGGCAGTGATTCTTGACGAGGCAGGAAAGATCGTTGCAGATACAACAATGAGATCGAAGATTCAGGCTGAGGCTTCGGCAAGACTCGCAATGGACGAGGTTTGCAAGAAGGCAGGACTCAAGAGCTCAGAGGATCTCGAGTACCTGATCGGAACAGGCTACGGCCGTAACAAGGTTCCTTTTGCTGACGAGAACATCTCCGAGATTTCATGTCACGCAATGGGCGTACACGTAACAGACCCATCGGTAAAAGCCATCATCGATATCGGCGGACAGGACGTTAAGGGCATCAGCGTTGATACAGACGGAACAGTTAAGAACTTCGCTATGAACGACAAGTGCGCAGCAGGAACAGGAAGATTCTACGAGGCAATGGCAAGAAGCTTCGAGATGACTCTCCCTGAGTTCTCAAAGCTCAGCCTCAACGCTAAGAACGTAATTCCTATCACAGCTCAGTGCACAGTATTCGCTGAGTCCGAGGTTATCACTCTCGTTGGAGAGGACAAGCCAATGGACGAGATTGCTGCAGGAATTCAGATGGCTGTTGCTAAAAGATGTTTCGTTATGGCTAAGAAGGCCGGCGCAACAGACGCTATCACACTGACAGGCGGATGCGCTAAGAACGACGGTCTGAAGCAGGCTATCGAGAAGGTTCTCAAGCTCAAGGTTATCGAGCTTAAGACTGACCCTCAGCTGATGGGAGCTCTTGGAGCTGCTGAATACGCACGCCAGAAGGGACAGGCTAAGGCTTAAGCAAAGGAGAAGCCCTATGTGTAAGTGTAAGAAAAAAGAAGAGAAGAAGGGCTGTGTGGTTTGCAAGGTCGCTAAGGGCGTTGTAAAAATTGCAGCCGTAACAACAGGAACGCTTTTTACGGTGTACATGCTGAACCTCGACCAGAAGCTGCTCGGATGGACTTATGTTCAGGTTAACGGCATTTTCGACCGCAAGAAGACGGATATTAAATTCTAAGAATTATGGAACTGTACGATAGCATAATTAAAAAGTCGGAGGCTCTTTTCGGAGCCTCCGCGCCTAAGGTTTATGAATACGACCCGGCGAAGGCGTGGGAGGACGTTGGTGCGAACCAGCTCATTATGATGCGTGATTCGGCTTTCGAGCTTGGCGGAGACAGCAAGCCTGCAGTTAATTACTCCTGCGTTACTTCGAGCGATCTCGTGACAAAGGACGAGATTCTCGTTTACGGAAAGGACCTCGGCGAGATTAAGGGAAGCAGTCCTTTTGCAAGAATTGCTTTTGTTAAGGTTAAGCCGCTCGAGGGCGAAGGCGAAGAGGATACGGAGCCGGTATTCAGAGCGATTCAGGATATCGATTTTATAAAATACCATGTTTATCCTAAGGGATACATGGGAAGGACTTCCTCGGAAAGCTTCCGTGAGCAGGTAAGAGTAAGCAGGGATGCAGTTGCTGCCGGAATTTCCTTTGAAAAGGTCGGAGCGGACTACATCAGCAAGTTCAAGCAGAATCCGAA
>JABUTC010000029.1:5168-10683 GCA_021442505.1 Mogibacterium sp. | reverse complement strand
CTCATTTTCATAACTGCAGAGGATGCGGATTACAAGGAACTTATTGCCAGCGCAAAGAAGGTAAGCGACATTACGAGAACTCTCTCGAAGATTCTCGAGGGCATGCCTACGGACTGTCATTCATGCAGCCTTAAGGACATCTGTGATGAGGTAGAGGGAATGAAGGAACTTCATTTCGGCAAGAAGGCGAAGGAGTTCGTTTAAGTTAGATATTAATCTAACGCTTGAAATACTTGATATCTTCACAGTGAGACATTAAAATAGACTCATCTAAAGTCGAAATTAGTATTGAGACCGAAGATGCTAATAACAGGATATTTGTAATACACAGATATATCAGGCATCTTCCGTTTTTGTGGGAGATGCCTTTTTAGTTACTGAGCTCCCGAAGGAGGAGAATATGGGCGAGAAGAGAATAGCGATTATAGGAATTTTCGTAGAGGAAAGAGATTCTGTAGAGGCGGTTAATGCTGTGCTTCACGACAACGGTCAGCATATTGTCGGAAGAATGGGAGTTCCTTACAAAGACAGAGGAATCAGCGTTATCAGTCTGATTGTTGATGCAACAAGCAACGAGATTAACAACATCTGCGGCAAGCTCGGCAAGATTAAGGGCGTCAGCGTCAAGTCGGTTTGCGCAAAGAATGTATAGTTTGAGGTAAGAGATGAGAAAGATTGCGATATACGGTAAAGGCGGAATAGGAAAATCGACGACCTGTGCGAACATCGCTGTGGCACTTGCGGAAAAAGGCTACAAGGTTATGCAGATTGGCTGCGACCCTAAGGCGGACTCGACATACGCGCTCAGACACGGCAGTGAGCTGGGCACGGTGCTGGATGTTTTTCGCAGGAAGCAGAACGACTTCGAGCTCGATGAAATCGTGAAAATCGGACACGCGGGAGTCGTATGCGTCGAGGCGGGCGGCCCGATACCGGGAGTCGGCTGTGCGGGACGAGGCATCATCACGGCGCTTGAGAAGCTCGAGGCAAAGGGGGCCTACGAAAAATTTGAGCCGGACGTGATAATCTACGACGGCCTTGGGGATGTGGTTTGCGGAGGTTTTTCGATGCCGATGAGAGACGGTTATGCCGACGAGGTGTACATCGTGACTTCGGGCGAAAACATGTCCATCTATGCGGCTGCAAACATCGCTGTTGCAATTGATAATTTCAAGGAGAGAGGATATGCGAAGCTCGGCGGACTCATTCTNAAAACATGTCCATCTATGCGGCTGCAAACATCGCTGTTGCAATCGACAATTTCAAGGAGAGAGGATATGCGAAGCTCGGCGGACTCATTCTTAACAGAAGAGATGTGAAGAGAGAGGACGAGAAGGTTCAGGAGCTTTGTGAGGACCTCGGCACAGAGGTGGTTGGAGATATTCCAAGAAGCGAATTTGTGACCGAGGCAGAGGAAATGAAGATGACTGTACTGGAAGCTTTCCCTGAAAGCGAACAGGCAGAGGTATACAGAAAACTGGCGTCGAGAATAATCGAGGGTAATCGAGATTAGTCGAGACGAGTCGACATAGTTCGAGAAAAAACGAGATTATGAGAGAAAATTCGAGAAAAACCGAATACGTGAAGATAAGCGAGGCAAACTTCCCTGCGCCTTTTCCGCAGCAGCTCGAGTTCAGCTCACCTGCAAGAGGAACGCAGAACATCGTTCACACCGGAATGCTGATTCCGGAAGCACACGAGATTTTCGTATGCGCAAAGTGCTGCCTCAGAGGCGTTGTGCTTACGGCTGCCGAGATGGATGCCATGGGAAGATACTCGGCACTCGAAATCCGCGAGGACAATGTGCTGAACGGTGACATGGAAGAAATGATGGTTGAGGGCGTTGCCGACATCATCGAAAAGCTGAGCTACAGACCGAAGGCGATACTGATATATATAAGCTGTCAGCATTTCTTCCTGGCTTACGATATGAGCATTGTTTTCAGGAGACTCAGGGAGAGATTTCCTGATATCGACTTCACGGACTGCTACATGATTCCGACTCTCCGAAAAAGCGGAGTGACTCCGGATCAGAAGATGAGGATGCAGATGTACAGTCTGCTCAAGCCTCAGATTGAGCTTAACGACAAACAGGTAAACTACGTGGGAAGCAATCTTGCACTGCTTGAAAGCAGCGAGATATATGAGTATTTCGAGGCAAGAGGCATCACACTTAAATCGATACACGACTGCAGGACCTACGAGGAGTATCAGGAGCTTGCAGATGGAAGACTGAATATTTTCAACGAGCCTGTCGCTCTGATGGGCGCGGAGATGATGGAGAAAAGTCTCGGCATTCCGCATCTTTATCTGCCGAACGTCTTCAGATTTGAGGACCTGAGGAAGAACTACGAGATGCTGGATGAGCTTTTCGGAGAGACTGAGGATTTCGGCTTGGATGGCTGGGAGGCTAAGGCAGCGAAGGCGGTTGAAGAGGCTAAGGCTGTTATAGGCGACAAGCCGATTGCTGTGGACTACACGCTTACTCCGAGAACGATGAACCTGACGAGATTTCTGATGGAAAACGGTTTTACCGTCAGCGACGTCTTCGTCGATGCGTTGTTCCCGGAGGAGAAGGACGATTTCGAGTGGGTGAAGGAGCATAACCCTGAGCTCATCATCCATCCGACGAACAGACCTTCGATGAGATATGTCGAGGACCTGAATCCTGAGGCTTTGGCACTCGGACAGAAGGCGGCCTGCTTTATGGGAACGGATAATTTTGTGAACATCGCTGAGAGCGGCGGACTGAACGGTTTCGACGGAGTGATTCAGCTGATGGAGCTTGCGAAGGATGCGGTTCTCAACGAAAAGGACAGACGAGAGGTCGTTCAGATTAAGGGAACGAAGCTTCCGAGCGTGCTTGGAGGCGAGTGCTGTGTACCTGCTCCGGCCGAGATGCCGGAAGTTACAGGTCGCAAGGCGACTGCATCGCTGATCCCGACCTACTCGTCGGATCAGTTTGGAATCTGCTCGGCGCTTTACGAGCTTGGCGGCATGGTGGTTATGCACGACGCTTCCGGCTGCAACTCGACCTACACGACTCATGACGAGCCGCGCTGGTACGACAGGCAGAGTATGATTTACATCTCGGCTATTTCGGAGGCCGAGGCGATTATGGGCGATGACGACAAGGTCATCAACGATATCTGCGATGCGGCGGCTCAGCTCAATCCGAAGTTCGTTGCGATTGCCGGAGCGCCTATCCCGTATATGATAGGAACGGACTTCAGGGCGATTGCGAGAGTTATTGAGAAAAGGCTCGGTATTCCATGCTTCGGTTTTCCTGCTAACGGTATGCAGGGTTACGGAGTCGGTGTGGCTATGGCGCACGAGGCTCTGGCAAAAACCTTCTGCAGGAAGCCGGAAGGCTCCGGGGCTGCAGAGGGAAAACTGAAGGTGAACCTGCTTGGTGCGACACCGCTTGACTTCTCGATTAACGGAAGCATCGCTTCGATTAAGGAGTGGTGCGAGAAGGAAGGCTTCGAGGTTATAAGCAGTTTCTGTATGGACAGCAGCATCGAGGAAATCGAGAGGGCTGCAGAGGCTGATGTGAACCTGGTCATCGCTTACGGAGGTCTGTCTGCGGCGAAATACATGGAAGCGGAGTTCGGAATTCCGTATGTGGCAGGAGTGCCGTATGGAAAACTTGGCGATGCGATTGCCGAGAGAATCAGAAGCGGAAAGCACGAGGAGGCTGAAGAGACCGGGGCTAAAGCTGCGAAGGCTGTCCTGTTTGGAGAGGCTGTGTCCGGACGCTCGATGGCCGAGGCAATCGAGAAGGAGTTCAATATCGATGTGACCTTCGTCTGCACAGCAAATGCGGGAGACGAGGGAGTGAGAAAACTCCTCGGAGAGAACGACCTTATTGCAAACTGCGAGGACGAGGTGATTGGCATACTTCGCGAGGTGAAGCCGGAACTTGTGATCGGCGATCCTTTTTACAGGGCGATTGTGCCTGAGACGATAGACTTCTGCCCGCTGCCGCACGAGGCTTTCTCGGGAAGAATCTACGATAAGAGCAATCCGAACCTGATCGATTGCTCGCTTAAGGAAAAACTTGAAATACCGGAGAGATATAATGCTTAAACTGGCTATTTATGGAAAAGGAGGAATCGGCAAATCGACGACGACCGCAAATCTTGCGGCGGCTTTTGCCAGCCTCGGAAAGAAAGTAATACAGATCGGCTGTGACCCGAAGGCGGACTCGACGATGAATCTGCTGCACGGCACACCGGTTCAGTCCGTTATGGACTATATGCGTGTAAACGACATGGAGCCGAGCTCGCTCGACGAGATTACAGAAGAGGGTTTTGGCGGAGTCGTTTGCATAGAGACGGGCGGTCCGACACCGGGACTTGGCTGTGCGGGAAGAGGAATCATCACGACATTCAGCCTGCTCGAGGACTTGGAGCTCTTCGAAAAATACCAGCCGGATGTTGTGCTCTACGACGTTCTTGGAGACGTAGTGTGCGGAGGTTTTGCCGCACCGATCAGAGAGGGCTATGCGGAGGAGATACTCATCGTGACCTCCGGCGAAAAGATGGCACTCTATGCTGCGAACAATATTTTCACCGCAGTGCAGAACTTCGAGGACAGGGGCTACGCGAAGGTGCGCGGAGTCATTATGAACAGAAGGGCCGTTGAGCGCGAGGAGGAGAAGGTTCAGGAGTTTGCTGATAAGCACGGAATCGAAATTATTGCAGATATTCCGAGAAGCAACGACATTATCCGATATGAGGATATGGGTATGACTGTTGTCGAGGGAGATCCTACGCTCGAAGTGAGCCAGCGATATATCGAGCTGGCGCAGCGCCTGCTCGGCGAGTCGAGATAGTTCGACAAAATAAGCCAAAAAACGACAAATTACGACAAAAAACGAGAAAAACGGAAAGAGGATACACTCTTGGAAGATTACAAGAAAGCTTACAACATAAAAGCGAAGGAGCTTGCGGAGCTCGGGATAAACGGAGTGCCGGACGAGCTGCAGTCATCGAAGCATCTGATTTACAGTTCGCCTGCGACGCTGTCTTTTAACTCGCCGGGAGCTCAGGGCTTCGGAGTAAAGCGTGCGGGACTTGCGGTTCCGGGTTCGGTTATGCTGCTTGTGGCGCCTGCATGCTGCGGAAGAAATACGACCATGCTGGCAGAGCTCGGACAGTATGCGGACAGATTCTACTATCTGCTGCAGGATGAGACGGACATCGTAACGGGAAGACATCTGAACAGGATTTCGGAGGCAGTCAAGGAAGTTGTTGACAGCCATAAGCCGAAGCCAAGCTGTGTGATGATCTGCATCACCTGCGTTGACGCTCTTCTCGGAACGGATATGGAGAGGGTTTGCAGAAAGGCGAGCGATTTTGCCGGAGTGCCGGTGCTTCCATGCTACATGTATGCGCTCGAAAGAGAGGGCAGAGTTCCTCCGATGACTGCGGTCAGAAAAACGGTTTACGAGCTTCTGGAGAAGAGAGCTAAGAAGTCGACGACCGTCAACATACTCGGGCAGATCGCACCA
>JABUTC010000029.1:0-5011 GCA_021442505.1 Mogibacterium sp. | reverse complement strand
CGAAAAGGCTCGAGATTCCGTCGATAGAGCTCACGAGAATGTACAGAATCGACAAAATTCGACGTCAGTACCAGCTGCTCGGCGGATCGCGCGGTCGGGAAATCGACGACAGAGAGTTCTACGAAAAAGCGAAGGCGAGGGTCGAGGATTTCACGGCTAAGCACAGGGGAATGAAGGTGGCAATCGGCGAGTGCTCGAATGCGGATCCTTTCGAACTTGCGCTTGCGCTGACGGAGTACGGACTCGAAGTGACAGAGATATACGGCACGGTTTCGGGGGAGAACTTCCCATACATCAGGATGCTTGGAGAGGCAAGCCCGGAGACGAGGATTTTTACCAACCTCGAACCGACAATGCTCTACTACGACTGCAGCGAGAGACCTGCCGATGTAACTATAGGAAAAGACGCGGGGTACTACCAGCCGGATGCGCCGAACGTGGCGTGGAACAAGGAGATTCAGCCGTTCGGATACTTCGGACTTACCACCCTGCTTGATGAGATAGAGGAAGCTATATGAAAGGTTTATTGAAGGTGCTGTCGCCTTTTGCCCCGGACCAGTCGGGCGCGGCTTCAGTATTCTACGACATGGGATGCATAACGGTAATCTGCGATGCGGGCGGCTGCACGGGCAACATCTGCGGTTTCGACGAGCCTCGCTGGTTTGCGCAGGCTAAACCGATTTTCAGTGCCGGCCTTCGTGACATGGATGCGATACTCGGAAGAGACGACAGACTTGTGGGCAAACTGAAACTCGTTGCGGAGAAGGTCGATGCTGACTTTGCGGCAATCATCGGAACGCCGGTGCCTGCGGTAATCGCCACGGATTTTCGCGCGCTTAAGCGCATGGCGGAGAAACGCTGCGGACTGCCTGTTGTGACTGTCGAGTGCACGGGAACGAGGCTGTACGACAGAGGCGAAGAGGATGCTTATCTGGAACTGCTGGAGACTTTTGCTACTGCAGAGGTGGCAGATGCGACAGCTGCAGAGGGTTCCGGGAAAAAGCTTGGAGTATTTGGTGCGACACCTCTCGACTTAAGCAGCATCGATGCCGACAAGCTTATAAGAGAAAAATATCAGGGCGAGTACGACGAGGTTTTCGTTTACGGAATGGGAGATGGCAAGGAGGCTCTTAGCAAGGCGGCTTCAAACAGCAGGAATCTCGTAATTTCGACAGCGGGAATCAAGGCGGCTGAGTACCTGAAGGAAAAATACGGAACGGAGTACGAGATTTACTGCCCGATTATTCCCGAGGAAGTGAAGGCTGAGCTTGGGAATATAAAGGGAGCGAAGGTGCTCGTACTGCAGCAGCAGGTGGCTGCAAACACTTTGAGAGACGAACTCGAAAAGAATGGAAATGAAGTTACTGTCGCATCTTTCTTCGAGATGAAGGATGAGCTTATGAAGGCGCAGGATGTGAGACTCGAGACTGAGGAAGACTACTGCAGACTCATCGAGGAAGGCGGATACGACATTGTGATAGGAGACGAACTCTTTAAGAGAGCGGTTTCCGAGGAAAGCTACGGACGCTGGATCAGGTACACGCACTTTGCGGTATCCGGCAATCTGGAGGAGAGGCTATGCGTACTGTAAGAATCTGCGTTTATGGAATAGTGCAGGGCGTGGGCTTCAGACCTTTTGTCAGCAGAATCGCGGACAGAATCGGGGTAAAAGGAAGTGTCGCTAACCGCGGGTCTTACGTAGAGATTTTCGCCAAGGGAAGCGATGCGCAGCTCGAAGATTTCAAGGAGGCTCTTAGAGACGAGGCTCCTGAGCGTTCGACCATCCTGAAGATTGCCGAGGGGCCNCGATGCGCAGCTCGAGGAGTTCAAGGAGGCACTCAGAGATGAGGCTCCCGAGCGTTCGACCATCCTAAAGATTGCGGAGGGACCGGCAGACGACGCGGGGTACGAGGATTTTCGCATTATCGAGAGCGAAAAGGAGAGAGGAGACATCTTTGTTTCGCCGGACATTGCGACCTGTCCGAAGTGCAGGGCGGAGCTGTACGACCCGGGCAACAGAAGGTATATGCATCCTTTCATCAACTGCACGGCCTGCGGACCGAGACTGACGATACTCGATGCGATGCCGTACGACCGCGAGAGGACGAGCATGGGAGAGTTCCCGATGTGCCCGGAGTGCGAGTTTGAGTACACGCACGCGGAGACGAGGCGCTACGATGCTCAGCCGGTTTGCTGCAACGACTGCGGACCGGAGGTATATATAATAGGAAGCGAAGTTCGGGGTCGGGAGGCTCTGACGGCGACCAGACAGGCGATTATCGACGGCAAGATTGTTGCGATAAAAGGCATAGGCGGTTTCCACCTCTGCTGCGATGCGACAAACGAGGCGGCGGTTGCACTTCTTCGAGAGAGGAAGAAAAGGGTTGCGAAGCCTTTTGCCGTGATGGCGAGGAACATCGAGGCGGCTGAGAGAGCATGCGTGATTCCAAGTGACGAGATCAGAGAAATTCTCGACGGACACCAGAAGCCGATTGTGCTTCTTGAGAGAAGGGCTGAGAGCGAGCTTGCTCCGTCGGTGGCTCCGGACAATCCAAAGGTTGGAATTATGCTGCCGTACGCACCGGTACAGATGCTGCTTTTTGACTATAACGACGAGCTCGAGATGAAGACGGATTACTTCGTGATGACGAGCGCGAACGAGAGCGGAGCGCCGATCTGCAGGACGGACGAGGATGCTCTGGCGGAACTCGGCGGACTTTGCGATCTGATGCTTTCGCACAACAGAAAGATCAGGCTCAGAGCGGATGATACGGTTATGGATGTGTACAAGGGCAAGCCGTATATGATAAGGCGCTCGAGGGGTTACGCTCCGCTGCCTGTGATGACCGAGTCTTTCTACGCCGGCAAGGTGCTGGCTGTAGGAGGCGAGCTGAAAAACACTTTCTGCGTTGGAGCGGATCAGCTGTTCTACGAGTCGCCGTACGTTGGTGATATGGCGGATATGAGGACGGTCAGGGCTCTTGAAGAGTCGGTTGACAGGCTTTGCGAGCTGCTCGAGACTGAGCCGGAGGCTGTTGCCTGCGACATGCATCCGAGGTACAACACGACGACGGTTGCGGAGAATTATGCGAAGAAGCATGGCATTCCGCTCGAGAAAATCCAGCATCACTATGCGCACATCGTGTCGTGCATGGCGGAGAATGACTGGGAATTCGATGTTATCGGTCTGTCGCTTGACGGTACAGGCTACGGAACGGACGGAACTATCTGGGGCGGAGAAATTCTGAACTGCAGTTATGACGGATTTAAGAGGCTCGGGAGCATCGCACCGTTTATGCAGGTCGGGGGCGATGCGTCTGCGAAAGATGGCTGGCGCATAGCGGCAGCCATGATCAATGACCTGTATGGCGACAGGGCCCCGGAGGTTGTTGAGGCACTGTCGCTTACCGATGAGACGCAGCGGGCTCTGATTTCCAAGATGGCGGAAAAAGGACTTAACAGTGTCAAGTCGACCAGTGCCGGAAGGATGTTCGATGCAGTCAGTGCGGTGCTGGGCGTGCGCTCGACCTCGAGTTTCGAGGGCGAGGCAGCGGTGACGCTGCAGTTCAGAGCCGAGGCTCTGAAGGCGCACGCGGATTCTGCCCAGCGGGCTGCCCTGGTTGATGAAATATGGAATTCGAATCCGAAGCTTCATATGAGAACGGGCAAGGCACCCGGACAGGAGGGCCTTGGCTACATTGTTCTATCGACGGACGAACTTGTTCGTTACCTTATAGACAGGAGACTCGCAATCGAGGAAGAAAAGGGCGCTATGGACGAGCTCGACATCTGTCAGCTGGCGTACCTCTTCCACGCACTTTTGGCAGAGCAGCTTTGCGAAGCGGTTTTCGCCATAAGCGAGGAGACTGACAGACACGAGGTGGCGCTCAGCGGAGGAGTTTTCCAGAACACGCTGCTGCTTGGGCTTGTGGACGACAGGCTTTCAGATAATGGAATTAAGGTGCTGAAGCATTCGATGATTCCGCCGAACGACGGTGGAATTGCGCTTGGACAGGCGTTTGCGCTGATGCACAGAATTAATAACAGGAGGACAAAATAATGTGTGTAGGACTTGCGGCAAAAGTAGTCGGAATTAAGGACGGGGTTGCTGTTGTTGATGCCTCGGGCGCAAAGAGAGAGGTGTCAGCCGAGCTCATCGAGGAGCTTGAGCCGGGCGATTTCGTTATGGTACACGCAGGTATCGCTATCGCAAAGATCACATCGGACGACACCGAGGAGACCGATGAGCTGATGGAGATGCTGGTATAGGAGACGAGATGGAAGAGAAGAAACTTACAGCAAGAGAGATAATTGAGGGCTACAAGGGACCGAAGCTCAGAATCATGGAGGTGTGCGGCACACATACTCACGAGATTTTCCGCCTCGGCATCAGAAGCCTTCTTCCGGAAAACATCGAAGTTATTTCCGGTCCGGGCTGTCCGGTTTGCGTAACTCCGGTCGGTTTTATCGATATGGCAATCGAGCTTGCGCTCGGCAAGGGCTGCACGGTTTGCACTTTCGGCGACCTAATCAGGGTTCCGGGTTCTGAGATGAGCCTTGCGGACGCGCGTGCCAAGGGCGCTAAGGTCAAGATTGTCTACACTGCGACCGACGCTCTGGACTATGCGGTCGAAAATCCTGAGGAGCAGGTTGTGTTCCTTTCGGTTGGCTTCGAAACGACGACACCGGGAACCTGCCTCGCGGTTAAACGTGCGGCGAAGGCCAACGTTCAGAATTTCTCGGTTCTGACTGCGAACAAGACTATGCCGAACGCATACAAGGCTTTGAAGGGTTCGGCGGATGCTTTTATCTATCCGGGCCACGTGAATGCGATTACCGGCGAAAAGGACTGTCGCGAGCTTGCGGAGAATGACGGCGTCAGCGGCGTTATCGCGGGCTTCACGGCCAAGGAGCTTTTGACCGCACTCGCAGTGATTCTCAAGAAGTCTGAGTCGGGCGAGCCGTTCTTTGTGAACTGCTATCCGAGAGTGGTTACGGCCGAGGGCAATAT
>JABUTC010000028.1 GCA_021442505.1 Mogibacterium sp. | reverse complement strand
ACTACTTACTTTCTGAAAAATATGAGTATCAAACCCCTCCATTGCTTTTTTAGCATAATGCTTCTTTGGACTAACATAAGTTGTAGGATCTACGTTACGCCTTGTTAATTTATTATAGCGTTCGTCCATAGTCATTGTTTTCTGCTTTATATCCTCTTTTTCATTCTTCTCAAATTTGGAGCAAAAACTATTCGGACCAACTAAAGGTCTTTCCGAATCAGGAACAGATCTCAAAGTTCCAATATCAAAATTAGCAGTACCAATCTTTGAAATAACTTTTGGAGGATAATAATAACAATGCCCACTACATTGGTAATCATCTACATAATACTTACAAGCCCAACATTTTTGTTCGTCCATTTAATCTTCCTTTCGTAAAAAGTTAACCAAAACTTTACTCGGCAATTCTTCTGGGTTTTCCAAGACATACTTGTGAAGTTTGCTACAAAACGTATAACATTCACAGCCAGGACATAGTTTTTCTTCCTGCCATAGTCCGAAAGCTTCAGGCTTCATGTCTGGGCTAAATACAGTCAATAAACCTGAGCATCCGAATTGCAGTTGATCTGGCAAGATATCTTGGTACTTTTCTAAATTGTCCATTGTTTCCTCCTTTCAAAATATACGTGCCAAAAAATAAAAAAGAAGAGAATTAAGATTCGAACTTAATACCTAGTCATTAATGATGCGTTTTATCACTCCATTTCATGATCGTGCTTCCAATTACACCATCTCTTCTATTAAGAGATATGAAAAAAATGCGAGAAAAATATAAAAGGGCTGATAAACAACCCTTTTACATTCTTGAGCTTACTTCTTGTTTTTCGTGAATATACTTACAACTCCTGCTAAGGATGCTAAGCTTATAGTAAACAATCCAGCAGATGGAATGATATCCATAAATCCAGCACAGAAACCTGTTAAAGTACCTCTAATGTGCTTTCCTTGATTTCCGAGTTCTTGACTAATGTCAATCAATTTCTTCTGTCCGTTTGATAGCATACCAGTAAGTGTGCAATCCTTTAGTATGTCTGCTGCAGTTTTAAACATGATAACCTCCTTTAATAAAAATACAGCTACTATTAACTGGTATGAAAAAAATGCGAGAAAAAGGATGAGCCATGCAGCTCACCCGAATATGAATTTTAGTAAAACCAGAACCTTTCCTGACTTGTCTAAAATATCATTTATCAGATTTTCTAGCATAGCTCCTCCTAATCAATGAGTCTGACATCTCTGTGCATCTTTGCCATTCTTTCTCTAATCATGTCTATGCTCATTAGCATTTTAGCAAGTATAACAATAATAATTATACATACAACTAATAATACACATTGAACAATAAACAACGTCCATAGAATGTCTAGCATTTCAACCTCCTTTCAAACTCCTACTAAGAGGTGTGAAAAAAGTGCGAAAAAAATAACTGCTATGAAAAAAATGAAAGACTAAGAGCCATGTAGCCCTTAGCCTTTTACTTACCGTAAAATATAGTTCAGCTTGTATTCGATTATTTCTGCATCAGCGAGAGCTTCAACAGCAATAGATGCTCTTACTCCATTTTGGATAGTATCATCTTTAAGAATCTCAATGCATCTTCTAGTATTGCGTACAGCCCATTCTTGATCTTCTTGATTCCACGTGTCATACATATTCCACGATACAATCATAGATTCACATAGATCTTTAAGCTTGTCTTCAATCTTAGTAGTGTCTGTGAGACCATAAAAGCGTGCATACAAATGTCCAAATGATTTAGCAATAGTGTGCATCTTATCATAGCTTTCTTGTTGCTCGATTCGCTTTTCATTTCTGCATTCCGTAATCATAATAACCTCCTTTAATAGTTTCCATTACGGTCTATTAACCGCGATGAAAAATATGCGAGGTTAAACAGGTCTAACAGCATATGCACGCTGCATTTTACTATTATCTTTTGCCATAGTAGTAAGCATACTATTTACAGCTTTCTGTCCATTTGATACGGTCTTCTTTGCTTTCGCAATCGGTGCGTCTGCTAAATATGAATACTTCTTTGCAACGAAAGCTGTTCCAACGCCAACTGCTATACTTGCAGCAGCACCTATAGCAGCGTTACGCCTAACAATATAACGTTCGGCTGTATCGTGATCAACAAGCTTTTTATTCATTCGCTTATTGATTTGTCTAGATGTTCTAGAGCCATAAAGTTTACTATCGTGTCTTCTCTGTTCTTGAGAATATTGAGGGTTATACGCATTTAAGTTTTGCTTGCGTCTAACGCCCCATTTTTGGCCTTTAATGCCATGATGTTCTAAATGCATAAATATCCCTCCAAAGAAAAAAATAATGAGCGATGCATAAACACCGCTCACATTTAGGAGTAGTAGCTACTAACAAATATAATTCTTATTTAGGCAATCTAAATGCCCGTGACGTTATTACGTGTAACCTCTCGTAATTCAATACAAGGACGGTAGACACCAATGCGACTCCAGAAGTAATCACAGTTCCTATATCCAGTTTCTTAAACCATGGTTGGCATCGTTCTTCGACTTCAGCTCTAGTCTTATTGATTTCTTCTTCTTTAGCTTCGACTTCTTTTCTGAGCTTTTCGATTTCGACATCTTTTTCATCCAATTTCTTTTGTTTCATTTTGATGTCTTCGTCTTTTTCCTCAATTAAAAGTTCGTTTTCAGCTTTCCGAATTTCCAAATCATCCAACTCGATTTTCATTCGTTGAACTTGCTCTGTTAGTTTAATACACCGTTCAAGTTTATGTGCTTCCTTTTGGAATTCACTTCGTTTGTCGTCGTCCGAATAATCATCGCATTCGATTAGTTCCTCGACTCGCGTCTGTAGTTCTTTTAAATTGTCCATAATAATCTCCTTTTCAAAATATAACTACTCCTATTAAGTAACAAGAAATATGTGCGGATTATTTAGTATTTAGCTTGCTTTCTTCAAGTCACTAATTTTCATTGATGATAGCCATCCTTGGCCCGTATCAATAGTTTTTAATAAATCTGCATCTGAGACTTTGCTAGTTAATAGTTGGTTCTTAGCTTTAGTAACCGCGGTTCTTTTTTTAATAGATTTTTCATAGGAATCCAACGTTTTATTATAATCTTTAAGATTTTGAACGGTCTGATTATATGCTTTCATATTTTTGTTCATGTACATTTGTCCAGCAGCAAGAGTAGCTCCACCAAGAGCAGCTAATCCAACCCCTAAAGCAATCGTCTTTCGGTTTTTTGGATTTGCTAAATATCTAGATACTCTATTTCCTGGTTTCTTTACAGAACCACCACTAGATTTCTGTCCTTTTACACCAAAGTGACAAAGTTCATCAGAATATACTTGATATAAAGCCATTTTATTCTCCTTCATTATTCTTGTTTATCCTACGATTAGCAATATTGCCAACTGCTCTAGCCGCTGCGCCTGCCGCACCGATGCTAGTATTCATAATCAAATCTTTCGCTGCTGCAGCTGGAGTCATACCCATAATAACACGCATACCAGCATATGTCACTCCAGTGGTTGCTGCCATGGTTAAAGTCGTCTTCGCTGCTCTAGCAATGACTTGATTTCTTCTTAAAATATAGTTACGCGCAGTATCATGGTCTACTCCTTTACGATTCATTCTTTTATTTATTTGGTTAGATACTCTATTACCATAAACTTGTGAGTCCCATTGTCTGGCAGCTTTAGAATAGTTAGGGTTTGTTACTTTCCTTTTACGGACACCCCATCGCTGCCCTTTTACGCCATAATGCTGCAAATAATCAACATAATCATTCGCAAGCAGCAAATTTGGATTCATATCCATAAAATACCTCCTAAATATAGTATTCTAAAACCCCAGGTAAACGACCGCGTTTATTTGCCTTCTAAGCGACGCAAATATAGTTCCTATACTAATATGTATCGGAATTTAGTACTTTTAATCAAAAAAATGGCGGCCCGGCAGTACTAGAGAAAGGAGACCGAGCCACCAAATATAACTAGCTATCGAATGGCATAATTTAATGCAATAAAAATCATAAGCAATTCAAAACAAAACAAATGTCAGAAGAAAAAAAGTAGAAAGTAGATTTTATAAACTAAAAAACCAAATAATCAAAGATACGATAGCTAATTACCAAAATATAACGTGCGACGACAACCAATTGGAAGCCGCCGCACTTGCCCCGTCCGAAGCCAGTTTAAAACGTTTTGGTATTATGAAGAGTAATGTTATGTCCGAAAAGAAATAAACAGGAGATTAATGACTTCGGAATTACCCAAAACGAGGACTTCTAATCACGTGAGTGATGTTTTTGGCATAAATGTTTGGCTTTTTCAAGCCTTTGATCGTCCCTCTCTACGAGTACTGTGTATATACAGTAGATCATACAAGAAACTAGAAAAATCTCTATAGTAATAAAGAGTGGTATAAATATAGATTCGTTTGTGAGAATAAACTCTACTACTTCGTTCATCATACTACCCTTTCTTGTTATCTTTTAAAATTTTGTCAAGCCATTCAGATATGGTTAGGTTTTCCATCTCCATACCTTCCATGACATGTCTTCCGCGAACTTGGTTAGATATCATCATCTTATCGTTCGCTCCGACAGAATCATAGTCTTTACGATGCTTTCGATAATACTTAGCGAAACGCCTTTCGGTAGCGTCTCTGTATTTTTTATTCTCTTGATTTTTCCATTCAGGTTTGTTCATGAGATAATAAGCATCAAACACCATAAAGACTATAAAGAATTTAGCTTTGTCTTCGCGTTCACGACGTTTTAGTTCTGCGATGAGAGCATCATTACTATCGATCATGTTGTTAAAGGTTTTAAGAATATACTTTTCGTCATGACGACAGACGCTTTCATCACGCCAACGCCATAGATAAAACGGAGTCGGACAATGCTTAGCCTTCTCGGTAAGACTTTGACAGAGGATGTTAAAATATGAATCCTCATGGATTGTTAGTTTTTCGTTCCAACGAATATGGTTGTCCGTTAAATACTTTCTTCTGTGGACTTTTCCATGTACGAAAGTTTGATCCATTTCGCGATTAATATAAGTGACTTCTTTTTTATCTGGAGTACGTGTCTCCTCAAGAAATGTACTGACAAGCGTGTCGAAGCCTTCGCCTTCGAATTCTCTAAATAAGATCCAAAGGCCACATACATTAGAAAACATGTCATCGGCATCACAAAACATGACATAGTCGGCTTCGGATGCATCTAGACATGCGTTGCGTGTGGCTGAGACTCCACGTTTGTCACAATAATCAAAGTCCACAGAAAATGGAAAATTATAAAGTCTTTCAATATCTGTGAATTCGTCATATCCATCGCTACGAATAATAACTCCAATTTTTGAGAAATCTACGTTCTGTTGGATGGCTAAAGACTTTAATAATGGTGAAATATCTTTCCATTGTTCAGTATAACGTGGAATAAGAATGTCTAGTACTTTTTTCATTTTTATCTCCTTTTTTAGTATGAAATTAGTATCGTTCTGAACCAACTCCAATATGTGTTGTTGTAATAAGAAGAATATAGAGAGCCTGGTACATATATTCTTCCCGATTTTGAGCCAATTGGTGTGTTACCAAATACGGTCGAGGCCACGATAGATATGAATGATCCACCCAAACGTAGAGTTGATAATGCTGAACAATTACCAAATGCGTACGTGCTAATTGTGAATACTGATCCAGCACTTAAATATACGTAACTAAGCATGTAGCACTGGTAAAACGCATAACTACCAATCGAGGTACAAACCGGAAACGATACGCTAGTCAGGTTAGAGCACGCATTAAACGCATAGATACCAATCGAGGTACAAACCGGAAACGATGCGTTAGTCAGGGTGTTGCAATTTCGAAACGCAGAGCTACCAATCATGGTACAGCTCGGAAACGATACATTAGTCAGGTTATAGCAATACTGAAACGCATAGTTACCAATCGAGGTACAAACAGGAAACGATGCACTAGTCAGTTTAGAGCAATTGGCAAACGCACCGTAACTAATCGAGGTACAAACAGGAAACGATATGCTAGTCAGGTTGGTGCAATACTGAAACGCACCGGTACCAATCGAGGTACAAACCGGAAACGATACACTAGTCAGTTTATTGCAATTATCAAACGCATTACCACTAATCGAGGTACAAACCGGAAACGATATGCTAGCCAGGTTGGTGCAATACTGAAACGCAGAGCTATCAATCATGGTACAGCTAGGAAACGATACACTAGTCAGGTTAGAGCACCTATTAAACGCATAGTTACCAATCGAGGTACAAACGGGAAACGATATGCTAGTCATGGCGAAGCAACGATCAAATGCTCCAGTAGGAATCTTGGTACAAACCGGAAACGATGCATTAGTCAGGCTGGAGCAACTCTGAAACACATCGCTACTAATCGAGGTACAGACCGGAAACGATATGCTAGCCAGGTTGGTGCANTCCGCAAACGCAGATACATCAATCGAGGTACAGCTTGGAAACGATACACTAGACAGGCTGGAGCAACTCTGAAACACATAGCTACCAATCGAGGTACAGACCGGAAACGATATGCTAGCCAGGTTGGTGCAATCCGCAAACGCAGATACATCAATCGAGGTACAGCTTGGAAACGATGCATTAGTCAGGCTGGAGCAACCAGCAAACGCATGGCTACCAATCTTAGTTACCTCAGAATTTTCGTAACTTACAACAGTCCTCTCAATTAGCTCTTTTTCTTTGCTACTTCCTCCGCCTCCTTCATGTGTACCAGTAATCCCTAAAATATCAACGTCCTTAGCTATGTTTTCAGGAACTATTTTATTCTTTTCGTCCGGATCCAGCTGAATCACTCCACCACCTGTATGATAACCTTCCTCGATCGTAATCTGCTGGTCTCTTTCCTCAATATAATCAGAGACCGCACCTTTATTAGGCATGGTTCCCGTGGCCGGCTGTCCGCTAGCTACGTGAAAGGTTTTTCCACTCTTTACGTCAGCGGCTTCAACCGTATCCTGTGTCAAATCCAATAGTGCTTCGTCTCCGAAACATACTTTATTTGGAACTTTTTCGTTTCTTGGAATATCTTTTTTCATAAATATCACTCCTTTTACGAACCAGCTATAGAAACGGTTAGTCCGCCACTTTCGTTTTCTTCAACCGAATAAGGAACCGCTTTAATGCGAATATCATTATCACAATATTTCTCCTTAGTCTCCAAAACCTGTTTTTCATCAATCTTAGGATTAATGTAATATGGTCCAGGATATGGAGTAACGTCTTTCTTCGCCATTACGACTCTCCTTCCTCGGTTTTCATCGGTAAAGCTTTCATAGACTCATGAAGCTTATCACCAACATCGTTTAAACCCATATCATGGTATGGTTTGTAACAACTTTCGAAACTTTGCAGATCTGCTGTGGTGGTGTAACCTTTTTTATTGCATTCGTTGTAAATATTCAGCATTTGGGCTTTAAGTAAGGCAGCCGCAGCGTCCTTAAACGTCTGAAGCTTTTTCTTACCAAACTTTTCATACCAAACGAATAAATATACAAGCATTACAATAAATAAAGACAGAATAACAATGATAAATGCTAATAATTGTTCGAAGTCCATGTTTACTCGATCCTTTTCCAAACATAAGTGGCATAGCCTTCAGGTTTAACATGTCCACCATTTTTATAAACGCTATTTTCCTGTTCGATAACAACACCAGCTTCGTCTGTTTGGCCTTTTGATAAATCCAAATTCATAGTGCGAGGTCTGTTTCCTGTTCTATCAGATCCACCGTCAGGATTACAATAATTTCCATTAGCAGAACCCCATAGAGCACCAGTTCCCATTGACATTCCTATGTTGTTATTTGAACTGTGAATATAAGGAGACATGTTACCAATTACGTTTGGTGCTTCCTCCGCTACATCGCCAGGGGGTCCCGTTACTTGCCCACCAAGACCATAAAGAGTTCCAGTTATCTGCTGCCATGTTAGACCACCATAAATCTCTCTAACTTTATCTTCAGTTTCTAGCGTATCGCCCATAACAACAGACCCTACAGGATATAGATGCTCTATAAGAGCCTTAAGCTGTCCAACGGTTGCGACATCATGATCCTCTTCGCCATCATGAACCCCGCTTATAAGTCTATAGTTAGTGCTGTTGTATCCAGCTTCTGGTTTTGCAGACCCAACATTTATTTCACCTTGTCTAGTCGCTTCAGAGAATGCTCCAAGAGCAACAGAACCAGTCCCAGAGCAATTTCCTCCGAAGCCAAAACCATATGCAGATGCTGTATTGACCGAAAATACTCCAAAACTTCTAGTTCCAGTTACTGTTGAAGAAAATCCTACAGCACCGTTTCCGGACACATTAGTACTACGTCCAATCGCAGTCGATTGAAAACCAGTACATTGCGCACCACTTCCAATGGCCACGCTTTCTCCAGATGCTGTAGTGTTCACGCCAATGCTCGTGCCACGAACATTAGAATTTTGAGCATTTTTTCCAATTGCTACGCCATCGACGTCATGACTATAAGAATTGTAGCCAATATCAACGCACCCAGAACTCCTTGCACCTTTACCTAAAATGTTTATGGAATGTTGCGTAGGTGTTTGTGCATTTCCAGATACTGGCAACGCATGAAAGTAACTTAAATGCCCTTCCACGCTAGGATCTTCTATAATTTCCTGGTTCTCATCTAAACTACCAATATATACAGACCCACCAACATCTTCGTGAGTGGTCGAAGTCTGTTTTGAAGAATAGACACTATTATTCTTGACTTTATCTTTAAGCTGTTTCAAATTAACAACATCGTTATCTTCAACGCCTTCATGCACACCACGAATTAGTCTAAAATTCGTGTTGTTGTATCCCTTATTTTGATAACTGGAATTAACTAAACCTATATTAATTTCGCCTTGTTCTGTTGCTTTAGAGCCTGATCCTATTGCCAAAGAATACTCCGCATTAGTTTCAGCATAATTACCGATAGCTGTAGAATTGTTTTGTTTCGTTGTCGCATAATTACCTATCGCCTGTGATAGATTCTTTTCAGTCTGTGCATTGTTTCCAATACAAACATCTGAATAACCAGTCGCATAAGATTCTGAGCCAATAACGACATCACCATTTCCGATAGCATGCGAAGCGTAAGGAACTAAAGCTACAGACTGGCTTCCAACATTAAAGCCCATGCTTGAGCGTGAATTTCCTATGATTATACTATCAGAGCCGTTTGCATTCATCTTTTGATAATTAGGTAACTTGATGTTTACGCTTTCATTTTGATATATATCAGGACATTCGACATTTGTTAGATGAGTCATTGTTTCGCCGTTGTATTTCGGGCGGTTTCTAAGCTGGTCAAAATCATCTGTGCCAGTTCCTCCGCCACCTTCGCCAGCGCTAAGAGGCCCGCAGCTTGGGTTATTACGCATGATTCCTCCTAAATTTTCTAAATATCCTACCAAATATAGAATTAGGTTTGAACTGATACGCCAATGGCTGAATCTCTACAGATCCGTCTGCTTCAGACCGAATATAAATCTTATTCGTATAACCATAATAACTTGACGAACTTGCTTCGTTAGATACTAAGGTATCAAACCACATTTTAGGAATGCGTATTGTATTATTATC
>JABUTC010000027.1:20788-27260 GCA_021442505.1 Mogibacterium sp. | reverse complement strand
TCACAGATTAAGAGGAACCATGAAGAAGAAAAAGATGAATAAGAAACTCAAAGCATTTCTTATCTTCGATGCCATCATACTTATAGTAGTAATAGCTTTTGCCGGTTTTACGATACTTAAACCTTTTGAACTTAAAGGCGATGCAGAGATGACGATAAATCTTGGAGAGACTTTTGAGGATCCGGGAACTACATCAAAGTTTGCCAAGGTAGAGGGTGCGGTTGACACAAGCAAGGTCGGAGACTACACGCTGACATATAAGGCTTTTGGCAAAAAACTCACACGAATTGTGCACGTTGTCGACGCCTCACAGATTGTCCTTGGGCTGAAGGGAACACAGCACACTATTGTCAGAGAAGGTGATCCGTACATTGAATCCGGGGCGTTTGCGGTAGACAAAGGCAGCGGGCCGATAGCGGCTGACCGGATTACAATCAAAGGCGAGGTCGATACTGCAAAGCCGGGAACCTACAAAGTCAAGTACACTGTCAAGGTCGGAAGTATCACAAAGAGTCTGACAAGAGAAGTTGAGGTTGTGGCTAAGAGCAGTTTCAAGGAGAATACTGCGGGAATTGCAGTCCTTATGTATCACTATATTTACACAGAGGCGGACAAACCATCCAGCCTGAACGTGAATTATACAAAGGATACAGACTTCGAAGCGCAGCTTAAGTATCTCACGGAAAACGGATATTATTTCCCAAGCTATACAGAACTCCGCGCATATATCGATGGAAAGATTGCACTTCCTGAGAAGAGCGTAGTTCTTACTTTCGACGATGCGCAATGGGGATTCTTTAATTATGGAATTCCTCTGCTCGAGAAGTACAAGGTTCAGGCTACATCCTTTGTAATCGGAACACAGAACGGAGCCGATAAGGTTAAGGCGTATGCCAACCCTTACATTCAGTTCCAGTCACACTCCTACGATATGCACAAGGGCGGCGGAAACGTCGGTCACGGCGGAGTGATTTCAGCAATGAGTAAAGACCAGATCGTTTCAGACTTAAAGCAGTCTATTCAGCAGGTAGGAAACAGTAATGCTCTGGCTTACCCGTACGGCGATTACACTGACACCGCCAAGGCGGCCGTAGCTGACGCGGGAATGGAATGTGCTTTTAGCACGGAGGATGGAAAAGTAAAGAAAGGCTCTGATTACAGATGCCTTCCAAGAGTAAGAGTTTCCGGCGGAAACACACTTGACACCTACGTCGGAAGATTGTAGAAAAATACAACAATCCCCTTAATTCAGAGGGGCTTTTGTGCTATCATAAAAGTTAATAATTTATGAATTAAATATAGAAATAATTGCTTGTAACGAAAGGAGAAAAACAATGGCAACAGTGCTGAAAGAACCATCAAGAACTTTTAATGAATACCTACTGATTCCGGGATATTCGAGCGCAAATCACAGAGTAGAGAATGTAAGCCTCAAGACACCTGTAACAAAGTTTAAGAAGGGTGAGGAACCTGCAATCAGTATGAACATTCCTCTTTGTTCTGCAGTAATGCAGGCTGTTTCGGATGACGGAATGGCAGTAGCTCTCGCAAAGGAGGGTGGAATCTCGTTTATTTTCGGTTCCCAGAGTATAGAGAGCCAGGCAAGAATGGTAAGAAAGGCTAAGAGTTATAAGGCAGGTTTTGTACCTAGTGACTCGAACCTCAGACCTGACCAGACTCTTGCAGATGTTATCTTTATGAAGGAGAAGACAGGACACTCGACCATCGCAATTACTGATGATGGAACTGCAGAGGGAAAGATTCTCGGTATCGTTACAAGCAAAGACTATAGAATTTCAAGAATGGAGCCGGATACTAAGATTTCCGAGTTCATGACACCTTTTGATAAACTGGTTTACGGAAAAGAAGGAATCACGCTTTCCGAGGCTAATGATCTCATCTGGGAGCACAAGGTTAACCAGCTGCCTATCATCGATGAGAACCAGAGACTGACATCGTTCGTTTTCCGTAAGGACTACGAGTCGCACAAGAAGAACCCTAATGAGCTTCTCGACGCAGACAAGAGATATGTTGTCGGTGCCGGAATCAACACAAGAGACTTTGAGGAGAGAGTTCCTGCACTCGTTGAAGCAGGTGTAGATGTAATGACAATCGACTCATCCGAGGGATACTCAGAGTGGCAGGCAATTACTCTTAAGTGGATAAGAGAGAAGTACGGCGACACTGTTAAGGTTGGAGCAGGAAACGTTGTTGACGCTGAGGGCTTCAGATTCCTCGCAGATGCAGGCGCTGACTTTGTAAAAATCGGTATCGGCGGAGGTTCAATCTGCATCACAAGAGAGCAGAAGGGAATCGGCCGTGGACAGGCTTCGGCAGTGCTCGAGGTTGCAGAGGCAAGAAACAAGTATTTCGAGGAGACCGGAGTATACATTCCGCTTTGCTCGGACGGAGGTATCGTATATGACTACCACATGACACTTGCTCTTGCTATGGGTGCTGACTTCATCATGCTCGGAAGATATTTCGCAAGATTCGACGAGTCACCTTCAGCTAAGCTCATGGTTAACGGAAGCTATGTTAAGGAATACTGGGGTGAGGGTTCGGCAAGAGCTCGTAACTGGCAGAGATACGATCTCGGCGGCGATGCGAAAATGAAATTCGAAGAGGGCGTAGATTCCTACGTTCCATATGCAGGTCCGCTGCACGACAACCTCAACCTTTCACTCAACAAGGTTAAGTCGACAATGTGCAACATCGGAGTTCTTTCAATTCCTGAACTGCACGAAAAGGCTAAGCTCACACTCGTTTCTGCAACAAGTATCGTAGAGGGTGGAGCACACGACGTAATTCTCAAGGATACAACTCCTGTAAGATAATCAAGGACAGGCTTCAATATGGAGAACAAGATTATAGTTATCGACTTTGGTGGACAGTACAACCAGCTTGTAGCCCGCAGAGTCAGAGAATCAAATGTATACAGTGAAATCTATTCATACAGAGTAGGAATAGAGAAAATTCGCGAATTAAACCCTAAGGGAATAATCCTCACAGGCGGACCAAACAGCTGCTATCTTGAGGGTGCTCCTAATATGGGTCAGGAACTCTACGAACTTGGAATTCCTGTTCTCGGTCTTTGCTACGGTGCGCAGATGATGATGAATGACCTCGGCGGAGAGGTTGGCATCGCACCTGTAAGAGAGTACGGAAAGACAAAGACATACTTCAACGGAGAGTCACCTCTTTTCAGCAGGATTCCTGAAGAGAGCATAGTCTGGATGAGTCACACCGACTACATCGCAAAACTCGCTCCGGGTTTTGAAATCGTTGCTCACACTGACGACTGCCCGGTTGCGGCAGCACAGAATATAGAGAGAAAACTCTATGCTATACAGTTCCACCCGGAGGTTCTGCACACAGAGTACGGAAAGAATATCCTGACAAACTTCGTGCACAACATCTGTGGATGTGAGCCTGATTGGAGAATGGATTCCTTCGTTGCTGATTCAATCGGCAAGATTAAGGAAAAAGTTGGCGACGGCAAGGTCCTGCTCGCACTTTCAGGCGGAGTGGATTCATCCGTAGCAGCCGGACTTCTCGCTAAGGCGATCGGCAATCAGCTGACCTGCGTTTTCGTAGACCACGGTCTTATGAGAAAAAATGAGGGCGACGAGGTTGAGGCTATCTTCGGACCGGAGGGTAATTTTGACCTGAACTTCATCAGAGTCAATGCCCACGAGAGATATTACTCAAAGCTCGCAGGCGTTACAGAGCCCGAGTCAAAGCGTAAGATTATCGGCGAGGAATTCATCCGTATTTTCGAAGAGGAATCAAAGAAAATCGGAGCAGTGGATTTCCTTGCACAGGGCACAATCTATCCTGACGTAGTTGAGTCAGGACTCGGCGGAGAGTCAGCAGTAATCAAGTCGCACCACAACGTAGGAGGACTTCCTGATTTCGTAGATTTCAAGGAAATCATCGAGCCTTTGAGAGACCTTTTCAAAGATGAGGTAAGAAAGGTTGGACTCGAACTTGGACTTCCTGAGTATCTTGTATTCCGTCAGCCGTTCCCGGGTCCTGGACTTGGAATCAGAATAATCGGAGAAGTTACAGGCGAGAAGGTTAAGATTGTTCAGGATGCCGACTTCATATACAGAGAGGAAATCGGCAAAGCTGTGGCAGAGGGCCTTATGGAAGAGCCGAACCAGTACTTCGCAGCTCTCACTAATATGAGATCGGTCGGAGTAATGGGAGACTACAGAACCTACGACTATGCAATAGCACTTCGTGCTGTCAGAACAATCGACTTTATGACAGCAGAGGCAGCAGATATTCCTGCAAGCGTTCTGCAGAGAACGATGAGCAGAATTATCAATGAGGTTAATGGAGTTAACAGAGTTCTTTATGACATCACTTCGAAACCTCCGGGAACAATAGAACTCGAATAGAAGATTATATGAATAAATTCAAAGAAACCTTTAGCTACCTGATGCAGGAAGATAAAGATCTGAATGTATCAAGAATATCTCAGACGCATTTTTATGCGTCGCTGGTCATGGCTGTTACAGCGCTTATTATGACCATTCAGAATGTCCGCAACGAATCATGGGTTATGGCAGTAGCCACAACGGTTCTTGTAGTAGGTATGGTTATTAACCTGTACATAACAGGTGTACTGCGCAACTACAAAGTTTCCTCAGTTTTAATTACGATACTGGCCGGAATTTTGCTTTCAGCTTTTGTCATAATTGGAGGAAATGAGGGCTTTGCGTGTCTGTGGATACTACTGGTTCCTATGCTCGCTGTCACACTGCTTGGAATCGTGCCGGGAGTAGCACTGTCGCTTTACTTCATGGTCTTCATTCTCATTCTGTTCTATACACCTCTCAGGGAAATAATCGTCCAGAAATACACAGTGGCACATATGCAGCGTTTTCCGGTGCTCTATGCCTGTGATATGTTTCTGTCTCTGTATATTTCTCTTCAGAAGGAATATTTTTACAGAAAGATGAAGGAAAAATCCTTTCTGGATGAGCTTACCGGTGCATATAACAGAAACTCCTTCCAGGATCAGATGACAAAGACAGAAATACTTAACAGCGAGCACCTGTCGGTACTGATGATTGACCTGAATGGATTGAAAAAGGCGAACGACACCCTGGGACATGCTGCAGGAGATGAACTCCTGATTGGTCTTGTGAAGATAATCAAGGATGTTTTCGGAAGTATAGTCAATCTGTTCAGAGTGGGCGGCGATGAGTTTGTAATTATACTTAATCAGCCGAAAGAGAATGTGGAGCAGTACATTTCAGACCTGGAGGTTGCACGTGCAAACTGGAAAGGACGCTTGAACAGCGAACTTAAATTTGCTTTAGGATGTGCTTCTAAGGAGGAATTTCCGGACAAAACCCCGGATGAAATTATCCGGATTGCAGACGAGAGGATGTATGCTGACAAAGCTGAATTCTATAAGAAAAATGACAGACGGCGGTAGGCGGCTTCATAAGCAAATAAATTGCAGCGGCAGGGATATCCTGCCGTTTTTTATTGATAATGATATAGATGAACGTCATAAAGAAATATATTTATTTCAAAATGTAATATATATTTGACATTTATTTCTTGTGGTTATATAATAGGCTTGCGTTAAAGGAGGGAGGTATCTTATGAATACCAAAACTATAAGTATTATATGTCTTGCTATTACATTTGTAGTTGTATTCTTAATTCTGTTTTATTATGCAAAAAGAAAAAATGGAGATTTAAATACCGAATATGACGAGCGGCAGGTAGCAGCAAGGGGTAAAGCATACAAAGCAGGTTATTATGCTATGATGCTGTATTATGCGCTGTATTTTATCGCAGACACTATAGAAATTGAAATACCAAACAAATACAACGCAACTCTCATCTTTGCAGGGATTGCTTTTGGAGTGGCGGTGTTTACTGTTGCAGCAATCAGAAGTGATGCGTATCTGAAGATGAATGAAAGCAGGGAAAGGCAAATAAAATTGATTGTTCTGCTCATTGTTATCAATGGTGGGGTTGGTATTGTAAACATTATGAGCGGTGAAATATCAGAAATTTTACCGCTGAATGCCTTAGTTACTCTTCTAGGCATAGTCATCCTTTCAGCAATGCTGATTCATCAAAAGAAGACTTCAGGCGCTGAGGAGGATGATAAATGAAAAATCTAAGAATTAAGTCAGCCCGCGCAGCAAAGGACTTGTCACAACAGCAGCTTGCAGATCTTGTCGGCGTATCCAGGCAGACGATCAATGCCATCGAGCTCGGCAATTATAACCCAACCATCAAGCTGTGCCTGGCTTTATGTAAAGCCCTGGACAAAACCCTCGATGAGCTGTTCTGGGAAGACAACGAAACACCGTAATAAGTCAGGCACATAACTACGGGCCAGTCTTATTGGAAAAGCGAGGAGATCGAATTTCGATCCCTCGCTTCATTTTCCCTAATTCCTCACAGCGGCCGACCATAAAAACACCCGTCATTTCGA
>JABUTC010000027.1:13792-20435 GCA_021442505.1 Mogibacterium sp. | reverse complement strand
GTCCTTGTATCAATCGAGTATCGTCTTGGACTGTTCGGTTTCACCGATTTCGAAGGCGTCCCTGGCAGCCAGCCTGATACTGCTAACAATGCTTTAAGGGATCAGATTGCTGCACTCAAATGGATTAATGAGAATATCGCAGGCTTTGGTGGAGACCCGGGCAACGTTACAATCTTTGGCGAATCTGCCGGAGGTATTTCCGCAGCACTTCTGCCTCTTGCTGAAGAAGCTAAGGGTCTGTTCCAGAAAACAATTATTCAAAGTGGTGCTCCAGGCACACTGGGATCGCCGGGAAAAACGAAAAAGGCAGCTAAGGCTCTGTCCGATGTTTTCGGCGTATCCACTATGGAGGAAATGCAGAAAATCAGTTTTGAGGATATTATGGCTCATGCAGGTGAACTTTCTGCAGCATGTCCGGCGTTCGGTCCTTCTGCAAGTGGAGTACTTATTCCTGAAGATCCATATAAAGCGTACGCTGAAGGTAAAGCTTCGCATGTTCAGGTTTTGGTTGGAAGCAATGCAGATGAGTGCCGTTACTTCATAGCTCGTCTGAAGGTGAATGGCGAAGTGGGCAACGAGAAGGCATTTTTGCCATGGATGCAGACTCGCTATGATATGCTCAAGAAACTGATGACACCTGAAGAGATTGAAATCGCTGACAAGTACATCGCAAGCGTAGGTGAATCCGAGGCATTCTCTATCGAAAAGCTTATGAGCGACTTGAGTTTTGGAGTTGGTTCAAGAATTACTGCAGAAAACGCATCAAAATCTGGCGATGCATATCTGTATTATTTTGCATATCCTTCAAATAAATATCCTGTCTATGCTGCCCACGGTGCCGAGATTGCTTTTGTCTTTAACAAAGACGGCGAGTACATCAACAGGGTAGGCGACTGCGACGGCGCACGCAGACATGTACAGGAATTATGGACAAGCTTTGCCAAGACCGGAGTTCCAACTATTGATGGCGTACCTTGCAAGAAATTTGATAACAAGGACAAGTCGGTTATCGTTTTCGGCAGGGAGGGTGAAGTTTTTCAGCAGGATGGTTACCTTGAGGACATTGACAAGTACACCAGATCTCTTGCTAAGTTTGAGAGCCCTGCAATTCTTATGAATTTTGCGCCGCCGTTTGAGGATTACTTCAAGTTTGGTATTCTCGGCTAGGCGAGCTCGTTATAATTGCCCACAGCATTGTTGCCTGCGCGCTCTCGGTGCTCACGTACTTCAAGTACGCTCCGCTCCTCGATCGCTTGGCGCCTCGCTGTGAACAATTCTAACTTCGCTCAAGGGCTTTTCGGTATTGCCCACAGCATTGTTGCCTGCGCGCTCTCGNTCGGTATTGCCCACAGCATTGTTGCTTGCGCGCTCTCGCTGTGAACAATTCTAACTTCGCTCAGGGGAATAAATATAATTAAAAGGGAAGCCTTGTTAGGCTTCCCCTTTGTTTTGGAATAATACTTTATTTGTTTATAGCGGTGATTGCTGCGCCGCGGATTATCTTGGCCAGCAACACTGCCGACTGGGATTTATCTGCCTGCAGTATTTCTACGAAGTCTTCGAATGTGATGTTGTTGCTTGTTATGAATTCGGCGACAGGTGTTCCTACATATCGGAGATGCCATGGTTCATATTTGCAACCTGTTATATCTTCAAATCCTTTAGGATATCTCAGTATGAAACCATATTTTGTACAATTCTGCAGCATCCACTTGTTGCCTGCCTCGTTAGCCTGAGTGGCATCCATTTCTTCATTTTCATCGCAGAGAATATCCAAAGCCAGACCTGTGTGATGTTCTGAATAGCCGGGCGGCATCAGATAATCATAAGTGTTTTTTAACGCCTCTTCCTTAGAGTATCCTTTGTCGATGTATTCCTGATAATCCTGGTCAATGAGCTTCTGTTGAAGTTCATTACTTCTGTATGCTGAAACCACATTGAGCACATAACCTTTGGCTTTGGCATCGCTTACCATAGTATTCATAGGGCTGATTATCATTGAATTGGCCTTCTGCTTATTATTGCCAAAAGATACAAGATCTGCATCGTAGTTATCCGGTACAGCATGTTCCTTGTTCACGAGTATCAGTTGATCTGAATTAAGTTCCGATTCCGCCATTAAGTTCTCAATAATACTGCATTTTGAGAAAAGCACTACATCAGAATCGTTGTTTTTCGGAACTATCTTCAATAAAAAGAAGATAGCGACGAGTAAAAGAACAATTTCTAATACTATGATAATTATGGATGTTTTCTTTTTTCTTTTTTTCTTAGTGAATCTTTTGCCCATTGTTTGCAACCTGGTTTGAAATTTAGCCGATTTCAATTATAATTATATCACAAACCTTGCAAATAAGGCATTTATGATAAGGAGTTAAAGAAGAATATGGGATTGTTTGATAAAATGCTCGGCAAGCAGACTACCGCTAAGCCGAAGGTAAAAATTGAACCTACGACGGAGGAATTAGAAACCTTAAATAAACTGCTTGCACTTATGGAAAGCAAGGCGAAAGAATGCATTAAATATACGATTGTAGAGCAGGATACCGGCTTATACGACAGCAAACTTGGCGGACCATATTATCTGCCGGAGGGTATGAACATACCGGAGGTAAACGGAATCAAGCTGTCGCTTCTTGCGCAGATTAACCTTGGACAGCAACCTGCAATTCCGGGGTTTCCAAATAAAGGCCTGGTGCAGTTTTTCATAGCGGATGACGGATATTACGGTCTGTCGCCTGGAGGCGAGGACAGGAACAGGGCGGCAGTTCGCTACATTGAAGACGTTCCTGCAGATGAGAATGTAAAAATCGTCGACGAGAGACCGGAGGATTTTCCGTTCGACACAAGTCTCAGTCTTGCACTTGTTGGAACGACGTCCAGGAGCATTCCTTCTCCTCTGTCAAATGACTACATGGATATACTTAAAGAATCGGTTCCGGAACTCCTCTGTGAAAAGGCGTGGGGTACTGGTTTCATAAGCGATTATCTGAATGAGGAGTTTCATACACAATTCATAAAAATACCAGACGTAGAGGTAAGCGGCACTTTGCTTGGCGGATATCCGGACTTTGCTCAGGATGAAGTTAGAAAACCGGGTGAGTATGACACAATGCTGTTCCAGCTTGACTCTGATATGGACTATGTTTGCTGGGGAGATTGTGGCATTGCGAACTTCTTCATTTCAAATGAGGATTTAGCTAAATTGAACTTCACAGACATACTATATAACTGGGATTGCGGCTAGTATGAGCTCGTTATAATTGCTCACAGCTTTGTTGGCTGGCAAATTAGTAAAACCGTGTGTTAATAAATAACACACGGTTTTTAAATGCGTTATATATATACTTTCTCGACATATTTTGAGGTGAATGCTCGCATTACTGAAAAGTACCCGAGTTCAAGTTCGATGATGTCTCCAACTTTGTAGTCTCTGTCTGAATCTGTCACATCGAGCATCAGGTGGTCTGAACTTGCACCGAGCATTATTATGCCTGGATCAAGCGGTGTGCATATCTCAGGGTCAAAATCCTGTTTTCCAAGCGCACAGATTGCTTTGACGCGGTCGTTTCCACGGTCTGTAAAAGTCGGAACCACACCATATGAATCTGCGCCGATATTTCCCCAAGGGAGCGATGGCTTATGCTTCAGCTCGACAATTTCACACTCCAGTTTAAAAGTATCCTTGTATGTATCCGGCAGATAACTGTAGTGCCTTCTTTCTTTTCCAAAGAGTAGGGATTCGCCAAGCCTGAGGCTGTCGACACCATCACAAATACCGCCTTCGAGCATAAGCGCAAGAGTACCGGAATTACCTCCACTGACAATATCGAGCTTGCGACCGATTGCATCCTCGACCCTTCGCCTTATTAAGGCAAGATCTGACATCTTGGATTCATCTGGTGTAATGAACGAGAAGCAGGTGAGATTAACACCAACGCCATAAAGATAAACGCCTGGAAGTGATTCGACTTCTTTTGCCACTTCAACAAGCTCGTCGTAATCAACATAGCCTTCGCGTATATCTCCAAGGTCTGCCATAAGAATGACCTTGTGAGATTCAGATATTCCTTTTTTCACCACTTCGTCGCTGATTGCTCTGATTACCTCGAGCTCTGAGTTGAGTGAAGCATCCGCGTACGCGACTAAATCCGCAACCTCGCTTAGCATAGGAGGTCTGATTAACCATTTTTCAGCAGAAAGATCCTGAAGACGTTTAAGATTCTCAACTCTTGAATCTCCGATCATTTCAAGACCACCCTCGATATAACATTTGGCTATCTCAGGGTCACCTGAGAAAACTTTTGTAATTCCGACGATGCGAATACCATGTTCAGCGCACAGGTTCTTAAGAGTGCGAACATTATGTACGACGTGCTTGCGGTTAACAATTACTCGTGGGTACATAGCGAATCCTTTCAAATAGTTTTGTAAGTAAAAGGCGGGCCGATAAGACCCGCCTATATTATACGACAATTGTCTGCAAATTACTTCCAGTAATCCAGTGTCTCCGGATCCATACCGATATCTGCAGCCTTGAATACAGGGTTCTTTCCTTCCTTCTTCTGAGCCTTGTAGTCATCGAGTGCAGCATATGCAACCTTACCAAGTACGCAGCATGATGGGATGTTAACCAGGCACATAAGAGCCATCAGGATGTCTGCGATGTCCCATGCAGCAGCCATTGAAAGTCCGGCACCAACGAAGATTACTACTGCAGCCAGAATTCTGAATCCTGTCATAAACTTCTTGCCAGGCATGCCCTTGTTGATGAATGCAAGGTTGTTGTCTACATAGAAGAAGTTTCCGAGCAGAGTAGTGAATGCGAACAGGCACATTGAGAATGCTACGAATACATTACCGAAACCGGTTCCGAATACTGAACCAACTGCAGCCTGTACCATTGGAGCTCCTGCGAGATCTGCTGTAGCTTCAACACCTGAGCACATGCACATGAATGCTGTGCAGGAGCAGAGAACGATAGTATCAAGGAATACTGAGAACATCTGTACAAGACCCTGCTTAACCGGGTGAGATACTGATGCGGCAGCAGCAGCGTTAGGAGCTGAACCAACACCGGCCTCGTTTGAGAACAGACCTCTCTTAATACCATAAAGCATACATGAACCTGCAAAACCGCCGGCAGCAGCCTTAAAATCAAATGCGTTTACGAATATTTCCTTTATAACTCCAGGAATCAGGTTAACGTGTGCAAATACAACGATGAGTGCAACGATGATGTAGATAACACCCATAATTGGAACGAGAACACCTGTTACTGCAGTGATTCTCTTGCCTCCACCAAAGATGCAGTAACCAACCAGAACAGCCAGTATAGCACCGATAATCCAGTTAGTAACGCCTTCCTGATAGAAGCCGAATGCAGCGAATGAAGCCTGAAGGTTAAATGATGCCAGCATATTGAATCCACCGGCATAAGTCAGAATCAGGAAGATTGCAAATACAATACCGAGAGTTCTTGAGTGGAGTGCATCCTCGATGTAGTATGCAGGACCACCGTAAGAACTTCCGTCCTCAGGGTTTCTCTTCTTATAAATCTGAGCAAGTGTGGACTCTACGAATGCGGAAGCCATACCTATAATAGCGATAACCCACATCCAGAATACCGAACCGAAACCACCGATACATACAGCTGTAGCAACACCTACGATGTTACCTGTACCAACACGGGAAGCTGTTGAAACCATCAGTGCCTTAAATGAGGAAATTGCTCCTTCTTCTTCCGGTTTCTCTCTTACGACTCTGATTGACTCACCGATCATTGTGATGTTAACGAACTTGGTCTTGAATGTGAACCAAAGACCTGCGCCGATCAGTACAACAACCAGAATAGGGTAGTACATAAAACCGTCTAACCAGTCTAGAATTGGCATCATAACTTTTTACCTCTTTCTTCTTTAGATTTTCTTTCTGTAACACGCACAAAAAGTTCACTTTGTATGCGTAGCACAACAAAGTGCACAATTGATGATGCTATTCTACAAAAAAACAGGGGATATGTAAATGCTTTGTATAAATGTATACAATTTATACTACGGTGAAACCCGTCAAAAATATCTTCATCATATTGCGGGAGTATCGGCTGAATGAATAGTTTCCGTTAGAGATGCACCAGTCATACATAAGGCCTCTTTCGAAGAGGGCATACGCTACAACGATTTCATTGACTGAATAGGACTCCTTGAAAACCTGCTTCTCTTTGCCCTCTGTGACAATCTGTCTTATTACTTTAAAATATGTGCGGTCCGGGTTCAGCAAAGAAGAATCGCTGGAACCTGCGAGCTGTGAAGACATAATTTTACTCAGAAGATGAACCGGCACTGTATTCTCAATCATAAAAAAAGATTCCTGTGTCAGTGTCAGCAGCTTTTCAATCGGTGAAAGATTGCTGTCCAGATGTGCACAGATTTCGTCGTATGCATCGTCGAAGAGATAGGTGATTCCTCCAATCAGAGCATCTTTGCCGTCAAAGTAGTGGTAAAAAGACCCTCTTGATATGTGCGCTGCTTCGATGATGTCGTCAATAGTGGTATCATCGTAACCCTGCTCATAGAACAGTTTCCATGCGGTATTAACGATTCTGTTACGCGTTGCTTTTGATGTCTTGCTCATAACATAATCC
>JABUTC010000027.1:0-13353 GCA_021442505.1 Mogibacterium sp. | reverse complement strand
GATATGTCAGCATGGCTGCTGATGGGTCTGCCTGGATCAATCTTAGCTTTCGGTTTCGGACAGGTTTGGATCGGAATCGGACTTGCTCTCGGTACCGCAGCTAACTGGATTATCTGCGCTAAGAGACTTAGAACATTCTCTGTAGCAGCTGATGACTCAATCACTATCCCTCAGTATCTGACTAACAGATTCGGAGTTGATTCAAGAGTTCTCCAGCTCGTATGCGCTCTGATTTTCCTTTTCTGCTATACAATTTATGTAGCATCAGCACTTGTTGCAGGAACATCTGTATTCGCAGTTCTGTTCCCTACATTATCGACAAAGATTGCAATGCTGATCTTCTTACTGGTAATCATCGGATACACATTCTTCGGCGGATTCAAGTCAGTATGTGTTACAGACTTCCTTCAGGGAATGCTGATGATGATTGCACTTATGGCAGTTCCTATTGTTGTTGCAGTAGCTCACGGAGATCTGCTTAATCCTGCTAACCTTACTACAGTATTCCACTACACAGATACTAATGGAGCTCAGGTAGCATGTGACTTTGGTGCAGGCCTCTTCAGTGCAAGCTGGCAGGATATCGTAACAGGTCTTGGTTGGGGACTTGGATACTTCGGTATGCCTCACATCATCGTAAGATTTATGTCAATCGAGAAGCCTTCTATGGTAAAGAAGTCAGCTACAGTTGCTATCGTTTGGGTTGTTATCTCGCTTACATCAGCAGTGCTCGTTGCTTACTTCGGCAGAATGGTAATGGGTCAGGAGCTCCTCGAGGGAGGTGTAGTAAACGGCTTAACATATGCTGCAGGAAGCCAGAAACTGGTATTCGTAGCTATGGCTCGTAGATTCTTCCCACCGGTAATCTGTGGACTTCTGCTTGCTGCTATCGTTGCAGCTTCAATCTCAACTGCAGACTCACAGCTGCTCGTAGCATCAAGTTCATTCACAGCTGACCTTTACAAGCCTTTCTTCCGCAAGGACGCTTCAGAGAAGGAAGTACTGCTTGTAGGACGTATCCTCGTTCTTGTACTTTCAGGAATTGCATTCCTGATTGCAAGTTCGAAGGGAACCGGAGCACAGGCTATTATGAACATGGTAGAGAACGCATGGGGCGCATTCGGATCATCATTCGGATCGGTAATCATCCTGTCACTCTTCTGGAAGAGATTCAATTATCCGGGTGCTGTTGCAGGCGTTATCACAGGATTCGTTGTAGACCTTGGATGGCTCTTCACAGGACTGACAGCATCAACAGGCGTATACGAAATCGTTCCTGGTTTCATCGCAAGCCTGGTTGTAGCTGTAGTTGTAACTCTTGTTACTAAGGCTCCAAACGAGAAGGCTGTTGCAATCTTCGAGGCTGGTTCAGCACCGGACGCACAGTAAACACTCATATATAAGAGATATAATTGTTGTAATTAAATACCCGAGAACAGGAACCGCTGGGAAACCGGCGGTTCTTTTCTTTATGAAAAAATACCTGAAAAAAATGGATTGTTCACAATAATAATGCTTGTTAAAATATAGACACAAAAGAATTGCAAATATTTTTATTTAGTGGGGGGGGTAGAAGTGTTTACAATCACAATTACTTCTTCAATTTCAACAACGTTTTTATCATTTCTTATACTTTTGGGATTTAAGGCAAATGAAGATAAAAGCGAGGCAAGCAGCTGGATTAAAAAAGCCTTCGTAGCGAACTGCGGAGGCACAATGGTAGTTCTATTTACGTGTTCAATGTGTGCAGTGGCATATAGCAGGAATTATCCTGTGCTGCTGGACACTTTTATGTTGCTGAGAGACGCTGCAGATGCTTTTATTTTCCCGTTTGAAATCTTTTTTATAGAATATATAGGAATGTTTTCCACGAGACCCGAATTTGTATCCGCAAAGCAAAAGGCTCGTAAAGCATTGATTGTTTCAGGTGTTGCATTATGTGCTTTGCTTGCAGCCAATATGTTTAAAATATTTGTTTTTAAGAAACAGCTCCTGCCCGGTAACTTGTTGTACATAATAGAATTCTTAATAACATTATTCTTGATGGTGTGTGTAGCAAGTATCGTCTACGCTGCAAGAAGAGAGCTTGGCAGGTTAAGATGTCTCTGCTTTATAGGAATATTTTTCCTGCAGCTTGTAAGCATCATTGTGCTTTGGTTTTATGAAGAGAGTCTTTTCTTTTCAATTAACGTCGCGCTGCTGATTTATATGTATATTTCAATGCAGAATGACAACTTAATATCGGAAATGAAGCTGAAGACAAAATACCAGAAGAATGCATATGTTGATGCGCTCACAGGTGTGTATAACAGGAACGCTTTCATCGAAACAGAAAACCAGTATGGAACCTATGATGTTCCGAAGGATTTAAAGGTAATTGTTGTAGATATCAATAATCTTAAGGTTGTTAATGATACGCAGGGCCATGACAAGGGCGATGAGATTATCATAGAGACGGCTAAATGCATAAGCGACGCGGTTGCAGGCTACGGCAGGGTTTTCAGAAACGGCGGAGACGAGTTTTTCGCAGTTGTTTCTGCAAGCCGTGAAGAATTTGAATCTATTCTAAGCAAAATGGTAGATTGCTGTGATAATTGCAGCCTGGAAAATGCAAGAAGATTCAGTTTTTCTATTGGAACTGCAAGCGCAGAAGACTATGACGAAATACCATTCTCAAAGCTTGTCAAGGTTGCTGACCGGGCAATGTATGAGGAGAAGAGTAAGTTTTACGAGTTACACAAGGAACTCGACCGAAGAACAGACCAGGGATAGAAGGAGAGAAGAAAATAGGAGAAAACAATAAGTTGGTATACATGTATTAAAAATGTATATTTCTTGAAAAAATCCCGTAAAATTGATAAATTAACGAATAATAGATACATATTTTAGGGGAAATAAATGAAGGGATTTGAGGACATCATAAAAGAGCAAAAATCCAGCATGAAGACAAGCCTTACTATTTGTGTGTCACTCTTTGTGGCGGCAGGGGCTGTCTTTTTTGTGCGCCGGACAATTGCTTTGTTTTTCCTGCTTGTAGCAGTGCTTTTGGCAGTATCGCTATACTCCAGGTATTCAAAGTTTAAGGCGCAGATAGCGGATATCGATGTTGATGAGGTTGCGGGTGAATTCATCTCGGCAAACAGCAGATATTTCATGCAGTTCGAACTCACAATAACCGACAACTACGTCATAATGGAAAGGCCTGCATTTAAGGTTTATACGCTTGCCAAAATGGAAAAGTTTGAAGTTGGCATAGCGGGAGAAATGAGAAAGGCCTTGTTTTTAACAGATTTCAAAGGCGAGAGACACAAGATTGCAGAGACCCAGAAGGGTGATGCAACACAGAGAGATTTTGACGAAGCCTATGAATGCATAAGAGATTATTTCAACAGGAGGAAAGCAAAATGAAGGTAGGATTTATCGGCTTAGGAATAATGGGACGCCCAATGGCAAAGCACCTGGTTAAGGCCGGACACGATGTAATGGTTGCAGACCTTAATAAGGATCTTGTAGCTGAGCTCGTATCAGAGGGAGCAACAGCAGGAACATATGCTGAGCTTGGAGCTGCATGTGACATCGTAATGATGATTCTCCCAACTGCACAGATCGTTCAATCCGTTATTTTCGCAGAGGATGGAGTTGCTTCAGCAATGAAGGCCGGCGGCATCATTATCGACCACAGCTCTGTTACTCCTGTTGAGTCAAAAGAGTGCTATGACGGACTTAAGGAGAAAGGCATCGGCTTCCTCGATGCGCCTGTTTCAGGCGGAGAGCCGGGAGCTATTGCAGGAACACTCGCCATTATGGTTGGAGGAGATGATGATACCTTCGAGAAGGCAAAGCCTGTTCTTGAGGCTTATGCATCCTCGGTTCTGCTTACAGGTCCTTGCGGAAGCGGAAGCGTTACAAAGCTCGCTAATCAGATTATCGTAAACAACAACATCGCAATTGTAGCTGAGGCGCTCACTTTTGCCGTAAAAGCAGGTGCCAATCCTGAGAAGGTTTACATGGCAATCAGAACAGGACTTGCAGGTTCTGCAGTTCTCGATGCCAAGGCTCCTATGATGTACAACAGGAACTTTGTACCCGGCGGCACAATCAAGGTTAACCACAAGGATATTACTAATGTAGTTAAGACTGCACACGCAATCGATGCGCCAATCCCATACACAGCACAGCTTTATGAGATTATGCAGACACTCAAGGTTCACGGACATCTTATGGATGACCACGCAGGACTTGTACAGTATTTCGAGACACTTGCAGATGTGAAAGTTCAGAAACCGGAGAAGTAATATGTATCAGAGTTCAAAGATTCTAGACGAGTTCAAGCCTATTGATGTTGCAGAAGCAGAAAGACTTCTCAATATTGAGATAGCTGAAAATACAACAAAGATTGTAGTGCTTGATGACGACCCGACAGGCGTACAGACAGTGCACGACATCAGCGTTTTCACAAACTGGGAGGCGGACAGCCTCAGAGACGGTTTTGCTGAAGAAAACAACCTTTTCTATATCCTCACAAACTCAAGAGGTCTGACTGAAGAGCAGACCACGAAGGTTCACAAGGAAATCGCCGCGGCTGTTGATGCTGTCGCAAAAGAGGCCGGAAAAGAATACATTTTTATCAGCAGAAGTGACAGCACACTCAGAGGCCACTTCCCGCTCGAGACCTCACTGCTTCGTGACGCGTATGAGAAGAACAATGGCAAAAAGATTGATGGAGAGATTCTCTGCCCGTTCTTCAAAGAGGGCGGCAGGTTCACTATCAACAATGTGCACTATGTAAAATACGGTGACGAGCTGATTCCTGCGAACGAGACAGAATTTGCTCAGGACAAGACTTTCGGATACACATCGTACACAATGCCTGAATATATCGAGGAAAAGACTGCCGGTGAGTTCAAGGCAGAGGATGTTACATGCATCTCACTTGAAGATATTCACAATATGGATATCGATGGCATTTATGAGCAGCTTATGGAGGTAAAGGATTTCAACAAGATTGTTGTAAATGCTGTGGATTATGCTGATCTTAAAGTATTCTGCATCGCGCTTTTCCGTGCAATGAAGGCAGGCAAGGTGTTTATGTTCCGCACTGCTGCTTCCATCGTAAAGGTAATGGGCGGAGTTACGGATCAGCCGCTTCTTACAAGAGAAAAAATGGTTACAAGAGAGACTTCAAACGGAGGAGTAATCGTTGTAGGTTCTCATACCGCAAAGACTACCAACCAGCTTGAGGAACTCAAGACAAGAGACGATATTACTTTTATCGAGCTTGAGGCTAATCTTGTTAAGGATGAAGAGGCTTTCGAGAAAGAGGTTCAGCGCTGCCTTGCACTTGAAGAGGAATGTATCGCAAACGGAAGAACCGTATGCTGCTACACAACAAGAGCACTGATTACTGCAGATACAGGTAATAAGGAAGACGAACTGAGACTTTCGGTACGCATTTCTGATGCTGTTCAGTCGCTCGTTGGAAGGCTCAAGGTTACCCCGGCGTTTGTTGTTGCAAAGGGCGGAATCACATCAAGCGATGTTGGAACAAAAGCTCTTGCAGTTAAGAAGGCAAATGTACTCGGACAGATTAAGCCGGGTATTCCTGTATGGCAGACAGGAGCAGACAGCAAATTCCCGGAGACACCTTATGTGATTTTCCCGGGAAATGTCGGTGAGGCTGAAACTCTCAGAGAAGCAGTAGAAGTGCTGATGGGCAAATAGGAGATGTAAATGGCTAAATGTANAAATGTATTGTCATCGCGGATGATTTGACAGGAGGAAATGCAACCGGTGTCCTACTGAGAAATATGAAGTATCAGGCGCACACTATGCTTAACCCTGAGGCAATAGACCCTGAAGAGCTTGCCGAGTGCGAATGCGTGATATGTCCTACTGACTCGAGAGGACTGACACCTGAGCTTGCTTATAAAAAGGTTTATTCGGCCTGTGAGCTTCTTATTAAAGGCGAAGAACTCGTATGCTCACACAGAGTAGACAGCACGCTCAGAGGCAATATGGGAAGCGAGACTGACGCTATGCTCGACTATCTTGGAGACGAGTATGTTGCAATCGCAGTTCCTTGTTTTCCTGCAACCGAGAGAATCGTTTGCGGCGGATATATGCTTGTCGGAGGAATTCCTCTTCACAAGACAGAAATCGCAATCGACCCAAAGTGCCCAGTGCATTCGTCCGATGTGGCACAGCTTTTCAGAGACCAGAGCAAATACGGTGTTGCGGCCATTTATATGAATGACCTTATGCACGGCAAGCACTATCTGGCAGACAGAATCAAGGAAAAAGTTGCTGAGGGCAACCGTACAATCTGCATAGACTGTATCACCCAGGAAGACGTTGACCTTATCGCTGATGCATGCATCACAAGCAAGCTGAAAATCATCGCGGTAGACCCGGGAGTTTTCACAGCTACACTTTCGAGAAAACTCATCACACCTTCAGAAAAGAAGGAAAAGAGCAAGATTCTCGCAGTAGTTGGAAGCGTTCATCCGAATGCAAAAGTACAGATGGAACAGCTCTGGCTTTCACAGCGCACATACAATGTGATGGTTGATACAAAAATGCTGTTAGAAGGTGATGCAGAGCGCGAAAATGAGATTGCAAGGGTTGTATCGGAAATCCTTGCAAACTGCGACAGGAACCAGATTTCGACCGTTACAGGCGATGGAATCTACCCGGAGAACCGCATAGATTTTACCCCTTATATGGAGAAGTTCGGCTGCTCGATGAACGATGTAACAGATATCATCAACGACTCGCTGGCAGACATAGCATACAGAATAGTCAAAGGCGAACCGACGTTTAAGGCTATGTACACAAGTGGCGGGGATATTACCGTGGCTGTCTGCGAAAAGTTCGGCACTTCCGGCCTCAATTTAAGAGATGAGGTGCTTCCGCTGGCGGCATACGGAACGCTGCTCGGGGGAGATTTTGAAGGCCTTCACATCATCACAAAGGGCGGAAGCCAGGGTGACAATGATGCCATCAACAAGTGCATAACATACCTCAAGGAGAAGATATTCATCTAGGGCTATAGCAACACAGAAAGAAGGGAAAACAAATGAAGAAACCATTGATTGCCGTAACTCTTGGCGACCCTGCCGGAATCGGACCAGAAATTGTCGCAAGATCAATAGCAGACAAGGAGCTTTTCGCCATCACAAACTGCATCGTTGTCGGCGACAGAAAGATTGTTGAGAAGGCCATCGAGATTACAGGCGAGGACCTGCGTGTAAAAGTCGTTGAAGACCCTGCTGACGGTGACTACAGCGAGGGCGTGCTCAACATGATTGACCTCGACAATATCGATATGGATAAATTCGAGTATGGCAAGGTAAGTGCAATGTGTGGAAAAGCCGCATTCGAGTATATTGAGAAGAGCATTCAGATTACTATGGAAGGCAAGGCTGACGCCGTTGCAACTACTCCAATCAACAAGGAAGCACTTCATGCAGCTGAGATTAACTACATTGGTCATACAGAGATTTTTGGTGGACTTACAGATACTGCAGATCCGCTGACGATGTTTGAGACAAACGAGATGCGCGTTGTCTTCCTTACCAGACACGTGTCACTTCGTGATATGCTCGATATGATTACAAAAGATAGAATTATCGACTACGTTGTAAGATGCACAGAGGCTCTCAAGAAGCTTGGAGTTACAGAAGGAACTATGGCTGTTGCAGGACTTAATCCTCATTCAGGAGAGCACGGACTTTTCGGATGGGAAGAAGTTAACGAGATTGCTCCGGCTGTAGAGGAACTCAAAAAGATGGGCTACAATGTTGCAGGACCTGTTCCTGCTGACTCGGTATTCCATCAGGCTGAGCTTGGAAAATACAATTCGGTTCTGTCGCTCTATCACGACCAGGGTCATATTGCGACAAAGACACTTGATTTTGACCGTACAATCGCAATCACAAACGGCATGCCTATACTGAGAACGTCGGTAGACCACGGAACGGCATTTGACATCGCAGGAAAGGGCATCGCAGGAGCTGTAAGTATGAAGGAAGCTATCAGACTTGCGGCAAAATACGCTCCGGCGTTTACAAAATAGGCTATACGGGGGAAACCCTCTAGCATATAGATTATTTCATTTTTAAGGAGGTTTTTTATGGCTTACGGACTAGACGGACAAAGAATGCTGATCGGTCTGTTTATCGGTATCGCAATCCTTATTCTGCTGGTACTGAAGACAAAGGTTCAGGCATTCCTAGCGCTCATTATGACAACCGTAATCGTAGGTGTTATCGGAGGTATGCCTCTGCTTAACACAACCTACACTGTTGATGGGGTGGATAAAACAATCGGTATTGTTAACTCCATTACGTCGGGCTTTGGAGGCACGCTGGGCAGTATAGGTATTATCATCGGATTTGGTGTAATGATGGGTCAAATCTTCGAGGTCTCAGGCGCAGCTAAAAGAATGGCTTATACATTCCTTAAGCTGTTTGGAAAGGGTAAAGAAGAAGAGGCTCTCGCTATCACAGGATTCCTTGTATCAATTCCTATTTTCTGCGACTCGGGATTCGTGGTACTTTCACCAATCGCAAAGGCTCTTTCACAGACAACCAAGAAGTCGGTAATCGGACTTGGTGTAGCTCTTGCTGCAGGTCTTGTTATTACTCACTCACTGGTTCCACCTACACCGGGCCCACTTGGAGTTTGCGGTATCTTCGGAATTGATGTTGGTAAATTCATCCTGCTTTCACTGGTGCTCGCACTGCCTATGACTATCGCTTGTATTTTCTATGCAAGAAAGTTCCTCTCAAAGAAGTTCTACAGAATTCCTGATGAGAACGGAAACATAGTAGATGCAGAGTACAGAGAGCCTGATTATGAGGCAGCATTCCAGATGGATATGGAAGGAGTTCCTGGTGCATTGATGTCATTTATGCCTCTGATTCTCCCAATCGTGCTCATCCTCATCAACACAGTATTCTCAGCTCTTGGTCTGACAACAGGTGTTATGCAGATTCTCGTATTCCTCGGACAGCCAATCGTTGCCGTAGGTCTCGGTCTTCTGTGTGCTATCTTCACACTTGGTAAGCCATTTGACAGAAATACACTGCTTCAGGAGATGGAAAAAGGTATGGCAAGTGCAGGAATCATCATGCTCGTAACCGGAGGCGGCGGAGCTCTTGGACAGATTATCAAGGATTCAGGACTCGGCGCTTATATGGCCGGCGGACTTGCTGAGACAGCTATTCCAATCATTGTACTTCCACTTATCATCTCAACAGCAATGAGATTCATACAGGGTTCAGGTACAGTTGCTATGACAACTGCTGCCGGAATCTCGGCTCCTATCCTCATTGCAGCAGGCGCTAACCCATTCCTGGGAGCTGTTGCATGCTGCGTAGGATCACTCTTCTTCGGATACTTCAATGACAGCTATTTCTGGGTAGTTAACAGAACTCTTGGAGTTTCGGAGGCTAAGGAACAGCTCACAATCTGGTCAGTTACATCAACAATTGCATGGGCAGTTGGTGTTGTAGAAATCATCATACTGAGCTTCTTTATGCATTAATCATTAATACATTTATATAAAGGGTCCCGCTTTGCGGGGCCCGCTTATACTTATTAAGGAGGAACCGTTATGGCTCTTGTTACAATGAAGGAAATCGTAGATAAGGCATGGAAAGAGGGGAATTGCATCCCGGCTTTTAATGGTGGAAGTCTTGAGATGGTCAGAGGAGCAATCCGTGCAGCGGATGAACTTGAAGTTCCTATAATTATTCAGATTGCTGAGAGACTGCTCAAATATGCACCTCTTGAAATCATCGGACCTGGAATGGTCCAGGCTGCTCGTGAGGCTAAGGTTGATGTCGCTGTAAATTTTGACCACAGCAGAACAGAGGAAACAATCAGAAAGGCCCTGGAATACGGTTTTACCTCAGTAATGTATGACGGTTCCACAGATGAATTCGAAGAGAATATCAGAGGTACTAAGAATATAGTGGATATCGCATCCGCATATGGTGCTTCGGTAGAGGGAGAACTTGGTCTTGTTGGCGGAAGCGAGGATGGTCTTTCAGATCATGGTATTCTATGTACTAATCCGGACAAGGCAAAAGAATTCTGCGAGAGAACAGGTATCTCGTGTCTGGCAGTCGCAATAGGCAATGCGCACGGTGATTATCCTACTGCGCCGGTTCTCGCATTTGACATCCTTGAGGAGATAAACAGGAAGGCCGGTATGCCTCTCGTGCTTCATGGCGGAAGCGGCATATCCGACGAAGATTTTCGCAAGGCAATCTCCCTGGGAATTGCCAAGATTAATATTGGAACCGCAAGCTTTAACAATGTAACCAAGTTTGCGACAGAGTACCTTGCAACAGAGGGAAAACACACTTATTTTGAACTCAACACTGCGATGACAGAGGGCATGTATGAAAATGCACTCAGACATATTAAAGTTTTTCGCGGGTTATAATATAATTTGAAAAGAAGGAGGAGACGGTTATGAGATCAATCGTATGTTATGAGACACAGCACGGTAGTGCAAAGAAACTGGCACAGGCAATTGCATCAAAGCTTACTGCAGGTGATGACAAGCCTTGCCTTTGCGTAAATGTAGATACGCCTTTTCAGGCAGAAGATGAGAACACTTATGACAGCCTCGTTCTCGTATTCGGTTTTAGAGGACCTTATACAGCACAGCTCACAAAGCTGTTTCTTCAGAGAATGCAAGGCAAGCTGAACTATAAGAACCTTGTTGTTGTAGGAGAGGGCCTTTTCTCAGAGAAGGAGTTTCCTTCAGTGGCAGAAGCTATCGCCGATATTGCAAAGCCTGCAAGCTTCAACAAGTTCTTTATGGCAGGTCAGCTCAGAGTTGACACACTGACAATGGAAGAGAAGGCTATACTCGGTAAGTTCTCAGAACTCACAGGTATGGTTATCGAGGACATGGGAGAATTCTCAGAAGAGACTGCTGCAAAGATTGCAGATGAGGTTGCGGCAACACTCGAGGCATGCCCGGTAGTAGAGGACCCTAATGCCGGACAGAAGAGATGGATCTGCTCAGTATGCGGACATGTGCACGTAGGAGACAATCCACCGGAGCAGTGCCCGACATGCAAGCAGCCGGCAAGCGTGTTCAAGGAGATGTAATTATGGTATTTGAACCGGAAAAGAAACTTGTTAAATGTCTTGTTTGCGGAGAGGTTTTTGATCCTGAATCAGGAGTTTGCCCGGTGTGTGGTGTAGGACCTGACAAATGGATTGAGGCACCTGTAACAAAGACTGATTTCAGAAATGATACTTATGAGAACATCTTTATTATTGGAGGAGGTCCTGCTGCGTACTATGCTGCTGAGGCAGTTCGTGATAGAAACAAGACCTGCTTCATCAGTATCATTACTGATGAGAATGAGCTGCCGTACAATCGCCCGATGCTGACGAAGGCGCTGCTTGAGGACTTCTCTGATAATCAGCTTGCTATATCCGGCAATGACTGGTTTGCAGAGAGAAAGATATTCGTTCAGAAGGGTAGAAAAGTCAGCTCAATTGATGTTGAGGCAAAGAAGATTTTCTGCGAGGATGGAGCTGAGTTCAAGTATGACAAGCTCATTTACGCTTTGGGTGNGGGTGCGTACTGCTTTGTTCCACCAATCAAGGGAGCAGACAAGCCGCATGTAATTTCAATCAGAAATATCGAAGACACAAACAAGGTCAAGGCTATGATGGGAACTGCTGGAAAGGCTGTTTGCATCGGAGGCGGAGTAATGGGCCTTGAAGGTGCCTGGGAGCTTAAGCAGGGCGGAATAGATGTTACTGTCCTTGAGACTGCTCCGGGACTTCTTCCTAAACAACTTGATGACCCTGCATCAGAAATGCTTGAGGATATCATCACGAATAAAGGAATCAACTGCGTTTGCGGAGCAAAGATTACAGAGATTACTGACGATGCAGTGCTTCTTGAGGACGGAAGGTCGTTTGATGCACAGCTTGTCATTATGTCTACAGGAATGAGACCGCATGTGAAAATTGCACAGGAAGCCGGCATCAACGCTGAGAGACTGGTCGAGGTTGACCTGCAGATGAAGACGAATGTTCCTGATGTTTATGCGTGCGGAGATTGTTGTGCTGTTAATGGTGCACAGCAGGCGTTCTGGGCTCAGGCAAAGGAGACGGGTAAAGTTGCAGGAGCAAATGCTGCCGGAGACTCTGTAAAATACGATCCTCTTGGCGCATCACTTGTCATCAACGCGATGGATACGAGCATTTTCGCCCTTGGAACAAACGGAAAGGACGACAAGGAGTACAACGTAGTTGAGAAGAAGAATACGGACAATAACACTTATGAGAAGTATTACTTTGAAGACGGAAAACTGGCAGGAGTAATCCTTATCGGCGATACATCACGCATGGTGGAACTCAACGACGCTGTGATGAGCGGTAAGAAATACGAGGAAATGTTCGCATAGACTCAAATAATTCAAGAGAAGCCATCCCTGTATGGGGTGGCTTTTTTGTGGCGAAAATGTGAATTTATTACTTGGAGGTTGACATAGATTGCGAGGTATAGTAAATTATACGCGTCAGTTAGCATATGCTAACTACAGAAAGGGACGATTATGAGTTTAATCTGGTGGATAATTATTATAACAACCATTGCCGGAGTATTTGGAACAGGTCTTGGCGGTTTGATTGGTGCGATACTGCGTCGCGACTCGTCTAAAGTTGTCAGCCTTCTGCTCGCTTTTGCTGGCGGGGTAATGATGGCTGTTGTATTTTTTGACCTGGTTCCGGGAGCTATCAGGCCGGAGGGTTCAGAAGAGCAAATGTCAATATGGCTTGTTGTTGCAGGAATTATTGTCGGATATGGTGTTATTTATGTTCTCAACTATGTAATTGATAAAAGCACGAATCCAGAGGTAATGCATATCGATGATGAGCATCCTCTTACGGCCGATGCTCTGGATGAGCTCATCCATGCCGACCACTATAAGGCGCATGTTGACAAGAAGGAGTCACCTAAATACAACTATGATCTTTTTATCGCCGGGGTGGTGATGGCCTGTGCAATAGCACTTCACAATTTGCCGGAAGGAATGGTAATCGGAGCATCCTATGCGAGAAATCCGGAAGCTTTAACGGCTCTTGGCGGTTCGGGCTTTGTGATAGCCATAGTAATCGGACTTCACAATATTCCTGAGGGAATGTCTGTATCAGTACCGCTGATCAGCGGTGGAATGAGCAAGGTGAAAGCAGTCGCACTTACAGCTTTATCCGGTGCACCGACTGTTATAGGAGCCATAATAGGTTTCTACCTGGGTGTAATAAGCCCGATATGGCTTTGTGCATCGCTCAGTTTTGCGAGCGGAGCAATGC
>JABUTC010000026.1:21975-23944 GCA_021442505.1 Mogibacterium sp. | reverse complement strand
TGCAAAATCTCCGCCCATAATTGCGTTGCACGCCAGTTCAACCGCAACAGCAGGTTCAAGAGACACAAGACGTTCAGATATCTCTTTTCTGAGATCGTTTACATCTGCACCCTCAGGCAGATCCCCGCCTTCGTCAATCAGTTTCATAAATGCATCCCATGTAAGCTTTGCCTTTGTATATAAGCCAAGATTCAGATATGCATATCCAAGGAAATAGTATCCCATAGCGAATTTGGGATGAAGCATCGTGAGCACTTCGAAAACATCCAGCGCCTCGGCTTTGAAGCTTCCTACATACTGCTCATCCGAGCCTTCTATTTCATATGCATCTTTAAGCGCTCTTCCGTAAAGATACAGTGCATCCAGTGAGCGAGGCTCTAACATAAGTGCCGCGCGAAAGAACATGCATGCGACCTCATAATCGCCGCTTCCGGCGCTCTTCGCCCCCTCTGAAACGAGAATGCGAACTGCAACATCTCCAAAGGACCTCTTTATGTATTCGAGGTATTGAGGCGCATAACGGAATGTATTGTCTGCGCCAACAACTCTTGCCATTCCAAGGGAAATTGTGAGCGTGCTGATTCCATCTTCTCCAACGACAATTGGTACCGGCACATCCTCAAGCAGGTCGAGAACACCCGCTTTTCCAAGATAGTCTTTTGAAAGTTCATCGAAAAGAAGCCCGCTGTTTGCGAGCTTCAGGTATTCACTTATGCGATCTTTCTGTACTTCCTGTGCCATTAGAGCTCCCAGCCCTTGCGGTCAAATTTCTTTACTGTTTCTTCAGGGAAACTTCCCTCAAAATCACTGTGCAGTGCCTCTGCGAAAATCTGCATTCTCAGAGTGTCATTTAACTCGTCATATGTATTCGAAGCAAATGCGTAGAGCACTCTGTACAGATTCTCCTTCTTGCGAAGCTGCTTCTCGTAGCCGTTTGCTGAAATGAACTCGGCAAGCTTTGCAAAGAAATCATATGGCTTGTATCCTGTGTCATGCATCAGAGTTTGAACAGAATCATTGAATCCTCCGCAGGAATAAGCTTCTATGAGGTTTGCAATATCTCTTATGCGGATATAATCCGGCGCATGGAGATAATCGTTGGCAACAACCTCATAAGGTGATCTGCTGCTGTACTGATATCCGAAACGATCGGCATCCTGTATCAGATCAATACCCTTCTTCATACGAAGAGTGGTTATGCTGATTTCCTGAGCCCCTATTCCGTAAGTCTTGTTAAACGATCTTGCAAACATCTGCTCATCCTCATAAGGAAGTCCAAGAGTCAGATTAAGCTTAACTCTAACACTTGTCTGCTGAAGCAGTTTTGATGTGTTGTAGAAGAGCTGATAGATGTTCTCCTTGCGGCCGACTGCCGAAAGAACCTCTGCATTTGTGCTCTCAACATCGATGTTGAATATAAAGAGTCCCTCTCTTGCTCCCTTAAGCATTCTTATGGTCTCATCATCGAGAAGGTCTCCGTTAACATCAAATACGAAACTCGAGTGTCCGTTATCATTACTGATTATGTACTCCCAGATTCTGTACGCTCTCTCTGTATCATAGTTGAAGTATCTGTCTGTAATAATTACCCTGTCTACTGATTTAACAAGGAAATATCTCAGCTCGGTGCAGACTCTGTTCAGAGAAAGTGCTCTTACTCTGGCATCCTGCATATGCTGTGAGTATGTGCTTCTGTCCGAGCAGCCTCTTATAGTTTCATAGTAAACCACGCTGCACTCGTCAAGTGCTGTCTTTTCGTAAGGGAAAGGAAGATCCTCAGCTGCTACCGGCTCATCGAGCGGGTTAATGAAAATTCTGTCATTAGCTCTGAATGCAAGTCCCGCTATTCCCTCAAAGTCAAACTCAAATGTGAGCATTGTCTTAACAAAGTTAAAAATAACTTTCTCAGGCTCGCCTCTTACAACAAAGTCCACCCAAGGATTCTCCTCCATGTACTCCTTTGTTCCAT
>JABUTC010000026.1:12994-21556 GCA_021442505.1 Mogibacterium sp. | reverse complement strand
AATGTGTTCGTCGTGATAGAACTTGTTAAAGCTCTGTGCGATATCCACAAGATGACGTGTGAGTATTGACGGCTCATATTTCTCTGAGGCATCCTTGATAACCTCAGGCACTCTTCCCAGAAGTTTTACCAGGGTATAAGCACTTTCGCCGCTGATATATGAAGGGTCAAAATTGCCGTTTCTTATTGCGGCAAGTTCTTCTTCTGTTGCATTTCTGAGAATGCTGCAAGCTCTTGCGTGTGTATACTGAACGTAAGGTCCTGTCTCTCCGTCAAAGTTAAGAACCTTATCCCATGAGAATACATAGTCCTTGATTCTGTTGTTCGAAAGTTCCTGGAAAATTACTGCTCCGATGCCGACCTGCTTGGCAACTTCGTCAAGCTCAGGTGTGTCAGGATTCTTCTCAAGCATTATTTCCTTAGTCTTTTGTACCGCATTTTTGAGAACATCCTCGAGGAAAACAACTCTGCCCTTTCTTGTCGACATTGTTCCCTCTTCAAGGCTTACAAGTCCGAACGGAACGTGTATGCAGTCCTTCTGCCACTCAAAGCCCAGGAGTTCTAGTATTTTCTTCCACTGTTTGAAGTGCAGGTTCTGCTGCGATGCAACAACGTAAATGCACTTGTAGAAGTCATAGGTCTTCTTTCTTGCCAAAGCGGTTGCAAGGTCTCTGGTTGTATATAGGCTTGAACCGTCAGATTTTCTGATGAGTGCTGCGCCAAGATCGTGGTCGCTTAAGTCAACGATGTGCGCGCCCTCCGACTCAACCATAAGCCCCTTGTCTTCGAGATGCTGGATAACAGGCGGCATATGATCCGAAAAATGGCTCTCGCCGTGATAGTTGTCAAAACTTATGCCGAGCATATCGTATACTTTGTCGAACGCCGCAAGACTGTACTCTCTGAACATTGTCCAGAGCTTAACTTCTTCCTCGCAGCCCTGCTCAAGCTTTGCAAAGGTAGCTCTCGCCTCTTCATCAAGTGAAGGGTCCTTTTCAGCCTCTTCATGGAACTTCGTGTAATATCCGAGCAGGGTTTTGACAGGAGCATTTTTCACATCCTCCTCATTTCCCCACCTTCTGTAAGCAACAATCATCTTACCGAACTGTGTACCGTAGTCTCCGAGATAGTTGGCTCTGATTACGTTATATCCCAGTTTCTCATACAGATTGCTGATCGAATTACCGATAACCGTACTTCTTATATGTCCAATGTGGAAAGGCTTTGCGATATTTGGCGACGAAAAATCCACAACGACATTCTTGCCGTTTCCTTCGTCACTGCTTCCATAGGCCTCTCCTACAGTGTTTACCTCGTTTACGATTTCCTTGATATAGTAATCCTTATTGATGAACATATTAACATAAGCGTTCACCTGCTCAACCTTTTCAAAAAGCTCGGATTTGCCGATTCGTTCAGCAACATCTGCAGCAATCATCTGCGGAGCTTTTTTCATAGTCTTAACCAGACGGAAACAAGGAAAAGCATAGTCTCCCATTTTCTCATCAGATGGAATCTCTATCATTTCTTCTAATTGAGACAGAGTGAGTTCAAACGCCTCGTCAAATATTTCTTTTGCAATAAGTTCCTTTAGATTAATCATTATTCTTCTCTATATCCTTTTCTATTAATTCCTTTTCAGTGATACTCTCCACTCCCTCGCGTGCCAGCAGTTCTGCGAAAACTCCGTTTCCCGGAACCGTCTTCTTGCTGAAGCTTCCGTCATATATGCGGCCGAACCCGCAGGAAGGACTGTTCGCTTTGAGAATTGCTCCCTCTATTGTCTCGCCTTTTTCTGAGGCTTCTTTGAGCAGTCTTTTAAGTTCTGTCTCGGCTCCTCTTACAAAAGCCTCGCTTACGTCCTCACCGCTTCTGCTAATCACGCCAAAGGAGCCATCTTCTTTGTATATCTGCTCTGCCGGTTCTCTTGGGGCCTTAAGCCCTCCTGCCGTCTCCGGACAAATAGTGATATATGACTGGCTCTGAGTGAATTTTACCACATCTTCGNACAAATAGTGATATATGAATGGCTCTGATTGAATTTTACCACATCTTCGCAAAGATTGTTACCACCATTGTATTTACAATTATATCCGAGAAGACATCTGCTGATTACATACATTATTTCTTCTCCTTGAGCGTTACTACAGTGGCACCGTCTCCACCCTCATTGTATGCGGCAGCCTTGGCTGACTTTACATGCTTATTCTTCTTCAAAGCATCTCTGAGGCCCGACGAAAGAATTCCCTGCCCTTTGCCGTGCACAATTCTAACCTGCGTCAGTCCTGCGAGATAGGCATCGTCTATGTATTTTTCAACCTCGTAGATGGCGTCATCAAGATTCCGACCTATAACATTAATTTCGGTACGAACGTTGCGCACCTTGTCCTTCATAAAATTCTGTCTGGAACCTTGCGAATAAGCTTTTCTTAACTTGTCCTTGTTTCCGGCCGCTTCGCTTTCAGTTATTATGAGATCCTTTACATTAGCACCAATTCTGAGCGCTCCAACTCGAAGCTGGAGATTTCCACGGCTGTCAGGCAAAGACTCGACCTCGCCATTCTGCCCGATGGTCGTAAGCTTTACCTGCATTCCTATTTCTATATCCTCAGGTTTCGGTGCCTTTCCCGTCTGAACGCTGCGTTTCTTGCCATCAGATTTATACTCATCCTCGGCCTCACGGAGCTTTCTTCTTCCTGCGGCAACAGCATTGCTCGCATGCCCATGATCCTGAGCATTCTTTCTGAGTTCTTTTAGCTCTGAACTGATTTCATCGACTGTGCCCTGAGCGTCACGAAGCATTGTTCTCGCCTGCTCCTTCGCATCATCGACTATCTCTTCTGCCTTCGACCTTGCCTTCTCGAGTTTCTGTTCAGCAATCGCGAGTTTCTTCTCGGCTTCGGCCTTGAGACGGTTCGCCTCATCGACCATATCTTCAGCCTGTTTTCTGTCTTCCTCAACCCTGGAAACAGCATTTTCAAAGCTCAGCTGGTTCTCGCTGAGAAGCTCGGTCGCCCTGTCTATTATCTCCTCCGAAAGCCCCAGCTTTCTCGAAATCTCAAATGCATTGGACTTGCCCGGAAGCCCGATTCTAAGCTTGTATGTCGGAGAAAGTGTCTCAACATTAAATTCCATCGAGGCATTTTCAACGCCCTCGGTAGAAATCGCATACTTCTTGAGTTCTGTGTAGTGGGTCGTCGAAACAACCAGCGCTCCCATTTCCCTGAGTTTCTCAAGCTCAGCGATTCCAAGCGCCGCACCCTCTGCCGGATCTGTTCCTGCGCCAAGCTCATCAAGAAGCACAAGGCATCCTTCCCCTGCTTCTGCAAAAATCTCAGTAATATTCTTCATATGCGACGAGAAGGTGCTCAGGCTCTGCTCTATGCTCTGCTCGTCTCCGATGTCTGCGAAAACCTCTTTGAGAAGAGGCAGTTCGCTGCTCTCATCTGCCGGCACATGAAGACCGCTTTGTGCCATAAGAATAAGCAGACCGATGGTCTTAAGCGTTACTGTCTTTCCGCCCGTATTAGGGCCGGTGATGAGAAGTGTCGTGTAATCTCTTCCAAGTTCAACATTTATCGGAACCGCCTTCTCCATATCGAGAAGCGGATGTCTTCCTCTTCGAATATCAATTATGCCCTGCTCGTTCATCTTTGGTTCTCTGGCATCGAGCATAATTGATAATTTGCCTTTTGCATTGATAAAATCCAGTTCTGCAAGAAGGTCCTGATTGTTATGTATCTCGTGATAATGTTCAGCAACCCTGCCGGAAAAAGCCTCGAGAATTCTTGTTATCTCGTTCTGCTCGTCGATTTCAAGCTGTCTGAGCTCGTTGTTCATGGTCACAATTGACTGCGGTTCTATGAAAAGTGTAGCTCCTGTCGACGACTGGTCATGCACCAGACCCGGGAACATAGAAGCATACTCTCTTTTTACCGGAATAACATAGCGGCCGTTTCTTATGGTCACTATCGCATCCTGTAAATACTTTGAAGCTGTACTTGACGAGGTAAACTTCTGCATCCTCGCCTTAATCTGCTCATTCTTATTACGCATATCTCTGCGTATGCTCTTAAGTGCAGACGACGCATTGTCTGACATCTCGTCCTCTGAAAGAATTGCGTTATCGAGGTCCTGCTCGAGTTTAGGAACTGGGGCAATCAATGCCGCAATCTCCGGAATTACGCGAAGATTATCCGGCATATCAGATGACAGAAAAAGCTTGACCTGCCTTGCAGCAGCCAAGCTCGACTTTATCTGAAGCAATTCGCGCATGCTAAGGATTCTTCCCTTTCTTGCCATCTTGAGAAGGTCTTTAACATCTGCAATCTCGCCAACCGGAATTGTTCCCTTATACAGAATAACGGAAACCGCCTCAGTAGTTTCCGTTAATGCATCCGTTACAGCGTGCATGTTGGTCATAGGCTCGAGTTCCGCGATTCTTTCTTTCGCAATAGTAGAGCCCGCCTGGTCAGCAAGCAGCTTCGTAATCTTATTAAATTCTAGGAGTCCAAGTATCTTAGATTTCATCCTGTCCTGTCAGCTGGTCCATGGCTCTGAGCTGGTTTTTAAGGTTTACATTCTCCATCTGAAGATCGAAGTACGCACTTTCCATCTCAGCGAGCTGCTCCTTAAGCTTGTTGTAATCCTCATTGCTCTGTGACTGCTTGTCTACCTCTGTGCTCATCTGCTCCTTGAGATCTGTAATCTTTCTCTTTGCAGATTCCCACATTGAAATATAATGCTTTACATCATTATCAAGCTGGTAGTTCTCAGTCTGAAGCTTGAGCATAAGCTCATCTCTTTCCATAAGCTTCTCGCAAATATTGAGAGACGCAAGCACTGCACACTTATAATTAGGATTGCAGTTGAGGAGTTTGCTTGTGCGTCTGATCTCTTCGTCTACAAACTTCGCAATTTCTTTGATTTTCTCTTCGCTCTTCTCTCCGGAAAGAACGTAATTCTCGCCGCAGATAACAACGTCAGCTCTGCATTTCTCCATTTGCCTCTTCCTCTCTTGTCTTTCTTTTAAAATCTCTCTTAAACGCTCTTTATAATTCCCGGCGACCTCTGACTGCCTCATACATCAGTATCGCAGCCGAAATTGCCGCATTCAGCGATTCTATCTCTCCGCACATCGGAATCGTCAGTTTCTCATCCGCCAGATCTATCAGTTCGTCCGATATACCGTTGCCCTCATTTCCTATAACCAGAGCAACACCCTTCGACAGGTCGGCATCGTAGTATGCCCTGCCGCCTCTTGGAACTGTTACACAAACCTTTTTGCCGAGTCTCTTAAGCATTGAAGCCGTGTCCCCGGCGCCGTCCGCATAGGCTATGGGTATGTCGAAAACCATGCCGGCTGTCGCTCTCAGGACTTTCGGCGAAAATATGTCTGCCGTGCCTTTGTTTACAAGAAGCGCGCCATATCCCGCCGCCACAGCAGTTCTTATCATAGTTCCGATGTTTCCAGGGTCCTGCACTCTGTCAAGCACAAGTATATTGGTATCAGCATCTAACTCCGATAAATCATTTTCCGTTGAAATGCTCTTTCTTGCTACTGCGAGCACTCCGGAACCGTTCTCCGCATCGCTTATCTTTTCGAAGACAGTCCTGCTGACCAGATAGACTCCCTCGTCAGGAATCATTCTGCTGACATCCGCTTCAAAATCCTCAGAAATTATTATCATATCAAGAGGCACATTTCTGCGTATTGCTTCTTCAACGAGGTTAATTCCCTCGATTACGAACTTGCCTTCCGCGTCCCTGTGCTTCTTCGATGAAAGTTTCCTTATCAGCTTAAGTTTGCTGTTGTCCTCTGATTCGATTCTGACAGCCATAGCACTCACTCGTACTACTTAAGAAAATCCGGAATCTCGTAATTGATTGATGGTCCAGGTGTGTTGTCAGCACTTGCCATAAGCTGGTCAAGCTCAACCTCGTAAGCATCAATGCCGTTAACCTTTGTTGGTGTGCCCATTGGCTCTGCAGGCTTCTCTGCCGGCTCAGCAACTACTTCGATTCCTGCTGATGCGAAATCTGTAGCAACGATTGTTACCTGAATCTTGCCCTGCATCTCTTCGTCAATCTTAGCTCCGAAGATGATATTGGCATCAGGATCAGCCTCCTGCTGGATTCTGTCAGCTATAGTGCTGATGTCGAGCATTCCCATATCGTAGCCGCCTGCAACGTAGAGCAGGATTGACTTAGCGCCCTTGATGCTTGTCTCAAGGAGTGGGCTCTCTACAGCATTCTTAACTGCATCATCAATCTTGTTCTCTCCTTCGCCGATTCCAACACCCATGTGAGCAATTCCTCTGCCCTCCATAACTGTCTTAACGTCTGCAAAGTCAACATTTACAAGACCGTATTCTGAAATGAGATCTGAAATTCCCTGAACACCCTGTCTGAGTACATCATCTGCCTTGTAGAATGCCTCAAGGAATGAAGTTGTCTGCTCACTTGAGTCGATAAGCTTATCGTTAGGAATAATAACAAGCGAATCAACAAAATTGCTGAGATACTGAACTCCCTTTGTTGCTCTGTTCCAGCGCTTCTTTCCCTCGAATGAGAAAGGCTTTGTTACAACTGCAACAGTAAGAGCTCCACAGTCCATAGCAGCCTTTGCTATTACCGGTGCTGCACCTGTTCCGGTACCGCCACCCATACCTGCTGTTACGAATACCATATCGGCATCCTGAAGGTGTGCTTTGATCTCTTCGATGCTCTCTTCTGCAGCACGCTGGCCGATCTCCGGATTAGCGCCTGCTCCTCTGCCGCCTGAAATCTTCTCACCTATCTGTATCTTAATTTCAGCCTTGCACTTCGAAAGAGCCTGTCTGTCAGTATTAACTGCTATGAATGATACGCCCTGAAGACCTGCGTCAACCATTCTGTTCACAGCATTGCATCCGCCACCGCCGACACCGATTACCTTTATGATAGCCGCATTGCCCTGCTCAGGTACAAAGTCAGAAACAAATTCCATATGAATGTCCTCCTCATAATATTTGGTTAAATCATAACATAAATAGATTGTAAAAACACTATAAAAGGCGAAAAAAACACTATATTTGCCTATATTTCGAGCCTGCACCACTATTTTTAGTGTCTGTTTGTCTAAATTGACGGCTCATATGACAAAGAATCACTACTGAAGTATATGGTTCCTCTTGTTATACTTTTTGCAAAAAGCTCCTTCAGAACCTTGTGCAGATGACCTGATGTTATAGCATCATCAATCTGCTCAAATGTTCCGTTGCAGATCAGATTATCGTAAACATATGCCTTCATATCATCATCTGCCATCTCCAGGCGAACGAAGTAAAGGTCATTGTCGCTCATATCTTTAAGTAATGTCAGTGCTTTATTGAACAGTTCCTCGTTCTCTGTTTCGAGCACCTCTCCTATAGCAATCTTCTTAACCTTAATTCCGCTTATTAAAGTTATCTTAGGCTGCGTCTGAGTTTTTCTGAGACGTATACCCTGTTCGTTCACAATGAGGTACGAGTCGTCGTATAATATTGCGCCCTTCTGCTCCCTTTCTTTTACCGTGATAACAAGTGTTGAAGGAAGCTTTCTCGATACCTTGGCATCCTCTATATACGGATTCTCCTTCAGATAATTGACTATGCTCTTTTTGTCCGGATGATAAATAAGATTGCTGCCCGGTGTGGCATGTGCCATATTTATCACCTCTTCTGCTGTGAAAAAGCTGTTCCCCTGAACCTCTATGGTGTCCACAACAAAGAAGTCTGACAGCGAAAAAATAAAACCGCCTATAACAGCCAGTATAACGAACACTATAATCAAAGGCTTCTTAGGAATGGTCTTCTTCTTTTCAGCCTTCTTTTCCCTTTCCGCCTTTCGTCTCGCTATGTTGGCCTCTACGACATCATAATAATCTTCCGCACCTAAGCCATACGAAACCGTTTTCTTTTCATTCTTTTTTTCAGGTTTCTTATCTGCCATATGTCTCCATTATCTTGTCGTAAATAATATCCGTGGCATTTACGGGTGCAATCTCAAAGGATGCTTTGCCCATTTTCTCTATTAATTCTCTGTCTGACACAAGTTCGTCGAGTTTTTCTATAACTTCCGAAACTGTGTTTTCGCTCTCTCTGACAATAAATGCTCCGCCGTTATCCGCAACAGCCTTTGCATTATAGTACTGATGGTCTGCAGTTACATTTGGAGAAGGGACAAAAATCGCCGCTCTTCCCGACATTGTTATCTCAGCCACGGAAAGAGCTCCTGCTCTTCCAATGATTACATCGGCTGCGGACAGGGTTCTTGGCATGCCGTCAATGTACGCCAGGGGACGTATATTTTCACAGCAGTCCAGTCCCTCCTTCTTGAGGATTTCCATAACATCAGCGTAGTAGTCGTTGCCTGTACCGAAGATGAATGTTACTCCCTTTTGATTGGCATATTTGCGGGCAATCTCCACTCCGATTCTGTTCAGTTCCTCCGAGCCGAGGCTTCCGCCAAACAGCATTATTACCGTGTCGTCAGCAGGTATGCCGAGTTCTTCTCTGTCTTTCTTCTGATCTCTTCCGCAGAA
>JABUTC010000026.1:10337-12970 GCA_021442505.1 Mogibacterium sp. | reverse complement strand
CTGTAAATCAGTTTGGACTGATCCCTGAACTGCTCCCTTCCTCCTTCGAAGCCAAGGAAAATGTTCTTTGCGCATCCCTCAAGCAGCTTGTTTGAAAGTCCCGGAAAAGCATTCTGCTCCTGAATATATATCGAAGCCCCGTATTTTTTCGCGGCAAGCACCACGGGAACGCTGACAAAGCTTCCCGTGCTTACAACTACATCGGGCTTGAATTCCTTTATTACCTTATATGCCTCCTTGCGGCCTTTGTTTGTCGCAAGCAAAGTCTTAATAAGTCTCAGCGGATTGCTCCTGTCAAACCACTCCGCCGTAACTATATGAAGATCATAGCCCGCCTTCGGAACTATGGTTGTCTCAAGTCCATACTGATGTGCAATGAAGATGATTTCGACATCTTCCTGCTTTTCTCTGAATTTATCACCTATTGCGAGGGCAGGATAGATATGTCCTCCGGTGCATCCTCCGGTAAGTACTATTTTCATGCTGCCACCTTGCCTTTTTTCTTCTTCCTCGTTCTGGAAATATTAAGCACTATTCCCATTGCAAACATAAATACCCACATCGAACTTCCTCCGTAACTTACAAAAGGAAGTGTGATTCCTGTTGCAGGCATCGAAGAAGTTACAACCGCTACGTTAATTGCTACCTGAAGTCCGAGCATTATCGAAACTCCCGCAGCAATGTAAAAACCAAGTTTATCTGCAGCTTTTGCCGCAGTCATAATGCACATGAAGAGCAGAAGGATGTAAACAACCATCAGTATAAGGAATCCGAGATATCCGAGTTCTTCTCCTATTATGGCCAGAATAAAGTCGTTCTGCGGTTCAGGCAGGTACAGGTTTTTTGTAATGCTGTTTCCCGGTCCAAGACCTGTAAGTCCGCCGTTTCCCAAAGCAATAAGCGACTGGCATACCTGGTAACCGTCACCCTGAGCATCTGCAAAAGGATCCGTGAAGCTCATAATTCTTGAGTACCAGTGAGTGTTCTTTCCAAAAGTGATAATTGCAAATGTTCCGGCAACCAGCGATCCTACAAAGAATCCGATCCATCCCCACGATAATCCGGCGAGGAACATAATGCCGACCATTATCGCACAGATTACTATAGCCGTCGAAAGGTTAGGCTGCTTGATAATAAGGAGCGCATGTACGCCCATAATCGCAAACAGTATCCAAAGCCCTTTATTTGCAGTCTTTATCCTGTCCGGATCTTCATAAACATAAACAGATGTAAAAATGATAACAGCGAGTTTAGAAAGCTCACTAGGCGTTATATTGATCGGTCCTATAGAAATCCATCTCTGAGCACCGTTTGCTCCTGTTCCGATAAGCATTACGAGAACGAGCAGTGCAATACTTGCAATTATTATCAGATTTGCATACTTCTTATACTTGTGATAATCAAAGCATGCTGCCCATGCCAGAAGCGCAAGCCCCGAAAGAACAAAGAAACCCTGTCTCTTAAGATAATAAAAAGGATCGGGCTCCGCCATATTTACAGTCTGGTAGTAGCCTGCACTGAAAACCATAAGAACACCAAAACAGGAAAGAATCAGCACGAGTACCAGAATGCCATAGCTGCTTTCAGCAAATGCGGTTGCAAGACCCCTTGCAAAACCTTTTGGACTGCTGTACTGTCTTTTCTCCTTCCCGGCTTGCTTCTTATTCTTTTTTCCCTCTTTCTTATCTTTGCGCATCTATAATCCTACAGTTATTCTAGTCCTCAAGAGCCTTAACGCAGTCCTTGAAATGTCTGCCTCTGTGTTCGTAGCTCTTGTACATATCCCAGCTTGCACATGCCGGTGACAGAAGAACCTTGTCTCCTTCTTCTGCAAGTTCTCTGCATCTTTGAACACAGCCTTCCATATCCTTTTCATTGTATATCTCGGTGAAGCCTTCCCTGCGTGCGCACTCTTCGATCTGTGCCGCATCTCTTCCGAGAAGCACGAGCGCTTTGACTTTACCCTTCATTGCAACTGCAAGATCGGTGAAATCCTGTGCTTTGCCGTCACCTCCGGCAATGAGGATGATGTTTTCTCTGAGTGCTTTCAGTGCGATTACCGCAGCATCAACATTCGTTCCCTTTGAGTCGTTGTAGTACATCGCTCCATCGACTGTTCCGCAGTATTCAATTCTGTGCTCAACTCCCGGGAATGCTTTTACAGACTCTGAAATCACATCGACCTCAATGCCTGCAAAATAGCACATTGCCGCAGCTGCAAGAGCATTTTCAATGTTGTGATCTCCTATTATGCGAAGCTCGTCTGCCGCACAAATCTTATAAACACTTCCGTCTTCGTCTTTTATCACAAGCTCGCCTTCGCAGAGATATGCTCCGAAGTCAAGCTGTCTCTTTCTGCTAAAAGGCACTATCTTAGCCCGGCATTCAACGGCAAGCGCGACAGATGCCTCGTCGTCGAAGTTCAGAACGAGATAGTTATCTTCCGTCTGATTTGCAAAAATCCTTGCCTTTGCCTCACCGTAGGCTTCCATTGTTTTGTGCCTGTTCAAATGGTCCGGAGTCAGGTTCAGAATTGCGGAAACCTCCGGTCTGAAATTCCCGATTGTTTCCAGCTGGCAACTGCTTGTTTCTGTTTCTTATGGTGGGTAAGATATTGATTTTATTCTATTAGT
>JABUTC010000026.1:4402-9455 GCA_021442505.1 Mogibacterium sp. | reverse complement strand
GAATTGCAAAAAGCAGTGCAACTACTGCCGTTGTGCTCGATGCAAGACCGTCGAGACCATCGGTGAGATTGACCGCATTTGCCATTGCGACTTCTACAAAAATAATGAATGGAATGTATAGAATTCCAAAGGTAATGCTCACCTTGAAGAATGGAATGAACACATGTGTTCCTGTAGTCATTGCCATATAAACGGCAAGAGCAAGGCCAAATACAACCTGAAGCAGCAGTTTCTGCTTTGGTGTCAAACCCTCATTGCCTTTTTTCGCAATCTTATTCATATCATCTATAAATCCGATTGCTCCGTATGCAAGCATTGTTATTATGATTACAAGTTTAGAAACAGAAAAGCCTCCTATTGCCACTATCGTGATTATAATCGCAACAATAAAAGCCATTCCTCCCATCGTCGGAGTGCCCTGCTTGCTCATGTGAGCCTGAGGTCCCTCCTCACGGATGTACTGTCCGAACTGCCTCTTCTTCATATACGGAATCAGCAATCCGGTTCCGACGCAACTTATTACGAATGCAAGAATCAGACTTGCAAAATTGCTTGTTTCTACCATAAATGTTCCTCTTTATTTCTTAGTGTGAAATCGCATCGGATAATACTTCTAACGCCATTGCTCTTGACGCCTTAACAAGAAGCAGGTCGCCTTTTTGCAGAACATTCTCTATGTCTTCAATTGCAGCGGTCCTGTCCTCATAGCTTACAACCTGCATGTCGGGATCTGCCTTAAGCGCAGCCTCCGCAATAGCTTTTGAGTTGCTTCCTATGGTGATTACAAAATCAAGACCTTTCTCAGCCGCATAAGTGCCAACACTCGCATGCAAAGACTCTGAGTTATCGCCGAGCTCAAACATGTCTCCAAGAACAGCACCTTTTCTCTTTGCATCGCTATGCACAACAATATCAATGCCTGCCTTCATTGATTCAGGACTGGCATTGTAGCAGTCATTGATTACAGTGTAATCAGAGCCTCTTCTGACATCGAGTCTGTTATCGTTCCACTCTACACTCTGAAGCGCCTCAATCGCATCTGCCGGCTTTATATCAAAGCAGGCTCCCACAGCAATTGCCAGAGCGGCATTGTATAGATTGTGGGCTCCGACAACAGGAAGCGTGAGCTTGAAGCTCTCAGTGTATCCCTCGATTTCTATCTTGCATTCTACACCATCTACACCCTTGTCGCAAATGTCACAGACCCTGTAGTCGCAGGATCCGGAGCTTCCAATCTGCACGAGTTTAAACCCGCCTTTTGTATTATTGATTATCTGATTTTCATCGAGCATGTCGCCATCGGTATTGGCTATAAGGGTTCCTCCTCGTTTGAGCGAATTTGTTATTCTTAACTTCGCATTTCTGAGTTCTTCCCTGCTTCCGTACACCTCAAGATGTGATGTGCCGACATTTGTCACTACAGCGACTTCAGGCTTTACGATATTTACAAGATACTCCATATCAAGTCCGTATCCGAGACCGATCTCATTAATGGAAATCTCAATGTCCTCGTCAAATCCGCAGCATGCCATAGGAATACCGAATTCGCTGTTGAGGTTTCCCGGATTCTTTCCTGTTCTGTACTTGCTAGAAAGCACACTGTAAATAAACTCTTTTGTGCTGGTCTTTCCGACGCTGCCCGTAATGGCAACTCTTCTTAATCCGGACCAGTCGTCCATATATCTGGTTCCGAGTTTAACGAGCGCCATCGTAGTATCCTCTACGAGAATAACGTTCATGTCGCCCAGAGCCATCATCTTGTCGGCCCACTCGAGGTTTGACACAACAACGTTATGGCAGCCTTTTTCCCTTACGTCAGGGAGAAAAGTATGGGCGTCAACTCTTTCTCCGATTATGCAAAAGAAGAGGACGCCCTCTTCTGCTGCTCTCGAATCTATGACTACTCCACGCACGCTGTCATGCTGTTTTGTTCTGTCCTGTGCGTACAGAATCCCTCCTGTCGCCTCTACCAAGTAATCAAGCGATGTATTTCTCATTTCGCTCTCCTTTTGCAATCTATTTGCTGTAAATATATACCGTTTTACCCTTAACAACAACACTTCCGGCCTTAGGGTTCTGGTCCTGAACAATGAACGATCCTGTCGTTCCTGCAGGGCTTATCTTATACGACAGACCTTTTTCCTTAAGCGCTTCAATCGCCTTGTTGCTGTCAATTCCGGTTACATTTGGAACCTCAACAGTTTCATTATTTGCGACAGCTCCACCTTCCTGCTCAACACCAAGATAAGGAAGAGCCTTTGCCATAATATCTTTTACAATAGGTCCGGCAGTGTTGTTTCCGTACTGCACCTTTGTAGGTTTATGAACTATGACAAGCATAGAGATCACGGGGTCGTCCATAGGTGCCATTGCAATGAATGATGTGTCTGTGTCTGCAGAGTATCCACCGCCCGTTGCAATATTGGCAGTACCGGTTTTTCCGCCTATTTTATATCCTTTAATATAAGCCTCATCACCACCTGCATCGCTTACGTAATATTCCATAATCTCACGCATTTTGTCCGCAGTCTCTTTTGTGATGACCTGTCTTACCTCTGTATCCTCAATCTCCTCAACCACTTTTCCGTCGGAGTTTACAATCTGCTTTACAACCTTAGGCTTCATAAGTATGCCGTTGTTTCCCATGGCGTTTACGGCCATAAGCAGCTGTATAGGAGTTACTGCGACACCCTGGCCAAAACCCATTGTCGCAAGGTCGACACCTACGAGAACCGAAGGATCTTTTACCAGCGAGCTTCCCTCTCCCGGAAGGTCAATTCCGGTCTTGTTGGCAAGGCCGTACAGTTTTACGTAGCGATATATATTATCGCCTCCCATATCCATCGCAACTCTTCCGAGTGCTGCATTGCACGAATTGCCCACAGCCTCTTTGATATCCTGTGATCCGTGTTTTCCAAGACAGCTGAGTGTAATTCCGCCTGCGTCAAAGGTCTTGTTGCAGTAAAAGCTTGAACCGTCAGTTACAGTGCCAAGTTCAAGGCCTGCAGATGCCGCAACAAGCTTAAATGTCGAGCCCGGTTCATAAACGCTGCTGACCGCCTCGATAGTCCACATGCGGCTCAGATATTCTGACTGTTCCGCATCAGACATATTCTTAAATGCTGCCAGTTCTTTTGCATCAGAAGGCTGCCCCGGATTGTTTGGGTCATACTCGTTTGTCTCAGCGTAGGCAAGTATATCTCCCGTTTTAGGATTTGATACAATGCACGTTATCGATTCTGCTCCGGTTCTTTCCTTTCCGGCAGCAATTGCCTCCTCTACGTATTGCTGGATAACCGAGTCGATTGTCGTAACAATACTGCTTCCGTTCTGTGGCTGGTAATACTTTCCACCCTTCGTCGAAATAGTGTTTCCGTTATTGTCCGTCTTTTTTACTACTCTTCCGTTAGTTCCTCTGAGCTCTGAATTGTAATAAGCCTCAAGACCGGCTATTCCATCTCCTTCAGAATTCAGATTTCCGATTAACTGGCTTGCAAAAGCCCCGTTCGGGTAGCTTCTTACTGACTTTGTCTTAACAATGACATTGTCTCCCCAGTATTTTTTCGCTTTATCTACTCCGTCCTGGTTGATATTGCTTCCAAGAAGAACCAGGTTCTCCTTGCCTGAAAGCAGTTCTTTTACGTCGTTTTCGTCAGCGCCCGTAATCTTGGCGAGGTTTTTCACCGTGGTTTCTTTCTCAACCTCTGTCAGCCTGTCCGACTTGTATAGAACCGAAGTGTATCCGTAAAGCTCATACCCTGTAACCGTTTCCGCAAGAATATTGCCCTTGCTGTCGTATATTATTCCACGTGTCGAATCAACTCCGGTATCAACCGTCTGAATTGCGGTTGCCTTTTCTCTGTAATCAGTGGCACAGACAATCTGTATGTATCCCATTCTAAGAATAAGCGCCATAAAAATAACAAGGAGCAGTCCAAACCCGAACAGCAGTCTGCCCCTGTTCATATCGCTTACCTTGTCCTCTTCGCCGTTTTCCTGCGCTCTAAATCCGGTCCGCCTTCCCATAGTCCATTCAGGCTCATCTCCCGCAAAAAACTCTTCTTTTCTGCGTCTGTATTCTTCAAGATTGTCGTAGTCTTTAGTTCTCCACACGATTTTCTACCCTCTTTTGCGAAAAAAGCCACCAAACCTGTTAGTTTAGTGGCAGTAGTTCCGTGATGTGTTTCTGTTATTTATATGCTTCTGCTCTAATTGTGGCAGCCAAGCTAACCCCGGCATCAGCTTCCTCTATTGCATCGATGTTGATGCTGTTTTCTGCCGACGGATAAACCATCCCAAGTTTTTCTGTTGCCAGCTTCTCTATGCGGCTGTCGTTGCTTTCTTTCGAAATTTCATTGTTCAGGGATGCTATCTCAGCCTGCAGATTCTCTACACTCTGTTCGAGCCTGCTGTTCTCTATCTGAAGCTTTGAAGAATATGCCGAGAGTGATATAAGAGTAAATATTGACGCAAGAACAATAACAAGAATGAAAACAAATCTGTATGCGTTGTTGGAAAGCCTGGTCCCTCTGACCGCTTCCCTTGCCGCAGCATTGCTCATTCCGCCATTTACTCTGCCATTAATTCTGCCGGTGCTTGCTGAACCTGCAATATTTGCCATTATTGTGCATCCTCTCCCGAGCGCATTACCTTATTTTTTCTATAACCCTGAGCTTAGCGCTCCTCGCTCTCGGGTTATATTCGAGTTCCTCGTCATCTGCGACGATAGGCTTTCTCGTTACCTTCTTAATATCTGCAACCTTTCCGCACACGCACATCGGAAATTCCTTAGGGCATGTACAAGGATTCAGCCTTCTGTCAAACTCGGTCTTAACCATTCTGTCTTCAAGCGAGTGGAATGTTATTATCGCGAGCCTTCCACCTTCCTCGAGCAGGTCCGGCAGTTCTTCAACCGCTTTTCTTAAATGCTCGAGCTCGGCATTAACCTCAATTCTTATCGCTTGAAAAGTTCTCTTTGCCGGATGCGGCCCGTCTCTTCTTTCCGATGCGGGAATGGCCGCCTTGATCACTTCGACGAGCTGCTCGGATGTTT
>JABUTC010000026.1:2702-4378 GCA_021442505.1 Mogibacterium sp. | reverse complement strand
ATGATTCTGTGGAGATCTTCCTCGCTATACCCGTTCACTACCTCGTATGCCGTAAAACTGTCTTCTTCGTTCATACGCATATCCATCGGTGCGTCATGCATATACGAGAAGCCTCTTTCGGCTGTGTCGAGTTGGAAGGAGGACACTCCGAGATCCAACAAGATCCCGGAGACTCTTCTTCCTGCGCTTAAGGAGATATGTGATATATCACTGTAATTAGAATGGACGAAAATCTTCTTGCACTTGTATTGCGACAGTCTTTTCTCGGCGGCTTCAAGCGCCATCCTGTCCCTGTCTACCGCGATAAGCGTTCCTTCTTCAGATAATCTTTCGCAGATTCCCGACGAATGTCCGCCTCCGCCAACTGTGCCATCTATATAAATCCCATCCGGCTTAATGTTTAACGATTCGATAACCTCGTTATATAAAACCGGCACATGTTTGAACTCCATCTCTTCACCTCGAAGCCGTCGCTACAGATCGTACATATCCAGTTTTGCGACAAACTCGTCATCATCCATCATGTTCTCGCCTTCAGGTGACTCAAGAACCTCGGCGCTCCAGATTTCTATCTTGTCCATAGCACCTTTTGTTACAAGGTCCTTTGTGATTCCCGCATATTCTCTTAGATTCTGCGGAATCAGTATTCTTCCCTGTGCGTCAAGATGGCATTCCTCGGTGTTGGAGAAAAACTCTCTTATGAACTTTCTTACGTCCCTATCCGACTGCTTCAGCTGCTTAATCTTCTCAACAAGCACATCCCAGTCCTCCATCGAGTAAATGTAGAGGCACTTGTCGAAGCCGCGTGTAAGCATGCAGCTGCCTCCGAGCTGTTCGCGGTACTTGACAGGAATAATCAGCCTGTTCTTGCTGTCTATTGAGTTTTGATAAGTACCTGTGAACATCCTTCGGCCTTTCCTTTTCGTTCAAAAAATGGGGACACTAAGCCCATCTTCAGTTTACATCCCCATTTTACTCCACTTTTCGCCATTTGTGTAAAAAAAATGCTTAAATTTAGAACTTTTCCCCCACCATTTTGCATTTTTCTCCCCATTTTTCCTGTTTTCAGGCATAAAAATAAGGCAACCACTATATGTAGTGGTTGCCTGTGAAACCCGCACTATATACGGCTTTGAATATTTACTTGATTTTGCTGACTACCCACATTGCATCAGCCCTTATTCCATCATCTCCGTCCATGGTTGTGTAGAAGATTTCATGGTCTTCAGCATATGCCTCAAACTCGCAAGGGTAAGGCTGGCTGACCATGATCTTAAGCCTCTCTCCCTCCAACGATTCGTGTGCGTAGTGAATCGCTAAAGCTTTGACTTTTCTTTTTGCAATATCCGGGATGCAACTCCACATCGGATCTACGTAGCGAGCATTATTTAAATGCATATTTATATCAGTCTGCCACGCCATAACAAGCATATCTCCGGCCTCAGTAAAAACCGCATCCTTCGGCAGCTTGTATCTGTCCGGAATTCCGAGTTCATGTTTGTCTTCGGCCTGTTCAGGCGGCAGATAGAATTCTTTAGCTCTAATCAGTCTCTTAGTTTCAGTATCTACCAGCGCCCAGATTGAGTTTGCTCTTACACAAACCTCATCCCCTAGTTTCACCTCATAACTTCTTGGAAAAGTCGCCGCATAGCCCTCACTGTACCAGGTGTAGAAGT
>JABUTC010000026.1:0-2104 GCA_021442505.1 Mogibacterium sp. | reverse complement strand
CCGTTCAGATTCACATCCATTATCCTATTCCAGCGCTCCGCACCGATATCTGTAACAAGGTTAAAATCCGATATTCCGGCATTGCATACAAGTACATCTATCGGCCCGTCAAAGATCTTTTTCGCTTCTGCCATAGCCTCTTTTACGGACTCATCACATCCCACATCGCATCGGATGCCTTTCGCCCTTGTGTCCTCCTCAATCAACATAGCTGCCGTTTCGGATTTATTGTAAAAGAAAACGACATTTGCGCCTTTTTCACAGAACAGTCTCACGGTTTCTGCGCCTATGCCTCTCGAGCCTCCTGTTATAAGAACATTCTTTGTAAAAAAATCATATCCTTCCATATGTCTTCCCTCCAAATTAAACAGGCGGGTCGCCCGCCTGTTAATTATATCTTATTGCATATTCAGTAAACAATCTTGAATTAGAACTTGCCGCCACCGCCGCCGTGTTCTCTTCCGGAAGATGTTTTGTGGAGTGTGGAGCCGCCTCCGCCTCTGTTTGAATCATTGCTCTGAGGTTTTCTCCTTCTGGTCCTTTGTGAGTACAGGAATATGTCAGCCTGTCTTGAAAGTTTAAAACTTCCATCTCTTTCATAGCTGTGAGCCTCGTATTTTCTCCTGATTGTCTTCAGTTTGCTCTTGTTGCCCAGAGCCGAAATCAGGCCTACTATTGCACCTATTATAAGAGATATGATAATTATTCTAGGCAGTTCGCTGAATATCGTAGTCGCAGGACTTGACGGAGTTACTACATCATAAGGGGTCCCTGCAGATGCCTGGTCATACAGCCACTTTACGTTCTCAACGAAGTTAATCTTTACAGCAGCGTAGTTGTTTCCGTTTCCGAGCTCAGTACATACTTCATCTACAACTGCATCAATACCATAATCGGTTAATACTGTATGTCCGTATCCTTCGGTAGCAATCCAGACCTCTCTTGAACCCATATCAATGGTCAGTATACAGCCATCATAATTTCCACCGTAACCATAGCCGTTATTTATGTAATAATCGTCTGCAAACTTCATCAGAGGATTGCCCGGATCATCCGCATATAATCCGTTTCTGGTTGTCAGGATTACTATATCAAACTGATTATCCTCGCACCACTGAGCCAGATCCGCCTCCAGCTGCTGCTCTTCCTGTTCTGTTAAAATATCCGCCTGATCTATAACTTTGTCGCTGTTGGCAGCAAAGCTTATGACAAACGAAGCAAGGACTATGCCCAGACTCAGGAGCAGCGTCACAAGAATACTTAATCTTTTTCTCATGCCCACACCTCCTTAAAAGAACAGGAATCCGGCTATCTGTATAGCCGCAACAACAAGAGCCGCTATACCACCGGTCTTTGCAAAATTAGCAGCGAAAAGGCCTTTGTCCATAGGAAGGTCACCCGCAGTCTTACCTGTCTGTCCGTTAATCGAGAAGATATAAGGCTTTCCTTCGAATGTAGTGTTGAGTATCCAGAGAGGATACATAGCGTATTTTGCCCTTCCGTTGTTGATATCTACGAAATTGCTTTTGGTAACCACGCTGCTGTATCCCGTTACGGTTGAACGGAACATCATGTCTACGCTGTTCTTAACTCTGCTGTTTGCCACCGGAATAGCGTCGTCAATTCCGAGCGTATATTTATCTGCAAGATAACCTGCGAGATATGCCGTCTGGAAATCTACAGCCTCGCTGAAGTCGTATGGCTCAACAGACTGAACAAGCTCGTCCGGCATAGCCACAGAACCGTCTACAGGAACATTGTCAAAAGATACCGAACCTTCTCTGATTACATCATAATAACTGGTCTCTGTTACATCGTAATCTCCCTCAGACCAAGTCCGAACCGTAGTTGCACCGTAACTGACTGATGCATCCGTATCACAGTCGAACAGCCAGAAAGGAACATACAGAGCTTTCATCTCGTCTATGTGATTCTGGTCTTTGAAAATCTTAGGAAGAAGTTTCTTTCCCTTTAAATGGTTAAGGTATGCTTCTTTGGCCTGATCCTTGCTTATCTTGAAAGGAATGATGTAATCAGGCTTCAGGTCGCCTTCGAAGTTTCCCTTCATTACGATAGGATTGCCGCAATACGGACACTCTGAAGC
>JABUTC010000025.1:22264-25535 GCA_021442505.1 Mogibacterium sp. | reverse complement strand
AATAGTGTTGCTTATCTTTTTCTTTTCTTTGTCTGGATGTTCATAATAGCGGTTTTTCCGAAAAAGTTGCTACAAAAACTTTCGTCGACACCCTGATATCTGAGCATTTTAGGAAAAATTTTCGAAACTTAGCTTTTTACAGTAACGCTTGCATTATTAACCTCTCAAGATTCTCGGGATGACTGATGTCCCACTCGAAAGAGAGAATCAGATTCTTACCTGGAGTAATTCCGTTCTCCGAATATTCCTTCATCTTCTCAAGAAACTTCGGGTCGTACTTCTCATCGCCAAGAAGTCCGAAATGCTCCCAGTACTTCAGTTCATTTCGAAGTGACAATAACGTAAAATCCGGACTAAAGTACCTTCCATTGGGCAATCTCAGTGATGCCTCGTAGATGTAAGGAATTCCGAGTTCTTCTAATTTATCGCCTATAATCTTCTCACTTTTCGATCTCACCCGAACACCGTTATTAGTAACAAATTTTAATTCTTTCTCCTTAAAACTGTTTTGATTGGATTTTAACCACCTGAATACTTCTACCGGTTCACTCACATCCGTAAGAGTCACCCCCACAGATTCAATTGCCTCGATCGGTATCCTGGATGTTGCAAGCTTTCGCTTCTCAATTTCTCGCAGCTGCTCATAGATTGTGTCCAATATTTCTTGTGTATCCGAAAGGCTTTTTTCTTCTGCAAAAAGTTTTCGCTTCCTCATCAGTTCTACGACAAGGTCGGGTCTCTTCGTTATTCCTTTTTCTTTATCTCCAAGATGCCTTGTGAAATATATGCCGCTTTCTCTCATGCGTATGCACAGTGTTCCTCTTGGTGCGTCTTTCAGGCTTTTGCGCACTGATTCGAGTCTGCATTTGTTGGCGTCTGCCAGTTCTTTAATGTATGCTGAATTATCAATCATGTTAACCTCCATTGGTTCCATAATTGTATCGCCAATGGACTGCAAAAACTACCCGTAAAACATCGCCAAAGTTTACCAAAAGTCGAGATTTTTCAAGGGATTTAGGGGCGTCTGCGGGCATAAGAAAAAGCCCCAATTGGGGCTTCTCATTATTACATATCCAGGTACTGGCAGGCCGCAACTGCAGCTGCAGCTCCGTCACCTACCGCCGTTGTCAGCTGACGAACGCTTTTGATACGCGCATCGCCTGCAGCAAAGATGCCTGCCTCATTTGTAAGAGCATCTTCACCGGCGTAGTAGTAACCCTGTTCATCCACATAAATCAGATCCTTAAACGCTTCGCTCTGCGGAATCTGTCCTACTGCGAGGAACACTCCCTCAACCTCAAGCGGCGAAACCTCGCCTGTTTTGAGATTTTTCACGTCGATGCGCTTGAGAGTGAAATCCTCCTCGACGAAACGGTCAACCACGTGGCTGTACAGAATCTCAATCTTCGGGTTGTCTACGACTCTCTTGACGAGGCTCTTTTCGCAGCGGAACTCGTCTCTTCGGTGAATCAGTGTCACCTTCGACGAAGGCGCCGCGAGAAAAATTGCATCCTGCAGTGCCGTGTCGCCGCCGCCGACAACCGCTACGTGTGCATCCCTGTAAAAAGCACCGGCTCATACCGCGCAGTATGACACGCCGCAGCCCACGAGGTCCTCTTCGCCCTCGAGTCCGAGTTTTCTGTGCGCAACTCCCGTCGCGAGAACTATCGCTCTGCATCTCTGGTCGCCGGACTCGCTCGTAACGAGATACTCTTCCTTGCCTGTGTCCGCATTTACGCCGACATTGGCAATGCCCGTAACCTCTTCAAAGACGATTTCCACGCCGAGCTCATCGACTTGCTGAGTCAGCTTTTCGACGAACTTCTGACCGCTGACATGCGGAATTCCCGGGTAGTTGTCCACCATCGGTGAAAACAGAATCTGCCCGCCGAGGTTTTCCTTCTCGTAAACCTTCACACTTTTTCCGGCTCTTGCAGCGTAAATTGCCGCTGTCAGACCGGCTGGGCCACCGCCCACAATTACAAGGTCCTTCATAACGAGCCGCCTTTATTATGCGGTGTAATCGTTGAGGAACTTGCGAACTCCACCGAGTCCAACCAGTTTAGCCGGCTGATCGCCTGCAACAACCAGTGTAGGTGCCTGACGAATTCCGTGTGCTGTTGCAAGCTCAGGATTCTCCTCTGCAAGAATCTTTGTATATGCAATTCCTGCCTCCTCGAGAAGCTTCTCTGCCTGCTTGCAGTTAGGACAGGTCTTAGTTGCGAAAAGCAGAACCTGCTCGCCAGGGTTTGTCACATCTCTTGTGCATGCGCATGCCTCTGCAGGTGCCTCTGCAGCTGCTGCCTCAGCAACAGGAGCAGTTCTCTTCAGATGGCTGTTTGCGATATCGTAAACCTTTCTGTCCTTGAACTCCTGTGACTTTCCGTCGTTCCAGTTCTGAACCGGACGATAGTATCCTGTGATACGGCTGTAAACCTCAGTCTTGTTGCCGCAGATCGGACACTCGTAAACCTCACCTGTGATGTATCCATGGTCCTTACATACCGAGTAAGTCGGCGACATTGTGTAGTAAGGAAGCTTGTAGTTCTCGGCAATCTTGCGAACGAGCGTAGCTGCCTCTCTCCATGAGCCGAGCTTCTCGCCGAGGAATGCGTGGAAAACAGTTCCTGATGTGTACAGTGTCTGCAGTCCGTCCTGAACATCGAGTGCGGTGAAAATATCCTCTGTATATCCAACCGGCAGATGCGACGAGTTGGTGTAGTATGGTGTACCGTTCTCGTTTGCAGTGATGATATCAGGGAAATCCTCCTTGTCGTGCTTAGCGAATCTGTAAGTTGTCGACTCAGCAGGTGTAGCCTCGAGGTTGTACAGATCACCGTACTCCTCCTGATAATCCGAGAGTCTGTCTCTCATATGGTTCAGGCACTCTACTGCAAACTCCTGAGTCTTCTCGCTTGTAAGATCCTCACCGAGCCAGCAAGCATTCAAACCAACCTCGTTCATACCAATCAGACCGATTGTTGAGAAGTGGTTGTTGAATGTTCCGAGGTAACGCTTTGTGTATGGATACAGACCTGACTCCATAAGCTTTGTGATTACAGTTCTCTTTGTTCTGAGGCTGCGAGCCGAAATATCCATCAGGTGGTCGAGTCTTGCGTAGAACTCTTCCTTGCTCTTTACCTGGTAAGCAATTCTTGGGAGATTGATTGTTACAACACCTACCGAACCTGTCGACTCACCGCTTCCGAAGTAACCACCGGACTTTTTACGAAGCTCACGGAGGTCAAGACGAAGTCTGCAGCACATCGAA
>JABUTC010000025.1:17835-22096 GCA_021442505.1 Mogibacterium sp. | reverse complement strand
TCAATCATGATTTCGATGAAGGCCTTGTTGACCATGTCCATTTCCTTCTGGCAGTCACCGTAGGTGAAATCCATCTCCTTGCCGCCTACGAGTGCAGGCAGATCTGCAAGGTCTCTTGGAACTGTCCAGTCGAGAGTGATATTTGTAAATGGAGCCTGAGTACCCCAACGTGAAGGAGTATTTACACCGTAAACGAATGACTGAATGCACTGCTTAACTTCTTTCTGTGAAAGATTGTCAGCCTTTACAAAAGGTGCAAGGTATGTATCGAATGATGAGAATGCCTGTGCTCCTGCCCACTCGTTCTGCATAATACCAAGGAAGTTAACCATCTGGTTGCAGAGTGTCGAGAGGTGAGCTGCAGGTGAGGAAGTAATCTTTCCAGGAACTCCGCCGAGTCCTTCCTGAATGAGCTGCTTCAAACTCCATCCTGCACAGTAACCTGTCAGCATGCTCAGATCGTGAATATGAATGTCTGCGTTTCTGTGAGCCTCAGCGATTTCCTGATCGTAAATCTCGCTCAGCCAGTAGTTTGCTGTGATAGCGCCGGAATTGGACAGAATAAGTCCGCCAACGCTGTAAGTAACTGTTGAATTCTCCTTAACTCTCCAGTCGTTGATCTTAAGATAGCTGTCTACAAGGTCCTTGTAGCTCAGCATAGCGTTATTTACGTTACGAATCTTCTCTCTCTGCTTACGATAGAGAATGTATGCCTTTGCAACATCCGCATATCCTGCCTCGGAGAGAATCTTCTCAGCGCTGTCCTGGATCTCCTCTACGGTGATCAGGTTGTTCTTAATCTTAGGCTCAAAGTCCGAAGTGACTCTGAGTGCAAGCATATCAATTACAGATGGATGATACTGCTTGTTACATGCCACGAAAGCCGCTTCAAGTGCAGCGCTTATCTTGGAAACATTGAAGTCTACTTCCAGGCCGTCACGTTTTAATACTCGATACATATTCCTTCTCCCTAGTTAAATGTATTTTTCATGAACCCTCGTTTGTCCTGCATTTTACTGAGCCGCAAACTACGGATTCTAACATACAATTCACCTTCTTCTATACTATTACGAATATTATCATCAACTTAACGCGAAATCAATATATTGTGGTGTATTTTATTGTATAATACTATATAGACACAATATATGTACAAAAAACGGGCCGCGATTTTGTCGCGAGCCCATTATTTTCCATTTTTTCAACTATCCTCTGATGTCGATTGCCTTGACGTACGGCGAAACGATGTCGGCAAACGCCTCCATCTCCTCTTTGTCGTAGGCTGACAGGCCTCCGAACATAACTTTTTCCCGGTCGACGAAGGTCTGCAGGAAGTATTTCTCCGCACCCTCTATCCAGGGACCGATTTCTTTGAAGGAATCCGCGTCGTGGAATTCTTTTACAACCGTCGTTCTAAACTCGTACTCCACCTGCCCGGTCAAAAGGAAGTTCTTGCTCTCCTCAACCTTCGACAGGTCGAAATCCTCAAAACCGATTGTAACAGCGTAACGCTCCGGGCTGTTTTTGATATCCATCGCAACGTAGTCGACCAGCTTGCGCTCAACTATCCTTTTGAGCAGCTCCGGATTGTTTCCGTTAGTGTCGAGCTTAACGAGATATCCGAGTTCCTTGATTTTCACAAGCAGATCCTCGATGTCTTTTCTAAGCAGCGGCTCTCCGCCCGTGATGGCAACTCCCTCAAGCAGGTTCTTCCTCTTCTCGAGAAAATCCATCAGCTCAACATCGTCTAGCAGCGCCTCCGAATCCATCGACAGTATGTCCGAGTTGTGGCAGAAAGGACATCTGAAATCGCAACCTCCGAGGAAAACAGTGCAGGCCACTTTTCCCGGGAAATCGAGCAGTGTCATCTTCTGCAAACCTTGTATCTTCATATATTAATCTCCGTTTTTCTGTGTATTCTAAACTGTAGTCAGGATGTTGAGATTTCGGATTTCACCATCCTTTATAAAATCATTAACCGAATAAGCGTGCTTCTCGAGATCGCCGCAGATCGCCTTCGTGATATCTCTGCTCTGCAGCTCATCGATAATCCACGAAGCAATCTCCTCAATCGCCGTGTACTTCTGCTGAGCGACTTCCTCGTCACTGTGGTCAGCCATCAGGATGAACGAAAGTCTTGCCGCAAGCTCCTCGGTGAAAAGCAGTCCCTTAAGTGCGCGGAAGCTCCACTTGTAGTACGGCAGGTATCTTCCCTGCAGAAGGAAGGTCGCTTTGAGTGTTGCGTTTACAAACTCGTTGCAGGCAAACTGCGCCGCTTCAGGTTCTCCGTGACTGAGACATCTCATAAAATTGTACTGTCCGGACTGTGCCATTATGAGAAGATTCCCGGCAAGCCTCTTCAGCATAATGTCCTCCGGATACTCCATAAGCCTCTCTCTTATTTCCGAGAACTCACCGTATCCGTCATAGAAGACCTCGCCGTTTACCGCTTCTGCAAGCGCGTAGTCCGGAATCTCGAGCCACTGCCTGATTGTCAGATTGCCGTCCTCAGCGCCGACTGCCTTCTGGAAAAACTCCGCAGTTCTGATTACGCCGTTTCGCATGCCTCCGACAGGTCCGACCTGCTGGCGCCTTAGTCCCTGATACTCTTTTGGCAGTTTCGCATAGGCGCGCTCCAACTGAAATGCCGTCTTTCTGTCTACTATTTCCTCGGAAGGGAGGAAGATGCAAAAGCCCGGTTCGAAGTCGTGGTCTCTCGAAATATCGTCGTCAAAGCCGTACCTTTCCGAGCCGCTTCCTACAAAACCGACAGCGATATAAGGGAGTATTTCCCTGAATTCTTCCTCAAGCATAGGCTTGCCGAATTCTTCGTAATATCCTCTGGAAATATCAATCCCTTTCATATATTTCCCTCGCTCTCTTGTTAAGGTCCATCTCTGTCAGGAAGTATCCGTAGTATCCGAATACCGGTGCGCACTTCTCGCACACAAAAGCATAATATCCGTTTCTCGGCGGTCTTTCATCGTTCAGAAGTTCCTCTGCGCGTGCTAAATACTCGCCGATTTTCTCCTCGCCCTGTTCTTCTCCGTACTGAGCCACAACAAGGTCGGCCATGTTGAGATATGTTATCGCCTCCTCGAGCGCTCCGAACTCCTGCTTCGACATGATTTCAAGAGCCTTCCTGTAGTAGCTCTCAGCCTCATCGTACTCGCCGAGTTCCGTCAAAGCCAGTGCCATATTGTTATACAGCCCACCCATCTTGTCATCGTTTGCATCAAGCGCGGACTCGTAGATTTCCTGCGCTTTTCTGTATAGAGGCATAGCTTCTTCAGCCATGTTAAAAGACTTATATCCCGTTGCGGCATTTACCATGGTCGTTCCATAAGTAATCGTGCCGTCCATGTCAAGCTGATCCGCCAGAGTGATGGCCCCGTCAATTGCCTCAAAACACTCTGCCTTCATGCCCATCTTTCGATAAAGACCTATCTGCTCATTGAGAACACTCAGCTTTCCGTGCATGTCGCATGCATTGTCCGCTTCCATTATCCAGTATCTGAGATGGCGTTCTCCTGCAGCATAGTCATTCTTTGCAAGATATGCATCCAGAGTGTTTATCACACGCCTTATATCAATTCGCTCACCGCCCTGATTCATATTAAGCAGGCAGCGTGGCTCCACATAATCTTCCTTTTTCAAAACGTCGCTCATTCTTTAGTCTCTTCTCCCTTGAAAAAAATTATTTCTGCTTGTGCACCATATGCTTAATCACCGCAAGCAGTCTGTCAGGTTCAATCGGTTTCGACAGATGCTCATTCATTCCGGCTTCCCTGCTCTTCTCTACATCCTCCGCAAAAGCGTTGGCCGACAGAGCAACGATAGGAATAGTTTTCGCATCACTTCTTACTGAAGACCGTATCTCGTTCGTTGCCTCGTATCCGTTGAGGTTAGGCATCATAATATCCATAAATACTATGTCGAATTCACCGATTTCTGAAACCGTATATTTGTCAACCGCTTCCTGCCCGTCAACTGCCTCTACTACCTCACAGCCGAACTCCCTGAGCATCTCTGCAGCAATTTCTCTGTTGAGTTCGTTATCCTCGACAAGCAGCACCTTAACCCCGTCAAGTGAAACGTCCTCGTCCTCGATAAGTTCCTCTTCAATGGACTCCATTTTCTCGGCCTGCTGCAGAGGGAATGTGAGCGTAACGGTTGTGCCCTTACCTTCAGCAGAATCAATCTCAACGGTTCCGCCGAACATATCCATAAGTTCTTTTACAATAGCCATTCCAAGACCGGT
>JABUTC010000025.1:14248-17829 GCA_021442505.1 Mogibacterium sp. | reverse complement strand
TACTTCGTTCTTGCACCGCTCTCATCCTCCTGCGAAAAAGGCTCGAAGATATGCTTAATATACTCTTCGCTCATGCCGATTCCCGTGTCGGAAACCGTTACAATCTCCTTGACATGAGTGTCGTCGAGATTTTCCTTCCTGAATATGAGGTCAATTCTTCCGCCATCAGGAGTGTATTTAACCGCATTGGAAATGATGTTCAGAATCACCTGCCTCATGCGGATAGCATCGGTATATACGTACAGATTGTCATCGTCATCGTCGAACGTTACCGATGTTTCGATATTGCGTCCTGCAGTGGACGATTCGAGAACCGAAATACAGGTCTTGCTTATATCCTGCAGGTTTGTAACCTCATTGGCCAAAAACAGTTTTCCGCTCTCGATACGCGACAGCTCCAGTATGTCGTTGATGAGTGTCAAAAGGTGCGACGAACTCAGCGTAATCTTGTCCAGGCAATCCTTCACGCGCGCAGGATCGTCGATGTTCTCCTGTGCGATTTTCGTCATGCCTATGATTCCGTTCATAGGCGTACGGATGTCGTGGCTCATACGCGAGAGGAAATTCGTTTTCGCCGAGCTGGCCTCTTCCGCCGCTTTAAGCGCTGCCCTAACGGACTCATTCATCTCGATTTCCCTGAGACGGATTTCGTCGATGTTGCTTATGATGGTTGTCGCAATAATGTGACCTTCGCTGTTCTCGTCCAGGAGTATGGTTTTTCGCCTGAAATCGTGTCCGTCGCCGAGAGTGTAATCGTACTCAAGCAGTCTTTCGCCGTTCTCATAACGCTTGAGCAAAGCGTCGCGGTTTGTCGACTGAAGGTCGAAGTACTCGTTAATCGGAGTGATGTTGTTTTTCGTGTGCCAGTTCTCGAGATAGTCATCAAGACTGATCGGATATTTCACAGTCGCACGGCCCAATTTCATATCAGGGTCCTTGTACATCGGCGGCTTGTGAATGATGTTGTCCGTCAGGTCGGCAAAATAGCTGTACTCGGATCTCGCAAGCAGGGCTTTGCTGTATGCGCTCCACTCGTTGTACATATAGTCGAGCATTTCGTTAATGTGCCCCGAGAGCTGAACAAACTCCGGCGAGGAATCTTCGTGGATTCTTTCTTCAGGATTTCCGTCCGCAACCTTCTGAAGCTGCACATTGATACGCTCAATAGGCGAGATAACTCTCTTGTCGAGCAGCTTTGTCAGTATGAAGAAAACAACGTAGAAGACGATTGCCAGATAAACAAGGAGCGTCATATTATCCCTTAACATATTTCTTTCGGGAGCCCTGATATTTGCAAGAACGTTAAAAAAGAGCAGCAAAACAATGCATATCGCTCCCACTATTGCAAATGTCTTTCTCAGTGACTTCTTCAACCTGCTTCCTCCGGCTTACATCGCTCTAGTATTCTGCTTCGATTTCCTTGACTCTCTTGTACAGATACTCATTCTCAGGCACGTAAATGTTGTGCTTCTTTGCATATTTGATTACTGTTCCGGCAAAAGACTCAACCTCTGAGTATCTGCCGTTGATACGGTCCTGCGCCATCGAAGGCACTCCGTCCTTGTTAAAGGTGCTTGCGAGCTCGATGTACTGATTGATGTCAGCCTCCGAAAGAGGAATTCCCTCGGCATGTGCAATCGCTACTACTTCTCTCATCGCTGCGATTAAGGTGCGGAATGCCACGCTTCCTTCTATCATAGACTCACCGCAGGTTATTCCGTAAACCATGCAGGTCTGATTGAATCCTACGTTCTGCACGAACTTGCCCCACATGCGGCGGTGAATGTCTTCCTCTTCAATGAAGTTGATTCCGGTCTTCTCAAGGATGCTTACTGCATTCTTGTAAATCTGAGGATCTACCTTTTCCGTAAGACCGACACGCACCTCGCCGATCTTTGAGTAAGTCAGCTCGTTGTCGAATTTCATAGCATCCATGCCCTGTGCCACGCAATAAACGACATTTCGATATCCGTGCACATCGCCAATCATCTGCTCACTTGAAATTCCGTTAAGAACGGAAATGATTGCAGTGTTCTCTCCTATGGCATTCTTCATGCCCTTGATTGCATCTTCAAGTCCGGTTGCCTTAACAGCAACAATAACAAGATCTGCCGGAGTAGCGTCCGAGAACTTTGTCATGCGAAAATCCATCTGCTCTCCGTTGCAGGTGAACTTCTTGCCGCAGTTTTTCTCATAGCGTGCATCGTCCATAAGGAATTCAACGCTTTCCGGGCCGCAATTCTTTGTAATAATGGAGCCAAAGAGAAGTCCCATAGCCCCCATTCCTATAATGCTGATTTTCATAATTTCTCTCCTATCAAAAGCTTAAATCAAAGCGATAATATGCACCTAATCACCTTAATGATACCAACGCACAATGAAAAGAGCAACTACATAGTAGTTGCTCTTTTTTCATATTAATCCGGTATTAATCCTGTGCGTAAGGCATCATATACTTGGTTGTTTCGAGCAGGCTGATTATCTGATACTTTACGAGAAATGCTATGTCGCTGTACTCAGGATAATTGTTTTTCAATACCGTCAGCAGCGGCATTACATATTCCTCTGTTTCGTTTATATACTCGATAATCTTCCTGCTGGAAAATACTCTTGTCATAGTCGCGACATTATTGCATCTGTCGAGAACTTTTACGAGGCACGCCTTGCCGTTGTGAGAAATTTTCTCATAGTATTCTTTCTTTGCCTCTTCCTTGGACATTCCTTCAGGAACAACAAATGTAAGAAGCTCGACAAGCTTTCTGACTCCTTCTGAAAAAGGCAGGTCCTCGATTTTTACCCCGCAGTCCTCGACTGTATCGTGCAGAAGAATCGCCGCCATAATCTCGTCATCTCTTATTCCGTATGCATGAGCCTGACAGGCCATCAGCAGCGGATGATTGATGTATTTGATTCGTTCAGTGCTCAGCTTTCCCGGCTTTCTGAACTGTCCCGCATGACATTCTCTCATGAAGCCGAGAGCCCTGTATGTCTCGTTGAGTTTCTCGGTCTGAGCGAAGCTTTTTACCCTTGTGAACATGTTGTCCTCGTTGAAAAAGCGAGGTCTTACTTTGATGCCCTTTAGAGTATCGCTTTCCAGAGAGTCCATCAGAAATACGGAGTAAGGTACATTCAGAGCCTCTGCCATTGTCATAAGGTTTTCAATATCCGGCAGATTATGTCCGTTCTCCCACTTGCTTACAGCCTGAGGGCTTACTCCGATTATCTCGGCAAGTTCTCCCTGCGACAGGTTCGCATATTTTCTTACGCTTGCTATCTTCTCTCCGATTCTTGTCATATCCATAACAGTCCCTCGCTTTCTCATTACCCCAATAAGTTAATAGATGCATTATATTCAGGCAACGGCTGCTCGTGTATTGAGCAGAGGTTGATTGGTATAGAGCGATTCTTTATGAATTATTTATATTATATAGCACTTCCCGAAGTAGTGTTATACTATTCATATATAAATAACAGAGGAGAGTCTCATATAAAATGAAGAAAGTCAGCATTAATCCTAAAACTAAAAATGGTGAAGAAATCAAAGTTTCTGGTTATGGAATCAAAGATTTAAAGAAAGGTTT
>JABUTC010000025.1:4199-13654 GCA_021442505.1 Mogibacterium sp. | reverse complement strand
CAGTACATCGAAATTCTCGGTACGCTGAGTGCGGAAGGCTCGCCTTCCATGGCACAGGATCGCATCAAGAAGCAGCCGTCGGAAGTGGAGTTTTTCGCAGGGACAGTCATCCGCTATGCCGAAAAGCACGGCATCTATGTGCCGGAGAACCGCTTCCTGTATGACAGAGTTAAGAAAATTGAAGAGGAGTATTAATTACTCCTCTTTCTCTTCGTCTTCCTCTTCTTCAGTCCAGCCGGAAACCATGTGAATCTTTCCGGTTTTTAAATCGAGTGCTGTGTTTGGTCCCAGTCTTGTCATAACATTGCCTTCTGTATCGAAACCGATGCCTCCGGTTCCTTTGAAGATTACGTCTTTATCATTTAAATCAATCATACCCACTTCTCCTCTCTGCTATATGGTGAGCTTAGCGGTTACGGCGTCTGTCTTTTTCGCCGTGCTCCCTGTAGTAGCGTGCTTTCTCCTCGTACATTCTCTCGTCCATAATATTCATAAACGCAGCGATGCTGTGCTGTTTGAAGTCAAAAACGGCAAAGCCCATAGATGCAGACAGCTTATATGGTTTCTCAGCGCTAGCGTTGTATTCTTCCAGTGCATCTTTAATCTGTAAAATTATATTCTCTACAATATTTGTATCTGCAGTATTCAGGAGAAGAACAAACTCGTCTCCGGCGTATCTGATAGCGCTGCCCTTCTCTCCCACGACGTCTGCGAAAATTCTTGCCGTATTGATAAGCGCGTCATCTCCCACCGCATGCCCCAGACTGTCATTGATGGATTTAAAATCATTCAGGTCAATCATAATGCCGGAAATGAGAAAAGCTCTGCGGCTTTGAATCATCTTCTGCAGATGATCCAAGTACGACCTGTTGTATATGCCTGTCAGCCGGTCTATATAGATGATTTCATTCTGAGTGGCCGTCATGATGCCGGCGATAGATATTGCCAGGCTGATCCATATGGTAGAAATGCCGTATATAAAAAACTGAAATGTGATTCCCACTATTGCCGGTACCAGGAATACTGCGATAGGGAAGAACTTCAGCATACCCCCGCTCTTCTTTACACGCAGATAAATCAGTACGCTGTCCAGCAGGCATAATGCCGCTATAAGAGTGTATATCTTATACAGCATGCCTCTCTCATACACATTGTCTGTAATGCTGAAAATGATTGGAACAAACAGGTTTACAACAATCAGCAGGCATCCAACCACAGTAACAACCTTCAAAGCCATAACATGAACACGATGCAGTCTGACCTTGAGATGGAAGGCGACATATTTGACCCACAATACGCCCGCAACTATGTTTGCGAAATACACATATGATTTGCTCACATAAAGGAGTACGGTGAATATCGTCCCCGGATGACCGTCGAAGACATGGGAAAACCAGTCAGCCACAGCTCCCAGAAGAACGATAATCAGAAGCTTGTAGAGCATCCTCAGGTCTTCGTCATCGTTGATTCTGGTCAGGTTGCTGAAAAACAGTGTGGCCAGCAGCAATACCGCCGCGCCATCGCCCACGCATACAGCTGTTGTTATATCCAATGACATATTTCTGTCCCCTTTTTATCATTGATACATAAACAAAAGAGCAATTACCATATCAGATTATACGCACCGATGGATTCAAGCATATCCCTGACTTCACCCATAGGGTCATTGACTGTTTCCCAGCCATTCTTTCGGATTATCATTGTCTCACGATTCCCTGTTGAATATGGAACCCAGTTATGCTCACCGATTGACGGATCTCCAGTAGCAGCAAAGATTGTCCATGCCGCCTGAGCCTCACCTGCGACATTCTCGTCAACCTCACCGGCATAAATACCGTCATCAAGGTTGTTAAACACATATGCAAGTTCTACTGCATGAACTGAACTCTTGTAGTACTCATCCAGTGTAGATGGAACATCCCAGTAATACATGTATACCGTGCCGCCTAGCTTTGCGTACCTGTCGGCAAATCTATTATGGTCAAGTCTCCAGGATTCTGTACAGAACTTTGACTTGGTGAGTGCGTCCTTTGTTACTTTGTCCTTGGCATATTTCTCAGGAATCTGTGCTTCCAGTGTCTCATAGATTTTGTCCATGGTCGCTTTGCCTGCACTGTCACATTTATCATAGACATCATCCCACAGGTCGTTCATTCCTTCATACCAGCTGTTAAATTTTTCTTCGTCGGTATCACCCTCGGCGTCTGCCTTGAAGTAGTTCCATTCGTCAGCATTGGCTCCCATCATGATGGATACCCCGTCATTAATCTTATCCTGCAGAACCGCATCCCAATGCTCTTCCTCAGGAATTACCACACCGTCACATACAAGACCACAGCACTCGTCCGCGATCCAGTTGTCTGTATCCAGCTGAATCCATTCCTCAGCAGTAATCTTTTTAAGTTCATCCATAGTTGTGCAGCCTGATGCCTCGCAAATATATTCCGCAAATTCCTGAGCATCTTCAACATCGCCGATAGGTAGTCCACCGCTCTGAATAATAGCACGGTGGAAAAGTCCTTTTGATAGAGGCGATACAAGCAGTGCTGAAACGCTCCAGCCACCGGCCGATTCGCCGAATATAGTGATATTATCAGGATTACCGCCAAAGTTCTCAATGTTATTCTTTATCCATTGCAAAGCACAGATGTGATCTCTGATTGCAAGGTTCAAATCAGTGTATTCTTCCCCGCCTGGAATCTGAGAGAAATCTGCAAATCCCATAATGCCAAGCCTATAGTTACAAGTTACAATAATAGTATCCTTGTTATCCCTGGCAAAATTGTATCCGTTGTACATAGGGTCAGTAGTTCCACCCCATCCGTATGCACCTCCATGGAAAAATACCATAACATTTTTGCCGTCTGTATTCTCACTGTTTCNCTGTTTCCGTTTCCGTCTTCGTCAGCAGTCCAGATATTCAGTGTCAGGCAGTCCTCTCCCTTCGGAGTGGATGATGCAGGCTCTGTCGGCCATTCGTACTGCAACGCTGTATTCCCGAAGGTTCCGCAGTCAAATTCTTCGTCACTGTCTGCCGCTGGTACAGGAGCTTTCCATCTAAGTTCGCCTACAGGTTGTTCAGCATAAGGAACACCAAGAAATGCAGATACGGTTCCGTCATCTCTTCCCACCATGCATCCGTTAGAACAGTAAATCTTCAGTTTTTCTCCTGTTGCGTTCAGACTGCTTTCGCATCCTGTCAGCATGAGCATACACATCATCAGTACCGCAGCCATTGCTATGATTAAAACCTTCTTAACCCGTCCAAATACTCTTTTCAATTCATCCTTCCTCCCTATAAACCGAGATTATCTTTCAAATCTCTGATTTTTAATATCATTTATTAAATCCTTATCTTTGTCAATATATTTTGAAAAAACACTTAACAATTATGTTAACAATTGTTTAAGGTAACGCTGATAATCTGATTATTGAATATAAGCAGCTCCAATAAAAAGACAGATTCCCAGGTTCTGAAAATCTGTCCATTTTTGGTGGAGATGGTGGGAGTCGAACCCACGTCCAAGAGCCCTTCCGAAGAAACTTCTCCGAGCGCAGCTGATGCTTTGATTTTCGCCCGGACAGTCGTCACGTCAGCAGACTACCGTCGGGCTATCCCGTAGTTCCCTTACGCTACCGGGAGCTCACGCAAGGTTGTTCCGCATAAATGATGCCGGATCCTGAGCCTGCGGAGGAACCCAGGCCGACACGCGGGGCTGAACTATGCAGCCAGTGCGAATGATCTGTTGTTTTTAGCGTTTCTTTTTAAACGGCCGCTTTTTACGTGGCTCGGCACCACGGCTCGCTTATCCTTGTTCCGAACACCTGTCGAAACCTTTACATCCCCATAATGCGGAGAGGTTTCCCTCGCCGCAGTTTGTCATTCTAATGCTAGTTGCCAATTATCCCTGATGGCCGTACTTGTTAAGCAGGTCGAGCTTCAGGTCGAAAAGTTCCTGTGACAGGTCGACCTTGTATGTCTGCGGGTTGTCGAATCTGAGCGACTCGTCCCAGAGTGTTGCAACCTGCTCCTTGCAGTAGTCACGAATCTCGCTGATGCTTGGCGACTCGTAAACGCACTTACCCTTTTCGAAGATTGGTACGAGAAGCTCTTTTACCTCGTAATCATAGAGAGTCTTTCTCTTCCATGTTGCATTAGGGTCGAAAATCTCATATGTATCCTCTGAAGGCTTGCCCTCGCTGCGGAGTGTGATGACATCCGCAAGAGCCTTTCCGTGATCTTTTCCAATGAACCTGTAGACATTCTTGAAGCCAGGATTTGTGATTTTCTCAACATTCTCTGAAATCTTCATCTTAGGAATCACAGTTCCGTCCGGCTTCTCAATCTGTGCCAGCTTGTAAACGCCTCCGAAAACAGGCTCTGACTTTGCTGTAATGAGTCTCTCGCCGACACCGAATGAGCTGATCTGTGCTCCCTCGCGAAGAACCTCGCTGATGAGGTGCTCGTCGAGTGAGTTTGAAATTACGATTGCGCAGTCCTGAAGTCCTGCCTCGTCGAGTATCTGTCTTGTCTTCTTTGTGAGATAGGTGATGTCTCCGGAGTCGATACGAACTCCCATCTTTGCCGGCTTGAGTTCCTTGAAAACCTTGATTGCATTCGGAAGTCCCGAGCTCAGCACGTTGTATGTGTCAATCAGCAGAGTTGCATTGTTAGGATACATCTTTGTGTACTCGTAGAATGCCTCGTACTCGCTGTCAAAAGACTGTACCCAGCTGTGCGCCATTGTTCCAAGTGCGCTTACGCCGTAGTCTCTGTCAGCGATTGCACAGGCTGTTCCAACGCATCCTCCGATGTATGAAGCTCTTGCTCCGAAGATGGCTGCGGCTGTTCCCTGAGCTCTTCTTGTTCCGAATTCCATTACAGGTCTTCCGTCTGCCGCTCTTACGATTCTGTTTGCCTTTGTTGCAATCAGCGACTGGTGGTTGATTGTAAGGAGAATCATTGTCTCGATGAACTGCGCCTGAATGGCAGGTCCCTTAACCGTTACGATTGGCTCGTATGGGAAAATCGGTGTTCCTTCAGGCACTGCCCATACATCACAGACGAATTCAAAGTTCTTGAGGTAGTCGAGGAACTCCTCGCAGAAGCAGCCTTCACCTCTCAGATACTCAATGTCCTCGTCCGTGAACTTGAGATTCTTGAGATAGTCAATCAGCTGCTCCACTCCGGCCATAATTGCAAAGCCGCCGTTGTCCGGCACTCTGCGGAAGAACATATCGAATGTTGCGATATAGTCCTTTACCTCTGCATTCGACTGGAAGTATCCGTTCGCCATAGTGATTTCATAGAAATCGGTGAGCATTGTTGTGTTGTAAGTGTCTTTCATTTTTTGCTCCTTTACCGGCTGAGCCTAACGGTTCAGTCTATCTTTGATAGCTCTGTCAATTTTTCTGTCCGCATCCTTTTTTGCGATTGTATCGCGCTTGTCGTAGTTCTTTTTACCGCGAGCCAGCCCGATCTCAAGCTTGCATCTTCCGTCCTCGTTGAGATACACATTCAGCGGAACGAGTGTGAGTCCGCTTGTCTTGAGAGTTCCTATCAGCTTGCTTATCTGCCTCTTGTGCATCAGCAGTTTTCTGTCCCTCAAAGGCTCAACATTGTATCGATTCCCCTGTTCGTACGGTGAAATATGCATTCCGTGGATGAACACTTCACCGTTCTTATCAATCTTGCAGTAGCTTTCCTTGATGCTGCATCGCCCGGCACGTATCGATTTGATCTCCGTTCCGGTGAGCACAATTCCTACCTCGTAGACCTCTTCGATGAAGTAGTCATGCCTGGCCTTCTTGTTATTCGCAACTATTTTCTTTGGCCTCTTAGCCATACGTTACATCCTTTCAAGCCGTTACAGCTTTCCTATTTTATTAAACGGGTACAGCCTGAACACCGCTTTACCCTTGATATTGCCCAGCGATACACAGCCGACCTCGTCATATCTGCTGTCGACGCTCACAAGTCTGTTGTCGCCCATAACGAAGTATTTCTCCTTCGGCACCTCGAGGTTCTCTATATCGCCTGAGGTAACCCCGTCACGCAGGTAGTCCTCCTCATACTTTTCGCCGTTGATATAAAGCTGATCGTCCTTAATCGTAATAATGTCGCCCGGCAGTCCGATAACTCTCTTGATGAGGAGTTTTCTCTTGCCGCTCTCGGTTGTGAGGCTCGACTGGAAAATGACGATGTCCCCGCGCTGCGGAGTCTTGTTCACATATGCACGCTTGTACATTATCAGATAGTCGTTCGGCTGCAGAGTGTCCTGCATCGACGTCTGCTTAACCACTGTCGGCCTGATAAAAAACAGCACAATCGCCGCCAGTATCAGCGCTATTACAATGTCTATCAAAAGATTTTTGCGAATGTCTTCCATCGTCTATCCTCTTTGTCCCTGCTAAAATTCCTTCATCATGCGAAGTTCTCCAAGTATGCGCCCGAAGCTCTCCGGCATGTCTGTTTCAATCTGCTTTCCTTCCATATATTCAAGCGCTTCTGTGCACTCGACAAACTCGAGCCTTGCGCTGTGGAGAAGCTGAGTGTTGATTTCATATTTGTTCTTGAGTCCGAGGTTGTGCTTTGTCACAGCCCTCGTCTGATATTTGTAGTCACCGAGCAGCGGATGTCCCGCACTTGCAAGGTGGGCTCTGATCTGGTGAGTCCTTCCCGTAACGAGTTCGACCTCGACCAGCGATACCGTCATGCCCTTTCCCGTGTAGATGGCAAGAGGTCTGACAATCGTCTCTATGTCTTTGGACTCGCTCGACGGCCTGTCTGACACATTAACGGTGTTCGTTTTCTCGTCCTTGCTGAGGCTTCCCGTCAGATGAAGCTCCTCCTCGACCGCTCCGTAACAGAGCGTCAGGTAAAACTTGCGGATTCCTCCTTCGCGGATCATTTTATTGAGATCCTTGAGAGCCTCTGCAGTCTTTCCGAAAAGCACCATGCCCGTGGTGTTGCGGTCTAAGCGATTTGCCGGCGCCGGTGCGAAAACCTTTTCGCGCGGGTTGAACTCGCCCGTCTCGATGAGATAGTCCTTAACCTGGTTGGCGAGGTGATTCTTCTTCTCGCTGCTGTCTCCGTGAGTCAGAAGGCCAAAAGGCTTATCCGCTACGAGAATGTTCTCGTCTTCGTAAACGATTTTGAAATTCCTGCGAGCCCTGACCGATGACTTTGTCTCTTCGAGTTCGGAATCTGTACCGCCTCGAAGTTCTGCAATCATCTCATCCGACAGGTACAGCGTGAGAATCTCGCCTTCGCTCAGCATGTATTTCTCATCGCGTCTCTTGCCGTCAACCTTGACGTCCTTGCGAATGATTTTATAAATTGATCCGAGCGAAGCCTTGGGCAGGTATTTCCTGAGAAACCTGTCCAGCCTTCTTCCCGCGTCATTCTTTGTAATCTCAATTTGTTTCATCGTTATATTATACCACTTACGCCAAAGGTGTGCCACGCAAAGTGACACACCTTATTTAAACACTTCTATTTCTTTTTCCTCGCCCTTACTGCTTCGGTGAGAAGGTATTCGATTTCTCCGTTGATTGAACGGATATCGTCGTCGGCCATTTTGGCTATTTCATTCCAGAGTCCCGGTGCAAGTCTGAGCAGAATCTGCTTCTTCTCCTGCTCCTTTTTCTTAATAGCCTTCTCTCTGGCCTTTATCTCCTTCTCTAGTTCATCGAGTTCTTTTTGTCTGGCGAGCAGCTTTGCTTCGCGTTCGTCCATCTCGATTTCTCCTAGTAGATTGATCCGTTATTGATTACCGGCTGAGCATCCTTGTTGCCGCAGAGAACTACGAGCAGGTTGCTTACCATAGCTGCCTTACGCTCCTCATCGAGTACGACAACGCCGTCTTCGTCGAGCTGGTCGAGAGCCATTTTTACCATACTTACAGCGCCTTCTACAATCTTCTGTCTTGCTGCGATGATAGCCGAAGCCTGCTGTCTCTGGAGCATTGCTGCTGCGATTTCCTCAGCGTATGCGAGATTTGTGATTCTTACATCCTGAATCTCAAGACCTGCGTTCTCAACTCTCTTCTGGAGTTCTTCCTGCATAAGGTCTGCGATCTCCTGACTGCTTCCGCGGAGAGTCTTCTCGCCGTTTGATGCTGTCTCTGCAGAATCATCGAAGTCGTCATAAGGGAACATTCTTGCGGCGTTTCTTACAACCGAGTCACACTGTGTCGAGAGGAACTCGCCGTAGTCTTCTACGTTGAAAACCGCCTTCGTCGGGTCAGCAACCTTCCAGATTACGATGGTTCCGATCATGACCGGGTTTCCGAGGATGTCGTTTACCTTCTGCTTGTCGTTGTTAAGTGTGTTTACCTTGAGCGAAATTCTCTTTCTTGTCGAACCTACTGTAAGACCGTTTTTCTTCTTGTTCTTCTTATCTTCGATTGCCGCCTCAGTTGTAACCAATGGCAGTGGCTGCATCGATGCAGGAACGATTGGTCTTGCAAAAGGATTGATGAAATAGTATCCGGACTTCTTCACTGTTCCGTGGTATTTACCGAACATTACCAGAACGAGAGCTTCGTTAGGGTTAACCGAGTGCAATCCGCAAAGGATGAAAATCCAGCCAACGAACATGATGATTGAAAGAATGACTACGATTAAACCAAATGCAGGCGCATAAACCATTGATTCCACTCCGAGAATAAATGCCGGTATGCACAGAACTGCCATCAGAATTGCCACAATAAGCATCAGTACTCCGCTTATCGGCTTAAGGATTTTTTCCTGAATGTCATGATTTGCGATATTTTCCATTGTTGCCTCCTGTATATGTAAAAAGAAAAATGCTGATATCGTTTTGATATCAGCATAATATCGCGTTGTCGCCTGACAGTCAAGCAATTTTTGTAAAATTTATTTCAGCATCTTCTTCAGATACTGTCCGGTGTACGATTTCTCGCAGGCCGCAATCTCCTCCGGCGTTCCTGTCGCAACGACGGTTCCTCCGCCGGTTCCGCCCTCAGGACCGAGGTCGATGATGTGGTCCGCACGCTTTATAACATCGAGATTGTGCTCGATTACAACGACGGTATTTCCCTCATCAACCAGCCTCTCAAGCACATAGAGAAGCTTCTCGACGTCGGCAAAATGCAGTCCTGTTGTCGGCTCGTCCAGTATGTACAGAGTCCTTCCGGTCGAGCGCTTCGAAAGCTCGGTCGCCAGTTTGATTCGCTGTGCCTCTCCTCCCGAAAGCTGAGTCGACGGCTGACCAAGGCTGATGTATCCAAGACCAACGTCATACAGTGTCTTGAGGTAGCGATGAATCGCCGGCTGGTTCTCGAAGAAGCTCATAGCCTCTTCAACCGACATGTTGAGAACGTCACTGATGCTTTTTCCCTTGTATTTAACTTCGAGTGTCTCACGGTTGTATCTCGCCCCGCGGCACTGCTCGCAAGGCACGTAAACATCAGGCAGGAAGTTCATCTCGA
>JABUTC010000025.1:3050-4166 GCA_021442505.1 Mogibacterium sp. | reverse complement strand
CCTTCCGCCTTTAACATTGAAGCTGAAGCGGCCCGCCTTATAGCCGCGGGTTTTTGCCTCCGGCATCTCGGAGAAAAGATTCCTGATATGCGTGAACATTCCGGTGTATGTCGCAGGGTTGCTCCTCGGCGTCTTGCCGATAGGCGACTGGTCGATGTCGATAACCTTGTCGAAGTTTTCAATGCCCTCGATGGCTTTGTGCTTTCCCGGAACCTGCTGGCTCTTATTCGTTATGCGGGAGACTCCCTTGTAGAGAATCTCGTTTACAAGGGACGACTTGCCCGAACCAGAAACTCCCGTAACCAGTACGAGTTTGCCTGCCGGAATTGTAACGTCTATGTTCTGCAGATTGTTCTCTGCCGCACCTCTGATTGTAAGTGACAGACCGTTGCCCTCGCGGTGTGACTTTGGCACAGGAATGTGCTTTTTGCCCGAGAGGTACTGTCCTGTGACTGACCTCTCGCAGGCGATGATATCTTCAACACTTCCCTGAGCTACGAGCTCGCCGCCGTTGATTCCGGCGCCCGGTCCGATGTCAATGATGTGATCCGCAACTCTCATCGTATCCTCGTCGTGCTCAACTATGATGAGAGTGTTTCCCATGTCTGTAAGGTCGCGAAGCGAAGCGAGCAGCTTGCTGTTGTCTCTCTGATGCAGGCCGATTGAAGGCTCATCGAGTATGTACAGCACTCCTACAAGACCGCTTCCTATCTGTGTCGCAAGGCGGATTCTCTGCGACTCTCCGCCCGAAAGAGTTCCTGCGGTTCTTGAAAGAGTCAGATATCCGAGTCCGACATTCTTGAGGAAGCTCAGCCTCTGGCGAATCTCCTTCAGAATCATATGCGCAATCGTCCTGTCGCGCTCGCTCAAAGTCGACTCGAGGTCCACTACGAAATTGAGCGCCTCCTCAACCGACATATCGGTGAATTCAATTATGTTCTTATCCCCAACCGTAACAGCGAGGACGATGTCCTTGAGCTTCTTGCCCTTGCAGACCGGGCATTCCGTCTCAATCATAAGGTCGGTGATTTTTTCCTTAATGTAATCCGAGTTCGTCTCGCCCCAGCGCCTTTCGAGGCTTGGAATTACGCCCTCAAAAGTATGGTTCATATGCGA
>JABUTC010000025.1:0-1312 GCA_021442505.1 Mogibacterium sp. | reverse complement strand
GAAGATACTTGGACAGGTCCTCAGCCATTCTCTTTGTAAGCGTAGTGACAAGAACCCTCTCGCCCTTGTCCACCGTCTTATATATCTCACCAATCAGGTCGTCTATCTGACCTTCAATCGGTCGCACCTCTATAGTCGGATCGAGCAGTCCCGTCGGACGAATGAGCTGCTCGGCGGTCACTCCGCCCGAAGCTTCAAGCTCGTAATCCGCAGGTGTTGCGCTGACATATACCGTCTGACCGGTCAGTTCATTAAACTCCTCGAACTTAAGCGGTCTGTTGTCGAAAGCGCTCGGCAGTCTGAAGCCGTATTCAACAAGAGACTCTTTTCGCGAGTGGTCGCCGTGATACATCGCACGAAGCTGAGGCAGCATTACGTGCGACTCGTCGATTATAACCAGGAAATCATCGTCCTTGAAATAGTCGATAAGGGTATAAGGTCTCTCGCCCGGTTCGAGCAGGTTTATGTGTCTCGAGTAGTTCTCTATACCCTTGCAGGTTCCGACCTCGAGCATCATCTCGAGATCGTAGTTGGTCCTCTGCTCAAGTCTCTGTGCCTCGAGCAGCTTGCCGTTTGCCTTGAACCAGTCGAGCCTCTCGGCGAGCTCTGCGCGGATGTTTTTCGCAACAAGCTCCATCGTCTCTCTATCGGTTATATAGTGTGATGCCGGGAAGATGCTGATGTGACTTCTCACACCTGTTATCTCTCCCGTCATCGGGTTGATTTCTTTAATCGACTCAATCTCATCGCCGAAAAGTTCCACCCTTACAGCAGACTCACCGCCGGCCGGATACACATCGATGATGTCGCCTCTCGCTCTGAAGGTTCCGCGGTGAAAATCCGTGTCGTTTCTCGTGTACTGTATCGCCGTAAGCTCGCGAAGAAATTCGTTTCTCTCCTTGGTCATTCCCGGTCTTAAGCTGATCAGCTGATTGCGGTAGCTGTCCGGCGAACCGAGTCCGTAGATACAAGAAACCGACGCCACGATAATAACGTCCCTTCTCTCGAGAAGAGACGCTGTAGCCGAGTGCCTCAGCTTATCGATCTCGTCGTTTATGTCCGAGTCCTTTTCGATGTAGGTGTCTGTGCTTGGAACGTATGCCTCAGGCTGGTAGTAGTCGTAGTACGAAACGAAGTACTCAACCGCATTCTCCGGGAAAAATTCCTTGAACTCTCCGTGAAGCTGCGCCGCCAGGGTCTTGTTGTGAGAGATTACGAGCGTAGGCTTCTGCACCTTCTCGATGAGCTTCGCCATGGTAAAAGTCTTGCCGCTGCCCGTAACACCCATGAGTGTCTGGGCTCTTTTACCCTG
>JABUTC010000024.1:2070-11218 GCA_021442505.1 Mogibacterium sp. | reverse complement strand
CAACAAAGTGCACGATTACAGGCACCGGACGTTATCTCAAGGAGCAGAATCCGGGGGTAAAAGTCGTTGCGGTTGAGCCGGCGACTTCGGCAGTGCTTTCGGGAGAGCCGGCAGGCAGGCACGACCTTCAAGGCATAGGTGCGGGCTTTATTCCGGAGATTCTCGATACAGATGTCTATGACGAGATTGTCAAGGTCAGCGACGAAGATGCATACGAGATGGGAAGAAAGATAGGAAGTAAAGAAGGAATTCTGGTTGGAATCACTTCAGGCGCTACAGCCTGGGCGGCTGCAGAGCTTGCAAAGAGATCGGAGAACGAGGGTAAACTCATAGTTGCACTTCTGCCGGATACCGGAGATCACTATCTCTCGACGAAGTTATTCAGCAAACAGTAATCAGATGAACGATAAGCTCAGAGAATTTTTCAGTGAGAATAAGAAAATCGCTCTTGCATATTCCGGTGGTGTGGATTCGGCATATCTGCTGGCTGCGGCTATCGAGGCCGGTGCAGATGTGACGGCATATATGGTCTGTACGCCTTTCCAGCCGGCATTCGAGATTGAGGATGCAAAGAAGACCGCAGAAAGTCTGGGGGCAAATCTCAAAGTGCTGCAGGCTGACACCCTCGCAAATGAGGAAATCGTACAAAACAAAGAAGACAGATGCTATCACTGCAAAAATAAAATTTTTTTAAAAATTTTTGAGACACTTGGCACTCTCGGCGACTCTTTAATAGTGGACGGAACTAACTTTTCTGACGATGCATCCGACAGGCCCGGAATGAGGGCGCTGAAAGAGCTCGGTGTCAGGTCGCCTCTCAGGGAATGCGGCATAGATAAGGCAGAGGTCCGCAGTTCGGCAAGAGAACTGGGATTAAGCTGCTGGAACAAACCTTCGTATTCCTGCCTTGCTACGAGGATAGCAGCGGGCGAGAGAATAACTGAGGAAAGACTTGCGGAGATAGAATGCTCAGAGAGTTTTTTAAAGGGGCTGGGATTCACGGATTTCCGCGTAAGGACGTATGAGTTGACCGAGGGAAAAAGGAGCGCAAAACTCGAAATTCGGGCGGACGAGAAGGGGATTTTCGCAGAGCACAAAGACGAGATTCTCGACAGGCTCGGACAGGTGTACACAGATATTAAAGTTAGTGAGGACCGTGCATGAATATAGAAAGTCTGCAGGATATTCTGCTTGCAACGAGAAACGGCGAGATGTCGCTTGAGCAGGCGGAGACCGAAATACAGAATATGATCAAAAAGGAGCCGTATGACGACATCGGCTATGCCAAGGTGGATCTTCACAGAAAGTTCCGCCAGGGAGTGGCTGAGGTAATATACGGCGAGAGCAAGTCGGCAGAGCAGATTAAAGGCATCATTGAATCAATGCTTTCCCACGGACAGGAGAGCATAATGATTACAAGGCTTGGTGCAGAGAAGGCTTCTGTACTTGCAGAAAATTTTGATTTTGAATATAACGAGCAGGCACGCATCGCTTTAATCGGACCTAAGGCCGCACCGGGCGGCATGGGTCGCATTGTCGTTGTGACGGCAGGCACGAGCGATATTCCGGTGGCCGAGGAAGCGGCTTTTACCGCAGAGGCAATGGGAAATGAGGTTGTCAGACTTTATGACGTCGGAGTCGCAGGACTTCACAGATTACTTTCACATCTCGATGATGTGATGGATGCGAGCGTGATTATTGCAGTTGCCGGAATGGAGGGCGCTCTTGCAAGCGTAGTCGGAGGCCTTGTGGACTGTCCGGTAATCGCGGTGCCGACGAGTGTTGGCTACGGCGCAGCTTTCGAGGGAATGGCGGCACTTTTAGCAATGCTGAATTCCTGTGCGAGCGGTGTGTCGGTTGTGAATATTGATAATGGCTTCGGTGCGGGATTCCTCGCAGGCCGAATGAACCATATGAATTGTAAAAGCAAAAAAAGCAAGTAGAAGTAAAAGCAAGTAAAAGCAAGTAAAAGTAAGCAAGCAAAGCAAGTAAAAGCAAAAAAAGGCGTAAGAAGGGAAAACAAATGAAAACAATTTATCTTGACTGCAGTCGAGGGGCTGCAGGCGACATGCTGACGGCGGCACTTTTTGGCTTGCTGCCGGATGAAGAAAAAAGAGCGGCATTGGACGAGATGAATGCCTTCGGTATTCCGAACACTGTTTACAGGCCCAGAAAACATAACAAGATGGGCATCAAGACGATCCAGATGACGGTTCTGATAGACGGTGAAGAAGAGAGCGAAATGATTTACACGCAGAAGCATGCGGCAAAACATTCGCGCGACTACCGGACACTAAGAGACGTTGCAAATATAATTGCAAAGCTGAACGCATCTGAGACGGCTCGTATTAATGCGTTCAAGGTCTATGCGCTTCTCGCCAGCGCTGAAAGCAAGGCTCACGGTGTACCTGTTGGAGAGGTTCATTTCCACGAGGTCGGAAGCCTTGATGCAATAGCAGACATTATGGGTTTCTGCTACCTGGTCGAGAAACTGGAAGCAAAGAAAATCGTTGTTTCACCGATAGGCGTCGGCTGCGGCACCGTTGAGTGCGCGCATGGTGTTCTTTCCGTGCCAACACCGGCTACTGCAGCTCTGCTAAAAGGCGTTCCAATCTGCAACACAAACCGCAAGGGTGAGATGTGTACACCTACCGGCGCTGCTATTATCAGATTTTTCGCCAACGAGTACGGCAAGGCACCGGCAATGGAAGTTAAATCGATTGCCTACAGTTCGGGAAAGAGAGATTATGACTGGCCGAACATCGTTCGTGCATTAATAGGCGAGACGGAGGACCCTGTAGTTGAGGAAGAGCCTGTTGCAGTAGAGGAGCCTGTAGCAGAAGAGCCTGCTCCGGAGGCAGTCGCAGCTGTTGCAGCGGTTGAGACACCTGAAGCAGAAAATCCTGAGGTGGAAGCAGAGACAGAGGAGCCGGAAGAGACAGCTCCGGAAACTGAAACTGCAGAGGAAGCACCTGCGGGCATTATAGAAAATATATTCGAGTATTCCTGCAATCTGGATGATATGACTGCAGAGGCTATAGGCTTTGCTATAGAGAGACTCTTTGATGCCGGAGCTCTTGATGTATATACCACACCAATCGGTATGAAGAAGAGCAGACTCGGAATCATGGTTTCTGCGCTTTGCAGGGAAGAAGAGCGCGAGGCAATAAGAGATACCTTCTTCAGGCATACGACGACTCTTGGGCTCAGAGAGCAGGAGATTAAGCGCTATGCTCTGGAGAGAAGAATCGAGTACAGAAGCACACCTTTTGGCGACGTTAGACTTAAGAAGGCCGAGGGCTTTGGCGTAAGCAAGGAAAAGTTCGAGTACGAGGACATTGCGGCAATCGCAAAGAAGACAGGACTTGGACTAGATGAGGTTGTTAAGCAGTACTGCGGTGAACACGACAGACTCTCACATATGAAAAAAGAGAGCGCACCGGTAGAGCCTACAGAGCCGGCACAGACAGAAGAGTCGTCAGAGCCGGCAGAGACGGAAGAATAAAAATCGGGACAATAAAAAGCCGCTTCGTATGAAGCGGCTTTTAGCATGCTTTGAAAAATTAGATCTTCATGCAAACGTCCCATGCACTCCAGATTACATCTCTCAGGTTACCCCACTTTACGCAGGTACCGATCTTGTGGATGTGGAAACTCTTCTTGCTTGAGTACATCATGTTTGGAACGAATCCGAGTCCGTTTACAACCGAGTCGCACTCTACCTTGAATGGCTCGTCGCCGTTGTTTGGCTTAACCATTACATAGCCATCGCCGATCTCGCAGATTGAGTGCTCGAGATATACAGGAACTTCCTTGAATGCGAGCATCTCACGGAGGAACGAGCTGTTAGCCAGACATGTTCCAGGTGTGTTGATGAGGTCATTAGCAAACTCGACGATTACAGGCTTCTTGCCTTGAAGTACCATCTCATATGCTGCCTCGCATGAGGACTGTCCGCCGCCGAAGAATACAATCTTCTCGCCGCCCTTGTTGTTGATGAGAAGGTCTGTGAAGTCGATGCACTTCTCGAAGCCCGGAACTCTGAGAGTCTTAGGTCTTGCTCCGATTGTGATGATTACCTCGTCGAAATCTCTGAGCAGTGATGCAGCGTCAGCGATATCTGTGTTGAAGTTGATCTCGATGTCGTATTTTGCAATCTGTCTCTTGTACCACTTGATGAGAGCCTTGTCTTCCTGCTTGAAGGACATCTCTGCGGCTGTAACGTAGATTCCGCCAACGAAGTCGTTCTTTTCGAAGATTACAGGCATGTGGCCTCTCTGCTTGAGAACGAGAGCTGCCTCGAGTCCGCCGATTCCGGCACCGATGATAGCAACCTTCTTAGGCTTCTTTGTAGGTACAATCTTGTACTTGTTGTGCTGCATTGTTGGTGGTGTCAAAGCGCAGCGAGCAAGGTGAAGTGAATCTTCGAGTGACTGTGTATTAGCTGTGCTCTTCGACTTCGAGAAGTTGAAGCAACCGTTGTGGCAGTTGATGCAAGGCTTGATGTCTTCGATTCTGTCCTCGAGAATCTTGTTAACCCACTCAGGGTCTACGAGATTCTGACGAGCCATTCCGAGAGCATCGATATTGCCGGCAGCAATCTCAGCGGCTGCAACAGCAGGGTCCATCTTACCTGCGCAAACTACAGGCTTGCTTGTGAACTTCTTGATGTGCTTAACATCTTCGAGGTTGCAGTTCTGGTCCATATATACAGGCGGGTGAGCCCAGTACCATGCATCATATGTTCCGTTATCGCAGTTGAACATGTCGTAACCGGCATCCTCGAGGTACTTGATAGCCTTCTCGGATTCAGCCATGTCACGTCCGAACTCCTCGAACTCCTCGCCAGGAACAGCGCCCTGACCGAAGCCCTTAGTCTTTGAAACTACTGAGTAACGGAGTGAAACAGGGAAGTCGTCTCCGCACTCGCGCTTGATAGCCTGTACGATTTCTGTAGCAAAACGATATCTGTTTTCGAAGGAACCGCCGTACTCGTCTGTACGGTAGTTCATGTTTGCGATTGTGAACTGGTCGAGGAGGTATCCTTCATGTACAGCGTGGATCTCAACTCCGTCAACGCCTGCATCCTTGAGCATCTTGGATGTTACAGCGAATGCCTCAACCATTTCCTTGATTTCCTCAACTGTGAGGGCTCTCGACTTGAGCGACGGATACCATCTGTTTGGTGTCTCTGAAGCTGAAGCACAGCAGTACTCAACATCGAGGAAAGGCTTTGCAACAGCACCGAAAGGCTTCTTCTCGAGCATATCTACCATCATCTGGTTGATAGCCATTGAACGACCGAAACCTGCGGTCAGCTGAATGAAAAGCTTCGAACCTGTCTTGTGGAATTCAGGCATCCACTCTGCGAGGTCCTTGAACATCTTCTTGTTCTGATATAGCCAACGTCTTCCCATTGTGTCGCGGATGCACTGAATGCCCGGCAGCACGAGTCCAACGTTGTTTTCTGCTCTGTTTAAGATGTGATAAGCGGCTTCCTTATCGAAGTGGCATGGCTCAAGCCAGCCGAAAAGCGAAGTTCCGCCCATGGAAGTCTGAACGATTCTGTTCTTGATCTCAACATTACCGATCTTCCATGGAGTAAATAACGGCTCGTATTTCTTATCCATAATCTTTTCCTTTCTTTAACGGATTCCTAACTTGCGAAATCTGTCAAAAATAACGGCTTTCTTGCCCTAAATTTACCTTGTTTGAAGCCTCTCTGTCAAGGAAATAACAAGCCCTGAACACCTTGAAAATACAAAAGCACCGCAGTTTTTTGCGGTGCCCGTCAGTTATTACTCAAATGTTATGTAAAGTGTTTCTAAAATCTTTTTGCCACTACGCTTGACCACTCGTTCAGGCGTAGGGTTTCGATGACCTCCCAGTTCGGATTCCTGCGAAAAGCATCAACCACATCCTGCTCTTTGGTGTCGATTATGCCTGAGGTGATGAAGATGCTTCCTGTGTGCGCGAAGCGGTCTGCCTGAGCTTCGCCGGCGAGGGTTTCGATTACCGGTGCGAGTATGTTGCTTACTATGATGTCGTAGCTGCCATCTTCGGTCGCCTTTGCAGCGGCTTCGATGATCTCCTCGTCATCTATGATATTTCCGATTGCTGTTCTGAAATTGTCTTTGTCTGCAAGTGTCGGATTAAGTTCAGCGTTCTCCCGCATTATGTGCTCGCAGTCCGGATCGATTTCCGTCGACATTACAAGAGAAGCACCTTTTGCAAGAGCACAGAGTCCGAGTATGCCGCTGCCTGCGCCGATGTCGAGGACTTTTTGCCCCGGCAGGAGATATTTAGAAAGACCGTCCACGCAGAGCCTTGTAGTCTCGTGACTTCCTGTGCCGAAAGCGGTTCCCGGATTCATTTCGATGAGCGTGATGCTGCCGTCTTCGATGCCGTCCTTGTGCTCCTCCGGAACCTCCGACCACGCAGGTTTTATGAGAATGTCACCCACGAGAAGCGGCTGGTAGTAGTCCATCCATCTGTTTCGCCAGTCATCCTCATCGCTTGTATTTTCAGTGATTGTACAGTCACCGAGATTGAGATGCCTGCTCAGCTGTGCAAGACCTTTTTGTATGGAGGCGAAAAGCGAGTCTATCTCGTCCGAAGTCCACANATTGAGATGCCTGCTCAGCTGTGCAAGACCTTTTTGTATAGAGACGAAAAGCGAGTCTATCTCGTCCGAAGTCCACAGTTTGTCGTGGATGGTGTAGGAGTCATCAATACTGTCGTCATTTTCGTAAGCCTCCGGCTCGCAGGAAGAGTCGTTTTCGCCGGCAACACGGAGATAGAACGAGACAAGCGAAACGCCCTCGGGAACAGAGGGTTCTTCGTCGGGAAGCAGCTCCGGCTGAGGGTCGATGAACATTGCCTCGAAATCGTCGGCGGTAGGCGGAAGAGAGTTTTCGACTTCAATTCCCTCGATGCCGAGTCCGAGCAGCAGGTCTGTAACGAGAGCCTCAGCTTCATTTGTAGTTGTAATAGTATATTTATTCCAAATCATAAACTTATCTTAATGGAAAAATTTTGCATTCGCAACAACACTTTGAATGGCAAAAAGTCTGCAGATATTGTACAATGCATTACATAGACTTTTGGTTAGGTAAAGCGAGGAACTACAATGGATATGAAACTTAATCCGAGATATAAGTCTTTTTATTTCAACGACAAGGATGAACTTCCGGAAATTAAGATTGACCCGGCAAAGACCTGCCTTCTTGTCATGAATATGCAGGAGGCTATGATCGGCAGAATCAGTGACGAGACTGAATGGGGTAAGGAGAGCGGATACGGTTCAACATGGAAGGACTTCATGGACCGTCTGGACTACATTACCATTCCTTGTGTGAGCGAACTTCTTGCCAAGGCGCGCGAGAAGGGCATAAAGGTTGCGTATGGAACAATCTCGAATTTCTATACAGGCGAGAAGGAGGATCCTATCATTGCTGAGCTGAAGCCTCAGGACGGTGACAGGATTTACACGAGAAGCTGTCGTCCGGGTAAAAGCATTGCCGCAGGCACGTCTTTCATCGACGATATGAAGGCCGACGGTATAGAGACTGTTGTTATTGTCGGTATGGCGACGGACCAGTGCATTTCCAGCTCAATCAGAGTTCTCTCGGATGAGGATTTCGAGGTAATCTGCGTTGAGGATGCATGCGCTTCGGACAGCCTTGATCAGCAGGAGTGGGAGCTCAGAGCGCTGAACTTCACATACTGCCTGGTTGTATCACAGCTTCAGATGATGGACATTCTCGGCTAAACAATTACAAATCTGCGAAAAAGAAGGCGACACGCGTCGCCTTCTTTTATATTTGCCTTATTTTTCAGTGTCCGTGCCTTCCGGCTTTTCCGGCAGCTTGATGCGGTTCAAGTTCGAAAGATGCTGCCTGATGCGATAATCTTCCATCCATTTTCGCAGATTCTCGTTTGCGGCTTCGACCTCCTTGCGGAACATATCGGCCTTGAGAACATTGGCATTGTTGCTGAGTGTGATAATCTGCTCTGCGACGTCGGAAGTTACGACCGTGGCATGATGTTTTTTGCGGAGCTCGTAGGTGGTTCGCTCGATGTACGTGTCTGCCGATTCAGCCTCGCCCGTGTAAATTACATAGATATTGCTGTGCTTCTCGGTGCGGTTCGCTCCGCCTTTGACCTTGTACGCGTCGAAAACTACAATCACCTCAGCCTCAATCTGACTGCGGTAATTGCACAGCATATCGATGAGCGCCTCTCTTGCCGAGTCGATGTTTGTACGCCCGAGTTCTCTCAGGTCCTCCCATGCATAAATCACATTGTATCCGTCGACCAGTATGTACTCCTTGCGAATCTCTTCTTTCCTGCTCGAACTTCGCACAGTCGCACGCTGCTCTGCCGGCTTGTATACGGTCTCTTTCTGCGGACCGTATGTGCGTTCGAAAATTTTCTGAAGCTCTTCGTCGGAGGCGTCTGCACCGCTTCCGCCCGACCCGTTCAGCCACCTCGCATTGAGGTCCGGTCTGTCGTCGATAATCTCTTCTTCGATTTCTTCCTCTTCCTCGTATACAGGAGGAACATAATCTTCAAGTGTCGCTTCAACACCGAGCCTGCTGCGGATGAGGTTCTCGAGAACTTCGGCCTGTACGTCTCCGAGTATGCGGACGAGGATTTCCTTTTCCTCGGTCACATATACCTGAAGCTCCGGTTGCTCCTCCTCGAGTTTGAACATATCCTGCATGAATTTGAAACTGTTTGTCGATGCAGGGCAGGCGAGCTTTTTGAGTTTTCCGATTGAAAGCGCCGAAGGCCTGCCAGGCTTTTCAACTCCGAGGCTCTGACCTGCATAGCTGTTTTCAAGACCTGAAGCCGCAACGAGCATTCCGGCCTCGGCCTTGTCTATCATACGTGCTTTGTCACCGGAATAAACCAGAAGCCTGTCGACTTTTTCATCTGTTTCACCTGTGGAAATCGTCTCCTTGACCGAAAGCGTTCCGCCGGTCAGTTTCATATATGTAAGGCGAGCACCTCTTTCATCTCTTCCTATCTTGTAAACCCTGGCTGCAAAATCATCTCTGTAAGACTTTGCGAGAGTGTATTTCTGAATTGCTTCGATGAGAGCATCGATGCCGTCGCTTTTAAGCGCAGAGCCGTAGAGGCATGG
>JABUTC010000024.1:0-1194 GCA_021442505.1 Mogibacterium sp. | reverse complement strand
GGAAGCACCGCATCGGAGATTGTATATATTCTCGACGAGAAGGGTCTGGTAAAAAGCACTCTCTGCGCGAAGATTCACGTGCGTCTTGGCGGCTACGACACTCTGCAGGCGAATACATACGTCTTCAGTAAGTCTATGTCATTCAAGAAGATTATGAAGGCGATAAATACGGGTGATTTCGAGTATATTTCAAAGGAAAATATAACCATTGTTGCCGGATACCGAATTCCGCAGGTTGCCGAGGTGATGGCGGAGAAACTGCCGTGGACCAAGGAAGAGATTCTTGCGAAATGGGCGGACAAGGAATATCTTAAGAAGCTCATCGGCAAGTACTGGTTCCTGACGGACGAGATTCTCGACAGCAGAATTCTCTATCCGCTTGAGGGATACTTCTATGCTGACACTTATTTCGTAAGTGCCGAGGGCGATACAATCGAGACAGCTACGGAGAAATACCTCGACAGAATGGATGACGTTCTGGCTGAGCGCAAGGACGAGATTAAGAACTCAGGCTTCACCGTTCACCAGTTCCTGACTCTGACATCGATAGTTACAAAGGAAGGCGGAAGCCTCGATGAGGATCTGCCAAAGGTTGCAGGCGTTTTCATCAACAGACTCAATGAGGGAATGTCCCTTGGAAGTGACGTTACAGTCAACTACATCTATCAGCAGGACAAGGTCAACCTGACTCAGAGTCAGCTGGCAACGGATTCGCCATACAACACAAGAAAGAATGCAGGACTTCCACCTAGCCCGATCTGTGCAGTGCTCGACACGCGTATGGATGCGGTTCTTAATTACGAGAAGACTGATTATATCTTCTTCTACGGATGTCCGGACGGAACGGTAATTTTCTCAAAGACTCTGAAGGAGCATGAGAAGGCAGCGGCTGACAATCCTTGGCCGACAGATAAATAAGACAAAAAAGATAAACAGGAAAGAAGGCAGTAAATGGAAAAGAAAGCGGGTAAGGCACCCGGAATAATCGTTTGCGGCGTCATCGCACTGGCTGCGACAATGCTCTGCAAACTGTCAATTGGAAGTTTTTCGCTGGAAATCGTAGGTGCTCCGGTATTTGCGATTCTGTTCGGAATGATAATCACGATGATTTTACCGAACTTTGCGAGCAGCGATTCAATGAAGGGCGGAGTAAAGTTCACTTCGAAAAAGATTCTCCAGTGGGCAGTTGTAATC
>JABUTC010000023.1:7142-11366 GCA_021442505.1 Mogibacterium sp. | reverse complement strand
CTGTAGCCATCATCATCTTAATTCTATTAAGCTGATTTACTGTACTTGCGCCAGGATCGTAGTCGATTGCAACAATATTTGCCTTTTCATCGTAGTTTCTAAGAGCCTTAATCATGCCCTTTCCTACGACATGGTTAGGCAAGCATGCAAACGGCTGCAGACAGCAAATATTTTTTACACCTGAATTAATAAGATCAACCATCTCTCCGGTCAAAAGCCATCCTTCGCCGCACTGGTTTCCTACGGAGATAAACTCTTCGGCATTTTTTGCGGTTTCTTCTATGTATGCATCCGGTTCAAAACGTTTGCTCGACTTGCATGCTTCTCTAACCGGTTCTCTGAAGAACTCGATAGCTTTAAGATAAATCTCATTGAGCTGCTTTTCTTTCTTTGTACCATTCAGATGCTCATAGTTGTATACCTTGTTAACCATTCCGTACTCAAAGAAGTCTATGAAAGCAGGAACAACCGCCTCTCCTCCTTCAGATTCAATAATCTCAACAAGATTGTTGTTAGCATTTGGATGATACTTTACAAGAATTTCGCCTACTATGCCGACTCTAGGCTTCTTAAGGTTCTCATCAATCGGAAGATTATCATAATCCTCAACTATCTGTTTAACATTTTTCTTAAACTCACCTATTCTAAGGTTGCTTACATTATGTGAAATCCTTTCATACCAGCTATCCATCAAAGCTTCAGCACTTCCCGGTACAAGCTCGTAAGGTCTTGTTCTATACAGACATTTCATCATTAAATCGCCGTATAAAACAGCAACAATACACTGAACCATCATTTTGATAGTAAGTTTAAATCCTGGATTCTTTTCAAGTCCGACCATATTGAATGAGATAACAGGAACCTGTTCCATTCCGAGGTCTTTAAGGGCCTTACGGAGAAGAGATACATAGTTGCTGGCTCTGCATCCACCACCGGTCTGTGACATAAATACTCCAACTCTGTCGAGATCGTACTCTCCGGACTTGAGTGCATCAATAATCTGACCCAGTGTTACGATTGTCGGATAACAAGCGTCGTTGTTAATATATCTGAGTCCTTCTTCCTCTGAATTCTTACTAACCTCAGGGAGCAGAACTGCTGTATATCCCGCATTTGCAAGAATCGTCTCAAAGTATCTGAAATGAAGTGGTGCCATCTGCGGTACAAGCAGTGTGTAACCTTCCTTCTTCATCTGCTTAGTGAACAGTCTTCTCTCATATGGTTTATTAACCGACTTAGGTTTAGCTCCGAGTTTAGCTCTTTCGCTGAGAGCGGCCTTAAGAGACCTGATTCTGATTCTAGCTGCACCAAGATTTGAGCCTTCGTCTATCTTTAAAACAGTATATAGTTTATTGTTGCGCGACAAAAGTTCATCAACCTCGTCTGTTGTAACAGCATCAAGACCGCAACCGAAAGAATTCAGCTGTACAAGTTCAACGTCGTCTCTTTTTCCTGCAAAAATAGCTGCTTTATACAGTCTTGAGTGGTACATCCACTGGTCGAGTATGCGCACAGGTCGGGCTGTTTCGACTTTGGAGCTGATAGAATCCTCGGTTAAAACAACCATATCCTGCTGAATAATTACATTGTCCAGGCCATGGTTGATTTCAGGGTCTACATGATATGGTCTTCCTGAAAGAATAATGCCCTTCTTCTTATTCTGCTTCATATATTCAAGAGCGAGGTCTCCCTGAACTTCCATCTCTCTCTTAAATGCAAAATAGCTGGCTCTTCCATCAGTTACAGCCTTGCGAATTTCCTTTTCAGGGATATTCATGCCAAACAGTGAATATTCTTTGTTTTCTTCACCAAGGTTAAAGTTCTTAAGAATGTTTTCTTTTGCAGCAATATCAACTGATCTTGTTCCTGCAAAGAACTTTACAAGCTCCTGAATCAGACGCTCGTCATTATCAAACGGTAAGAACGGATGATAGAACTCAACCTGAGCATCGTAGAAGAAATCAGCCATATTCTTATCTATAACCTCCGGATACGTTGCAACAATCGGACAGTTATAATGGTTAGGTGCTGACTCATCTTCTATAACTTCATAATTGATAGATGGGTAAAATATCCTCTTAATATCATTTTTTATGAGCCACTTGATATGGCCATGCACAAGTTTTGCAGGATAACAAGCAGTATCGGATGAAATAGTATCCATTCCATCCTCGTATATCTGTTTATTGCTTGCTGGCGACAGAACTACTCTAAAACCTAAAGAAGAGAAGAAAGCATGCCAGAAAGGATAATCTTCGTACATATTAAGTACTCTAGGAATTCCAATTACTCCCCTGTATGCATCCTTTTCCGATAAAACCGGTCTATCAAACAGAAGGTCGAACTTTATTTTATATAAGTTTGGAATATCACTCTTCTTGTTCGTTTCGCCGGCGCCCTTTTCACATCTGTTACCTGTGATATATCTGCTTCCGTCGCCAAATTTCGAAATAGTAAGAATGCAGTTGTTTCCACAGCCGCGACAACGACCGTGGTCGGTTGTAACTTCAAATGAATCCAGGTCTGAAAGTTTAAGAGTTGAAGAAACATCACCTTCCATATATTCTTCTGAAGCTACTATCGCAGCACCAAAAGCACCCATAAGGCCGGAAATGTCAGGTCTTATGACATTTTTGCCGAGAACAATTTCTATTGCTCTGAGAACAGCATCGTTGTAGAAAGTTCCGCCCTGAACTACTACATGCTCTCCGGTTTCCTCATTATTTCTAAGTTTAATAACCTTATACAGAGCGTTTTTAATTACAGAATATGAAAGTCCTGCAGAAATATCAGCAATTGTAGCACCTTCTTTCTGCGCCTGCTTAACCTTTGAATTCATAAATACTGTGCAGCGTGTACCAAGGTCTACAGGATTCTCTGATTTAAGTGCTTCCTTAGCAAAGTCAGGAACAGACATCTCAACTGATTTTGCATAAGTTTCAATAAACGAACCGCAACCGGAAGAACAAGCCTCATTAAGCATTATTCCGTTAATTGCATTATCTTTAATTTTCATGCACTTCATATCCTGACCACCGATATCAAGAATGAAGCTTACATCAGGCAGAAATTGTTTAGCTGCTTTAAAATGAGCCATAGTTTCAATCTCTCCGCCGTCAATACGGAATGCAGCCTTGATTAATCCTTCTCCATAACCTGTAACTACGGATTTTCCAATATAGGCATTTACAGGAAGCTCACTGTATATTTCCTTTAAAATGCCCTTAACAACCTCTATCGGATCACCCTCGTTGTTCTGATAAAAACTGTATATTAATTCGTTATCTGAGTTTATTACAGCAGCTTTTGTCGTAGTAGAACCGGCGTCAATTCCAAGGAAAACAGGTCCGATGGCATCCTTTATATTTCCTCTTTTTACCTTAGCTTTTTCATGCCTTTCCTTAAACTCTGAATATTCTTCATCGGAAGTAAATAAAGCCTGAAGATATTTGGTGTCTGCAATGTCATCAGGGTTAGCATTTTTAATTCTGTCATTAAGTTCGCTAAGCTTTACAGATTCTTCGTAATCTGCAAGGTATGCAGCGCCGAGCGCAACAAAGTACTTTGCATTTTCCGGGAAAATGATGTTTTCTTCTTTAAGGTTGAGTGTTTCGACAAAACGTTGTCTCAGTTCTGAAAGATACTCCAGCGGACCGCCAAGAAATGCGACATTTCCTTTGATTGGATGTCCGCAAGCCAGGCCTGAAATCATCTGATTAACAACTGCCTGAAATATAGAAGCCGCAATATCTGAAGTCTTGGCGCCATCATTAATAAGTGGCTGAATATCTGTCTTTGCAAATACACCGCATCTTGAAGCTATCGGATAAATAATGCCGTAATCCTTTGCAGCTTCATTCAGACCGGCTGCATCAGTATTTAAAAGAACAGCCATCTGATCGATGAATGCACCTGTACCGCCGGCACAAGTGCCGTTCATTCGCTGTTCTACTGAGGACCCATAGAATGTTATTTTTGCATCTTCTCCGCCAAGTTCAATAGCAACATCCGTTTCTGGGATTATTGTTTCAACAGTTCGTGTACCCGCGATAACTTCTTGAACAAAGGGAATCCCTAATACCTCAGCCAGCCCCATACCACCAGAGCCAGTTATGCTCATTGTCACAGGTTGGTCTGCACCGATCCTTGCTAGCCCTTCTTTTAAAATGCGTTCCGTTGCTGCTTTGACAGCTGAAAAATGGCGTTCATATTTTGTAAAAATAG
>JABUTC010000023.1:0-6892 GCA_021442505.1 Mogibacterium sp. | reverse complement strand
CCGGTGAGCTCTTACCTCACCATTTCAACCTTACCACGGCATTACCCGTTTCGGCGGAATGTTTCTGTTGCACTTTCCCTACAGTTACCTGCGGCGGACGTTATCCGTCATCCTTGCCCTGTGGAGCCCGGACTTTCCTCATGCACAAGCACGCGATCGTCTGGTTTACCCGTAATTTTTTATTGTTTGGAAGCCTTTCTGTTGCCAATAAATTCCTTAAAGAAATTAATAATTATAAGGACAATGAAAAGCATTCCTATATATCCCTGAGCAGAATATAAGTATTCAACTATTACTTTAAATCCACTCAGTCCTATAACAAATCCTACAATTGCACCAATATATATAATGGGTTTCTTCCATTTGTTATTCGGAAGTTTGGTGCTGAATCCGTAATATGTGCTCGCAGCAGTAGAATATACGGCACCGTAGAGCACAATAGCATAAATAATATTAAGTGGCTTTGAAATCCTTGCAGCAAAGCCTAACATTGGTAAATCAAGGCTTGCCGAGAAAGCCATGTCAGTGAGCATAGCTTTGAGAAGCAGCAGTGTCAAAATACCAAGCATAATTGAACCAAGAACAGCACCTGCAAAAGCATGCTTGGAGTTCTTCGCATTTAGCGCCGATGACCCTACCATAGTCACCATGCCCATGCAGTTATAACTGCAAAAAACTATTGCTGCTATCGGCCACGTAGGCGTCATATCGCCGGGATCATAACCCGTTGTAGGTCCACTTTGTCCAAAGTTCGACTTGATGGCAAGCGATATTACAAGTATGCCAAAAACAAACAGCACAGGAACAAGCAAACTGAAGACTTTTGAAACTCTCTCAAAATCTCCAAGAACGGTAATTATTACAAGAATAACAATAATTATTCCACCGACTGCCTTGTGCATGCCGAATTGCTGATTCAGCAAAGACCCTCCGGCAGCAGACATAGCAATAATCATACTGTAGTAAATTGCTGCCATAACAATACCGATGATATTGTTTATTGTTGGGTTGTTTACCGGAGAAATAAGTTCTCCCAGGTCATTGGTCCCTTTGCTTATTGCAATATATGCGAGCATGCAGGAGATGATAATGAAAAAGATTACAACAGCGTAAATTCCGTTAAAGCCATCCTGTCCAAATACGCCAAAATACTGCCAGCACTCTCTACCGGACGCAAAGCCGGCGCCCATAATTATGCCAACATACAAAGCTGTTATTTGAATGAAATTTAACTTTTTCATTAATGACCTCCAACCCATTATACTTCTATGATTCTATTATGATAATTAATGTTCTTTTGAAGAAGGTTTTCAAGATAGTTTCTATCAGTGCGCAAACGATTGATTAACTCGGTATTGTCAGCATTGCTTTTTTTAAGATTTTTAATTTCCTCGTCAATACTGGAAAACTTCCAGTCCAACCTCTTTTGCAGATAATCGGTATTGCATTCAATAAACGCATCAGGGTATTTCCATCTGATATCCTCTTCCGGAATATCTGTTGTTCTTGAGTTATCGCCAGTCGGAACAGCTGTAATAATCTCACAGATAAATTTGCCTTCAGGTACAAGAACCTCTGATACTATATTAAATCCTTTTGTATACAGGTAATATCTTAAATTCCCTGAATGCTTGCGTGGCTGCATAATGATTTTTTTAAAAGACTTGCTTTGTGAAATGTCATTATCGAGAATTTCACTTATGGTAAGCCCACCTAAACCCGCAATTATTACATCATCAACTTCACCAGGCCCTATTGTGTTTAAACCATCGCCTAAACGAAATGAACTTTTATCTATCCGAAGTCCTGCTTCATCAAAAGTGTGAATGGCTTTAGATAAAGAACCTTCGCTTATATCCGACATTATTACAAACGGCGAAATGCCATTTTTTAGCAAAAGCATCGGGACGTATCCATGATCCGTCCCGACATCAGCAACACTTTCACCTTTTTGCACCGAATCGCACAGCGCATAAATACGTTTACTAAGTCTCATTTAACTCCTACTCAAGGTAATCCTTAAGTTTTTTGCTTCTGCTAGGGTGTCTGAGTTTTCTCAGAGCCTTTGCTTCAATCTGACGTATTCTTTCTCTTGTTACATTGAATTCCTTACCAACTTCTTCAAGAGTTCTAGGTCTGCCGTCATCAAGACCAAATCTTAAGATAAGAACCTTTCTTTCTCTTTCTGACAGAGTGTCAAGTACTTCTCTTAATTGCTTCTGAAGCATCGAATATGCTGCAGCATCAACCGGTGAAGGAATGTCCTCATCCGGGATAAAATCTCCGAGATGACTGTCTTCCTCTTCTCCGATAGGTGTTTCCAGTGAAACAGGGTCCTGTGAAATCTTTTTAATCTCTCTTACCTTCTCAACTGTAATACCCATCTCTTTTGCAATTTCTTCAGAGGTCGGCTCACGTCCATACTCCTGAAGCAACTGTCTTGAAATTCTTATCAACTTGTTGATAGTCTCAACCATATGCACCGGAATTCTGATAGTTCTGGCCTGATCGGCAATCGATCTTGTTATTGCCTGTCTAATCCACCATGTTGCATAAGTTGAGAATTTATATCCTTTTGTATAGTCGAATTTTTCAACAGCCTTAATCAGTCCGAGATTTCCTTCCTGAATAAGATCGAGGAAGCTAAGTCCTCTGTTAAGATATCTTCTGGCTATGCTGACAACAAGTCTGAGGTTTGATTCACAAAGCTGTTTCTTAGCCTCTTCATCACCTTGTTCTATACGTATCGCAAGCTCTCTCTCCTGCTCTGCAGTAAGAAGAGGAACTTTTCCAATTTCCTTAAAATACATCCTGACAGGGTCATCGGTAGGTATGTTCTTGTTGCCGGTCTCGCTGATTTCGATTTCACCGCTTTGTTTAATGATGACTCCGCTGTTTCTTTCGTCTTCTTCGTCGTTGTCCTCGTCGCTTTCCAGTAGATCAATATCGTCGGGATCTTCAAAATCAAGACCAAAAGAGATATCTACTTCCATTTCATCATCAGAACTCAGTCTGTCGTCAACCTTAAACTTGACAATTTCCAGACCCTGCTTCTCTATTTCGTCGTAGATTTCATCAATATCGTCTGAGTTGTAATCCCTTTCTCTGAGAAATTCGTTAACCTCATCATAAGAGACTTCGTTGCCGCCGTTCTTTTTTACACCTGAAACAATCAGCTCTGCAAGTCTCTTGTTTCTTGCGGCAGCATCCATCATTTCTCCGTCTTCATTCATGATCAGGTCGTTTGTGTCCATTTCTTTAGACATTCTTTCCCTCCGTTAGTTCTGAAATTAACTTATTGAGATTCATTAGTTCATTTAAGCACTTATCCATCTGAGACGTATCGCCTATCTGTTCAGCAACAGACAGCTCATTTTGAATCTGAATTCTCTTGTCTTTGTACTTTTGAACCCGGTACCCGTTGAGACACTGCTTGTAGAAATACTCATCGTCAGCACCTAATCTCGTTATATCAACGTAATGTCTGAATTTACCTTCATCCTCCGGCTCAAGCTGCCTGTAGATGTCTTTTGCCTCTATTCTGTGCAGACCATTTTCTATACCGTTATCAAACGATTTCTCAATAATCCATATCTTTCTGCCTAAATCAGAATCAAAAGAAACAGCATCTTCATCAAAACGCTTAAGATATCTTGTGTTAAACATGGACAGAATCAGAAATGATAATTCATATCTTTCATATCTGCCGGGGCTAAAATCATCTTTCATACCCCTGTTAACAGTCGGACGTATCGCAGGCTTAACACCTTGCGAACTTTTATCCGATCTTAGTTCTCCGGCAATTGAATGTTCTGAAATGTTAAATTCATCTGCCAGTTTTTTAATATATAAGTCCTGTTCCACCGGTCCTAATTCCTTGAGAACAGGAACGCATTTACGAATGTAGTTGAGCACATCGTAATTACTGTTAAATGAAATGCCTTTTTTCAGTAATTGAAGTTTAAAATCTGTTGCATAGATTGCATCATCGCATAATTTGTAGAATGCATCTTTACCGAATTTTTTTACAAACTCATCAGGATCTTTTGCGTTCTCAATCCTTACAACCTTGACATAACCACCGGCTTTGCGGATAACATCGATTCCTCTGATAGCAGCAGAAATACCTGCATTATCAGAGTCATAAGAAAGAACAACATTCTTAGTATATCTGGAAATCAGTTTTGCCTGATTGTCTGTAAGTGCTGTTCCAAGCGAAGCTGCAACATTCTCAACACCGGCCTGATAAAGCGATATCACATCCATATATCCCTCTACCATAATAATTCTGTCGTCGGAATTAATTGCACTTCTGCTTAAATTGAGACCGTATAGGTTATTTTTCTTAAGAAAAATATCGCTCTCATCGGAATTAAGATACTTGGGCTTAGAATCATCCAAAACTCTTCCACCGAAACCGATAACTTTTCCCTGTGTGTTAATAATAGGAAACATTACACGGTTTCTGAATTTGTCATATAAGCCTTTTTTCCCTTTAATGACCAGTCCGAGTTTAAGCATATCCTCATCACTTACACCCTCCTTCTTAAGGTAATCATAAAGGGAAGTCCATGAATTCGGTGCAAACCCAAGGCCGAATTTTTTTATTATTTCATCTTTAAGACCGCGGTTTTTAAAATATGTATATCCTGCGTTCTTTCCTGAAGTTAAGTTGTTGAAATAAAATCGTGCAGCTTTTGCATTTATGTCATAAAACTTATCGTAGTCGATCTTAGGACCACTGCTGATTTTCTCAGGCATGCTTATTCCATATTCTTCGCAGAGTTTCTCAACAGAATCCATAAAAGGAATCTTATAGTAGTTCTGCACGAATGATATAACATCTCCAGACGCCTGACACCCGAAGCATTTATAGAACTGCTTCTCTTCGTTTACATTAAAAGAAGCAGTTTTTTCCGAGTGAAAAGGACATAGCCCTTTGTAAGTAGAACCCGCTTTCTTCAGGGAAACTTCACGGCCTATGACATCGACTATATTAACCGTCATCTTCAGTTCATCAATGAAGTTGTTGTCAACAGCCATTATTCCCCCTTACTGCCAGGCTTTTGGTACAAATAAATCAGAATATAACTTAATGGCATATCTGTCTGTCATGCCGGAAATATAGTCTTTTACAGCCTCTTCAACTCCGTCCTCTCCGGCTACCTCCAGATATAATTCAGGAAGTTCTTCCGGATGATCGTTATAGTATGAATAGAGCGAACTTATGACAGTCTCAACCTTGTTCAATTCGATAGCTGCCTGAACTACATTGTTGTTGTATACGTTGCTGAACATAAAAGTTCTTAAATCCAATAATGCCTTTTGAAAATCCGGAGACAGGCAAACTTCATCTCTTCCTTCACTGTTCTTACAAAGGTCGACAATCAGGTTGTTAATTCTGTCGGAATGAGTTGACCCGAGAATTTCCAGCTCGTATTTAGGCAGATCAGACATTGAAATAATATTGCTTCTGATAGCATCATCTATATCGTGATTAATATATGCTATTCTGTCACATATCTTAACAATTTGCCCTTCATAAGTAAGTGGTTTCACATCACCTCTATGGTTCAGTATTCCATCCCTTACCTCTTCGGTTAGATTAAGACCTCTTCTCCTTGAAGTCACTTCAAGTTTATCTACCGTTCTGAGGCTTTGCTCGTTGTGCAGGAAACCATTCGGTCTTATTTTTGCAAGAACTGACTCTCCGTTATGTCCAAAAGGTGTATGCCCAAGGTCATGACCGAATGCAATCGCCTCGGTGAGGTCTTCGTTATACCTGAGAATTCTGGCAACTGTTCTTGATACCTGCGCTACCTCGAGCGTATGAGTAAGTCTTGTTCTGTAGTGGTCACCTTCCGGAGAAAGAAAAACCTGGGTTTTATGCATAAGTCGTCTGAATGACTTGGAATGTACAATTCTGTCTCTGTCTCTCTGAAATTCAGTACGAAAATCACACTTTTCTTCTTCGTATGTTCTTCCTCTGGTTTCACGAGACTTCGCAGCTCTTACATCCAGAATCTCATATTCTCTGTTTTCAGATTCTTCTCTAAATAACATTACACCCCCGTGTGGCCAAAACCACCTTCACCTCTTTCAGTATCGCTAAGTTCATCACTTGCTAAAATTTCAGCTTTAATGTACTCCGCGATTACAAGTTGCGCTATTCTGTCTCCATCGTTAATCGTGAAAGCTTCACTTCCGAAGTTTATCATTGCAACCTTAAGTTCGCCTCTGTAATCAGAATCGATTGTTCCTATGCCGTTCACAAGACCTATGCCGTGCTTAATAGCCAATCCTGACCTCGCCCTCAGCTGACCTTCATATCCAGAAGGAATCTCAAGAAAAAGTCCTGTTGGAATCAGTTTGCGTTCCATAGGATTGAGCACTATAGGTTCCTCTGTAAAGGCACATATATCCATACCAGAGGCACCTTCTGTTGCATAATCAGGATATTTTCCACTTAACGATTTAATCTTTAATATCATGCCATCTTCCCTGTTACGTTTATAAAACTGTATTTGCTGTAATCTGAAATGATAAGCTTGGCATCTTCAATATCACTTTGCGAAATCTTATCAAGAATGCCTAGTATCTCATCCTGATCCGGACAGTAACCAAGGGCAAAATAGTTTCTTGCGTTACCTGTCATTCTGGACTTTACAGCTTCTTTTGAGAAAATATATGCCGCTTTGAGCTGTTCCTTGGCACTGGAAAATTCATGCTCATTTACAGGCTCATTAGCTAATTTGTCCAGTTCAATCTTAATTGCCTCAAGAGCTTCTTCAACTCTATCCTTTGCAACACCGGCCGCAATAATGAAGGATCCGCAATTTGTGTAAAAACTGTTCATTGAATAAATAGAATATGCCAGGCCTTTTTCTTCGCG
>JABUTC010000022.1:23716-25036 GCA_021442505.1 Mogibacterium sp. | reverse complement strand
CCGAGGCCGGAGCCGAGAGTCCTGCAGAGGACAACGACTTCGTAGTCGGGGTGTTTTTCGCGGATCTTATCGGCGAGCATGCAAATATCGAGCGACGGGCTGTCGCTCTGACGGCTGAGAATGGTCACCTGATTTTTCTGCGGTAGGGTTTTCATGACTGCGTAGATTCCCTTCGGGATGAGCAGTCCGGCCCTGATTAATCCTTTCATTAGTGCCTCCAGTGCCTCCGTTAATGCCTCCGGTGGTTTGTCGAAACTATCCCAATTATACCAACGAGCGGGCTTTCATTCAACGCCTGCGGACAAGTCCGAAAGACCCGTCTTGCGAGCCCGAAATAATTGAAAAATCAAGAAAACTGTGGTAAGATTGACAATAACTATGTAATGGAGAAGTATGTATGAAAGAGACTCGCACAAACATCGTCATAAAAGGCATAAAGTGGGAAAGAATTTTCCTGCATTTTGACGTTGCGTGCGACGCCTGCGAGGGCGAAAAAAACTTTTTCATCGGCAACAGTGACGGTGAGAGATACCCTCTCAATGCCGAGCGCACGGAGGGCGGCTATGAGGTAGTCATGAACACCGTTTGCGTTCATGACCGCGAGTTTCTCGAGAACGGCCGCTGGCGCCTGTACGCAAGTCCAGCGGACCCGCAAAGCCCGGAGGGCCCAAAAGAGGCGGTCCTCACAATCACCCCGGACGCTGCCTACACTCTCGACGACAAGTCGCGCGTGTTCCGATACGCTGAGGACCAGATGGCATACACCATTACTTTCGGAGTGAAGACACCGGACGAGGAGAGGCTGGAACTTTACATCGACAGCTACTTCCTCGAGGAAAATAAAAACTGGAAGAAGAGAAGGTACGTGAGGGAAGTGCGTTCCCCCAGAGACAAGGCAAAACGAGTGCTGATGACCGGCGCGATTAAGTCAATCGCGGCATACTACCACACAGTTCACGCGCTCCTGCCGAAGACCGGAAAAAGAGTGCTCATCATGAGCGAGACCCACGATTATCTCTGGGGCAACCTCAAGTACATCGATGCTGAGATAAAGAAGCGTGGGCTCGACAGCAAATACAAAATCAAATATTCATTCCGCAAGAAGGTCGGCAAGCACCAGTCGGCAAAAGACATTCCGAGCTGGGTTAAGGCGACGACCAAAGTTGCGGCAAGCGACATCATTTTCGTAGACGACTACGCGCCGATTTTCGGATTCTTCGAGCTGGCGAAGGACACAAAGCTGATTCAGGTCTGGCACTCGGGTGAGGGTTTCAAGTCCGTAGGCTACAGCCGCTTCGGCAAAGAGGGAAGTCCTTTTCC
>JABUTC010000022.1:21728-23005 GCA_021442505.1 Mogibacterium sp. | reverse complement strand
GTAGAAACCGGGGAGTAAGACATGAAGAACATAGCAATTATTTTCGCAGGGGGAAGCGGACAGAGAATGGGCTCGGGCTTGCCGAAGCAGTTCATCGAGGTGGACGGCAAGCCGATAATCATTCACACGCTTGAGATTTTCGAAGAGCATCCGATGATCGATGCGATTTATGTAGCCTGCAAAGAGGACTACATCAGAAAACTCGAGAAGCTCTGCAGGAAATATATGATTACCAAGATTGCGAAGATAGTGCCGGGAGGAACCACAGGACAGGATTCGATTTACCAGGCGCTCAAGGCGGCTTACGACGCAGAGGGCCCGGACAACACGGTTCTGATTCACGACGGAGTTCGTCCATGCATTACGCCAATGACGATAGAGAAAAACATCCTGACCAAGGAAGCGCTGGGCTCGGCGGTAACCTGCACGAAGTTTTTCGAGACGCCAATCACAAGCTGTGACGGAAGACAGATTGCGGGCATGTATGACAGAGACCAGACATACACCGTTCAGGCGCCGCAGACTTTTACCCTTGGTGAAGTCATGGAGGAGCACGCAAAGGTGCGCGCAAGCAACCCTGAGTACAAGGGAATCATCGACACCTGCACAATGATGTTCCAGGCAGGCAAGGAAGTTCACCTCGTCGAGGGAAACCGCGGCAACATCAAGGTGACCACTCCGGAGGACCTCTTCATCTTCAGAGCGATGAGAGAGTACCAGAGCAATAGCCAGGCGCTCGGACTGTCGGAAAAAGACGTCGAGACAGGGCTCAGGAGATAGAGGATAGATATGAGCAAGATTCTTACTGAAGACGCGCAGCTGATCCTGAAGGAAGACCTTTCCTGGGAAAAATTCAGGGACGCCAAGGTCCTCGTGACGGGTGCGACCGGCATGATCGGAAGCTACATCACAAGGACGCTGGTCGAACTTCGAAGATCAAGCGGCTGGAACATAGATATATATGTGCTTGTGAGAAACCGCGCAAGACTGCCTGAGGACCTGCAGAACGAGGTCGAGGTAATCGAGCAGAGCGTCGAGGAGCCCGTAGCAAGCGATGTGAAGTTCAAATACGTAATTCACACAGCGGGTCCGGCAAGTCCGAAGATTATGAAGGACAATCCGGTCGGCACGATTGCGGCAAACACGCTCGGCACCTACTACACGCTCGAAGCAGCACGCAAGAGCAATGCCGAGGGCTACCTGTTCATCTCATCGAGAGAAATCTACGGACAGCCTTACGACGGACAGGCATATTTCGACGAGGGAACCTACGGTTT
>JABUTC010000022.1:13947-21661 GCA_021442505.1 Mogibacterium sp. | reverse complement strand
TTCGCAGACCAGTACGGACTGAATGCGAAAATCGCCCGTCTCGCTCACACCTACGGCCCGGGCATGTCGATAGATGACGGCAGGGTGCAGGCGGATTTTCTCCGTGACGTAGTAAACCACAGAGACATAGTCCTAAAAAGCGAGGGCACGGCAATCAGAACCTACACCTATGTCGGCGATGCGGTTTCTGCAATGTTCAGAATACTGCTCGACTCGGAGGACATGGTGTACAACATAGCGAGCGAGGAGTCGACAGTGTCAATAAAGGAACTTGCAGAGGCTATGGTTGCGGCTTTCCCGGAGCGGGAGCTGAAACTCGTTTTCGACATCCCTAAGTCGGCGGGAAGCACGGGCTGTGCGCCTTTCACACTGGGAATACTCTCGAGCGAGAGATTAAGAGAAATCGGATGGACCGAGCGATTCGGACTGACAGAGGGTCTGAAGAGAACGGTCGAACACATAGAATCAAACTAAGTTAAAGATTAAAGAGGTTACTGCATGAATATTCTATACATCAATCACTATGCCGGTTCGGTAAGCATGGGTATGGAATTCAGACCGTACTATCTGGCGAAGGAGTGGCAGAAGAAAGGCCACAAAGTCAGAATCATCGCGGCTGATTACTCCCATCTTCGTAAACAGAACCCGGTGGTTAGCAAGAATTTCGAAATACAGGAGATTGATGGCATTGAGTATCAGTGGATAAAAACAAACACCTACGAGGGAAACGGAGTGTCAAGAGCCATAACGATGGCACAGTTCTGCACGGCACTAATGACCGGCTCAAAGAAGATAGCAAACGATTTCAAACCGGACGTCGTGATATCTTCTTCGACATATCCGCTGGATGCATATCCGGCTAGAAAAATCGCGAATATCGCAAAAGCGAAACACATTCACGAGGTTCACGACATGTGGCCTGCGACACTGTACGAAATCGGAGGAATGTCAAAGACAAATCCGTTCGTTGTCGCAATGCAGATCGGCGAGAATTACGCATACAAGAACTGTGACGAGCTGGTCTCGCTCCTGTCCAACGCCAAGCCATATATGGTGACACACGGATTGAAAAGCCGGAAATTCCACTGTCTTAAGAACGGAATTGTCGAAAGCGAGTGGGAGACCAAAGATCCCCTGCCGGAAGAGCACAGAAAGCTTCTGGAGGGACTAAGGAATGACGGCAAACTCGTTGTCGGGTACTTCGGAGGACATGCATTGTCGAATGCCTTAGACACGATAATCGACGTCGCAAAGGAAATGCAGGGTGAAAAGGACATAGCCTTTGTTCTGACAGGCGACGGCGATGAGAAGGCCCGCATTCAGGAAAGAGTAAGGAGCGAGAAAGTCGACAATGTCAGCTTCCTTCCTCCGATAGCAAAGACCGCCGTACCGAGCCTCCTGGAACTTTACGACATCGCACTGGTTACGGCAGCAAACTCGCCACTATACAGATTCGGAATCTGCATGAATAAGATTTTCGACGCAATGATGGCAGGCATACCGATAGTGCTTTCGGTAAATGCCGATAATACACCTGTAGAAGAGGCGGATTGCGGAATTGTAGTTAAGACAGGAGAAAAGAAGGAAATAGTGGATGCGGTAAGAAACATCCTCGGCAAAGATGAAAAAGAAAGAAAGAGAATAGGCGATAAGGGAAAAGCCCTGGTAATGGAAAAGTATACTTACGAATCAATCGCCAATGACTTTTTAACAATAATGAATGATAAATAAACAAGAAAGGATTCACACAAGATGAGCATGAAGGAAACATTACTTAAGAAAATTGAGAACAAGGAAATTACAGTCGGAGTTGTAGGCCTCGGATATGTTGGACTTCCTCTTGCAGTAGAGAAAGCGAAGGCAGGATTCAAGACCATAGGTTTTGACGTGCAGCAGGAGAAGGTTGACCTCATCAATCAGGGAAAGAACTACATCGGCGATGTTGTAGATAACGACCTTCAGGAGCTAGTTGCCAACGGAATGCTGAGAGCAACAGCAGACTTCAGCGAGGTTTGTGATGTAGACTTCATTGCAATCTGTGTTCCTACACCTCTTGACGATCACCAGCAGCCTGACATCAGCTACGTTAAGTCATCGACAGAGGCAATCGCAAAGTACATGACAAAGGGAACAATGGTTACCCTCGAGTCGACAACTTATCCGGGAACAACAGAGGAACTCATGAAGCCTATCCTCGAGACATCAGGTCTCAAGTGCGGAGAGGACTTCTACCTCGGATTCTCACCTGAGAGAATCGATCCGGGCAACAAGCAGTTCAAGACAAAGAACACACCGAAGGTTGTAGGAGCAATCGGCAAGGACGCAAGAGAGGTAATCGCCGCAATGTACAGAGCGGTACTCGACAGCGACATCTACGAGGTATCATCACCTGCAATCGCAGAGATGGAAAAAATCCTCGAGAACACATACAGAAACATCAACATCGGACTTGCAAACGAGATGGCTATTCTCTGCAACAAGATGGGAATCGACTACTGGGAGGTTGTTGATGCAGCCAAGACAAAGCCTTACGGATTCCAGGCATTTTATCCGGGTCCGGGCCTTGGCGGACACTGCATTCCGCTCGATCCTTACTATCTCTCATGGAAGGCAAGAGAGTACGGCTTCCACACATCGATGATTGAGGCTTCGATGATGGTTAACGACAAGATGCCTGAGTACTGTGTTGACAGAGCTGCAGAGGTTCTGAACAGACATAAGAAGGCACTGAACGGATCAAAGGTTCTCGTTGTCGGCGTTGCATACAAGAACGACATCGACGACTACAGAGAGAGCCCTGCTATCGACGTTATCGAGATTCTGAAGTCAAGAGGCGCAGAGACAGAATTCTACGACTCATACATTCCATCATTCAGATCACACGGAAAGACCTACACAGGAATCGAGAAGATTGATCCTGCAATCATCGCTTCATACGATCTCATCGTAATCACAGCGGCTCACACCAATGTTGACTACGACATGATCCAGCAGAATGCAAAGGCAATCTTCGACACGAAGAACGCAATGAAGGCTGTAGTAAACAGAGAAAATATCGAGGTGCTTTAATGTATTTATCCAGGGAACTGCCATCCATCGGAATAGAGTGCAGCTGCTTCGGCGAAAAGGAATTCTTTTCGCTGGGTCTCGCGGGTTACAACGACGGCAAGGGCGTGTGCACTTTCCTCGCAGCGGCAAAGTATGCTGCAGGACTTTCAGAAGGAATCTCAATGATTCTCACGACACAGGCTGTGTACGACGAGCTGAGTGAGCAGGGAGCGATAAGCGACGCTTACGGAATCTGCATAGTGGACAACCCGAGAATTGCTTACTTCAAACTGCACAACGCACTCTGCAATAACGACGACTACATGAGACCGCAGTACGACACTGTGATTGCTCCAAGCGCAAGCATACACAAGATGTCATGCATCGCAGAGAAGAACGTAACCATCGGCGAAAACGTTGTCATCGAGGAGTTCGTTTCCATCAAGGAGAACGTTGTAATCGGCGACAATACGGTTATCCGTGCGGGAAGCGTTATCGGAGGAACCGGCTTCGAGATCAAGAACTCGGACGGAGGACTCTGGACAGTTACCCACATCGGCGGAGTAATCATCGGACACGATGTCGAGATTCAGCAGAGCACAACTGTAGACAAGGCAATATATCCCTGGGACAACACAATACTCGGAGACTACGACAAGATTAACAGCCAGGTGCAGATAGCTCACGGAGTTAAAATTGGTGAGAACACGGAAGTGGTATCAAACGTAGGAATTCAGGGAAGAGTAAAGATTGGAAAGAACGTTTGGATCGGACCGAATTCTGTGATAAGAAACGGTATTTCAATCGGAGATAACGCAAGAGTCAATATGGGCGCGGCGGTAACGCTGAGCGTGCCGGACGGCTGCGCGGTAAGCGGTAATTTTGCCCGTCCTCACGAGACCATGATAGAAGAGATGAAGAAGTACAAGTAGGGAGCAAAGGAGATAGAGAAATGAAATATGCACTTATCGGCTGTGGAAGAATTGCAACAAACCACATGAAGGCGGCAGTAAACAACAAGCTTGAGATCGTTGCAGTATGCGACGTACTTCCTGAGAAAATGGAAGCGCTCCTCGAGAAGCACGAGCTTGCAGGCGACACTTCAATCAAGAGATACACAGACTACAAGGAGATGGTTGAGGCTGAGAAGCCGACTCTCGTCAGCATTGCAACAGAGAGCGGAATTCACGCAGAGATTGCACTCTACTGCATCGAGAGAGGAATTCACTGCATCATCGAGAAGCCAATGGCTATGAGCATTGACGATGCAAACAAGATCATCGAGCTTGCAGAGGAGAAGAACGTAAAGGTTTCGGCCTGCCACCAGAACAGATTCAATGTGGCTATTCAGGAGCTCAGAAAAGCTATCGAGGGTGAGCGCTTCGGAAAGATTTCACACGCGTCAATCCACGTAAGATGGAACAGAGGCAAGGGCTACTACGACCAGGCTCCATGGAGAGGAACATGGGCTGAGGACGGCGGCTGCCTCATGAACCAGTGCATCCACGGAATCGACCTTCTGAGATGGATGATGGGCGACGAGGTTGAGGAAATCTACGGAACAACAAGACAGCAGTTCCACGACTACCTCGAGGCAGAGGACGTTGGTCTTGCAATCGTTAAGTTCAAGAACGGCGCAATCGGAACAATCGAGGGAACAACCAACGTATTCCCGCAGAACCTTGAGGAGACACTTTACATCTTCGGCGAAAACGGAACTGTAAAGATCGGCGGAACTTCGACAAACAACATCGACGTCTGGGAGTTCGCAGACGAGACAGAGGCTGATGCCGCAAACAAGAATCTGCAGGAGCAGACAAGCAACGTTTACGGAAACGGACACACAAGCCTTTTCGCAGACGTTATGGATGCAATTGAGAATGACAGAAAGCCATATGTAGACGCAGTTGCAGGAAGAAATGCGCTCGAGATGATTCTTTCAATCTACAAGAGCATGCAGACAGGAATGCCTGTTAAGCTTCCTTTGACAGAGTTTGCAAGCACAGATATGGCAGGAACTTTCGGGAAATAGAGACAAAGATTAAAAGGAGACAGACATGCAGTTTAGAGATTTAAAGAAACAGTACCAGGTTCTCAAGGAAGATATGGACAAGGCAATGATCGATGTTGCGGCAAGCAGCCAGTACATCGGCGGACCTTGGGTAAAAGAACTCGAGCAGCAGCTCGCTGATTACGTAGGAGTTAAGTACTGCGTAAGCTGTGCAAACGGAACAGACGCACTTCAGCTCGCACTGATGGCATGGGGCATCGGCGAGGGAGATGCTGTATTCGTACCTGATTTTACCTTCTTCTCATCGGGAGAAATCGCATCTTCAGTAGGAGCAACTCCGGTATTTGTTGATGTAAGCGAGAAGACATATAACGTGTGCGCGAAGTCACTCGAGAAGGAAATCGAGAAGGTTCTTGCAGAGGGCAAGCTCACACCTAAGGTTGTGGTTGCGGTAGACCTCTTCGGACTTCCTGCAAACTTCGAGAAGGTAAAGGCTGTAGCTGAGAAGTACAACATGCTCGTTCTTGAGGACGGAGCTCAGGGCTTCGGTGGAAGAATCAACGGAAAGGTTGCATGCAGCTTCGGAGACATTGCGACAACATCGTTCTTCCCGGCAAAACCGCTCGGATGCTACGGTGACGGCGGAGCGATTTTCACCGACTGCGAAGAGGTGAAAAACCTTCTTGAGTCGTACAAGGTTCACGGCAAGGGCGCTATGAAGTACGACAACGTAAGAATCGGAATGAATTCGAGACTCGACACAATACAGGCTGCAATTCTGCAGGTTAAGCTGAAGGCTTTTGCAGACTATGAGCTTGACGATGTTAACAAGTCGGCAGCTATGTACGACAAGGCTCTTGCTCCTCTTGCAGAGGCAGGCAAGCTTGTTCTTCCACACATTCCTGAGGGCTTTGTATCAAGCTGGGCACAGTACACAATTCAGCTAGCTGACAGAGCAACAAGAGACGGACTCCAGTCAGAGCTTAAGGATAAGGGCATTCCTTCAATGGTTTACTATCCAAAGCCTATGCACAGACAGGAGGCTTTCGCCGACTGCAAGCAGACAGATGAGGACTTCCCTACAACAATCAAGCTGTGCGACACAGTGCTTTCGCTGCCAATGCATCCTTACCTGACACAGGAAGAGGTTGATGAGGTAGTAAGAGCAATAGCAGAAAATATATAGACTGAAATAGGTGCTTTATGAAAAGGGTATAGATAAATTCTTGTGAAATTGCTAAGTTNTTCGCTGCCAATGCACCCTTACCTGACACAGGCTGAGGTTGATGAGGTAGCCGGAGCTATCGCAGCATATTTAGAAAAATAACAGTTACTGGGGGTAAAAACATGTTTTATCAACTTGATTGGGATACTGAATTCTTCGGTGTCAAGTGCGGACGTCTTCTGGTAGATGATGTAAGTGAACTGAGCGATGTGAAGGATGAGGATTTCCAGAAATATGATTTCACATCAATCTACAACGTCAACAATGAGCCTACCGTAAACAAATGGATTGGCGAAAACACAATAGCTTTTCTAGTAGATGTTAATGTTCAACTCGAGAAGAAAGCTCTGTCCGCAAGAGATGAAGCGGATGCTGAAATCATTATTGAAAATGCGACCGAAATCGATAAAGAGACTGTTGATCAGATGAGCGTTGAGCGCGATGACTTCAAATATTCGAAGTTCGTCCGTGACGAAAAACTTTCTGAGAGAGACGGTTACTGCGTTTACAAGGAGTGGCTGAAGAACTCTTTAAAGGCGGAGCACAAATATTTTGCATATTACCCTAGCGGGGACACTGTTGGAGGGTACATTCTTTTCTCGGTTAACGAAGAGGATAAGGCAGTTACCATTGAACTGGCGAAGGTAAATGAAAATCTCAGAGGCAGACGTGTTGCGACAAGAATGCTTGATGCAGTTGAGAGATTCGCAGTGCTCGAAGGTTACAGAAAGCTTCGTGTCGGAACTCAGATGAACAACATCCCTGCAATAAACCTTTACCACAGCAGAGGTTACAAGGAGACATCGAGAACATCGGTTTTCCATCTGTGGAATATATAATAAAAGTAATTAGGATAAGATAATGGCAATAGCAGAAAAAATTAACGAGCTTATATGGAAAAGCAGTGCAAAAATCAGAGAGATTATCGGAGATAGAATCTGCGATATCTTTCTTGTTTTTATGATTATCGGGCTTTACGCAATCGAGTCGGTAATACCGCTGGGACTGGTAAGCAGAAGCGGATACTACATGTTCGCCCTGATATTTCTTGCAATCTGGCTTGTTTACGAGAAAAAAACAGAGCTGAAAACACTAAAAGATATAGGAGTCTTCGCAGTCTTTCTTTTGGGACTTGTGTTCTTCGTATCTGCGATAGTTTTCTCCGACAGATCAAGGGCAATGGAAGGAATATGCTTTATGTTCCTGATGCCTTTTGGAATTTTCGTACTGTCGGGAAAAGAAAACTTCGAACGCTTTATGAAAGTCTTTGGAATCGCAAGCGTTATAGGCTTTGTTCTCCTGATGCTTGTATCATGGGTCGTTGCACCAATCTTTTATTTTAGATATTCTTTCACCGTCAACGAAGAACTCGCATGTTTCGTCTGGTGAAATATTCAGAACGAATGTATTGTTATCCTCCTTTGATTATA
>JABUTC010000022.1:8172-13851 GCA_021442505.1 Mogibacterium sp. | reverse complement strand
AAAAAAAAAAAAGAAGAAGTCAAAGGGTATAGCACTTATTGCTGTAGTGGCTATGGTTGTTTGCGTCGCAGTAACGCCAATCATTCACGCCTCTGTGAGCAGGCTTTATATCCAGTCGCAAATTAACTCAAAAGGGGAAGCCGTATTCCTTGAAGTAACGCGCAAGAATATAACAGAAAAGATAACAATTACCGATATTTCGTACCTGACTGACAAGCAGGCAACAAACGCAATAACGGTAATAGCGGGAACAACAACCAGACTTGAAAAATATGCAGTAGAAGATGTTGATATTTCTGCAGGAAGGTTCACAATCTGGAAGAGTGCGGTTAAGGCACTCAACCTGAAAGGACACTCATCTACAGAAGAGTTCCCTGTGCCGGGTCGTCAGAAGATTAAAACAACAAACGATCCGCATAACGCATTCCTTTCAATAGGCTTTAAAACCGGATATGTGGGCCTGATAGCGGTTCTGTTTGTAGCTGTAATTGTGGCCATTCGCTGCATCGTGATTATCGCAGGAGCAATTAAAAAGAAAGAGCTATCTTATAAGGAAGCGATAACTCTTTCTTTCGGTTATTCATACTTATTAATAGGAATGCTTGCAGGTTCGTATCTGCCAATAAGCGAAGTTGTTGCAGCAATGTTCTGGCTTACGATTCCAGTAAGTCAGCGTAAAGAGAAAGAAGTTTAAGAGATTCCTTTTCCCAGCAATATGAGTCCTCTGCAATCCTGCGAGCACGGGCACCCATCTCATCTACGAGATTAGGGTTGTTCTTAAACTCGTTGATTGCAGAACATATTTCATCGAGATTGCCTGGGTCTACAAGAATCGCAACAGGATTTTCTTCAACGAATTTCTCTGAAAAAGATCTTCTGCTGAGAATAACCGGCAGACCAAACATGAAATATTCATAAACCTTTGTTGGCAGGTTGTCGAGGTGCTCATACTGACCTGTGTTCTGAAGTAGAGACAGGCCGACCGATGCACTGCTCAGCAACTCCTGAACTTCATCCTTGCCGACAAAGCCTTTATACGAAAGAACGTCCGACTCAAGCTGAGCCCGGACCTGATTATATAAATCTTCTTCGAAAGCACCGGCGAAAACAAGCTTCGTATTTGTCGCAACTGCGGCATCCAGCATTATTTCCGCGCCTCTTGCTCTTGTCAGAGACCCAACGTAGCACAGAGAGAAATCTTTCGAATTGTCTTCCTTGGAAGGCTCTATTAAATACGGAAGATTGTCGATGAAGACAGTTCTTTTCGCAAAGGACTCGAAGTAGTTCCTGCCGTCATAGGTGCAAGGTACTATTACAGCATCTATGCGACTGAGAACATGGCGTTCATAGCTGCCGTAGACCTTTGCAACAAGACCGAGAACCGGCTTCGGAATGTATGACTTAAGCGGTATCTGGTAATAGGTAAACTCGTGGCTGTCGAAAATAACACGGAAACCTTTCTTCTTAAGCTTTAAAGCAAGCGGCAGAAGTTCCGGGTCGTGGATATGGTAGACCTCCGCGTTTACCGACAGAGCTTTTTCCAGGGCCTTGCGGGAAGAGAAAAGCATTCTCTTTATACGACCGCCGGCATTGTGGCGTAGCGACAGGATGTTTACACCATCCAGGACCTCATCTTCATTCATATCGTTGACGATGAGAGTCACATCGTAGAGAGGCTCCTTTGCAAGGGAAACGCACTCTTTGCGGAAGATTCTTCCGTCGTAACGCGGATGAACTGTTGTTATATGACAGATTTTATGCATACTGCACCTCGTTAATAATTCAGTTAATAAACTGTAAATATAATATCACAAAAAATCGGAAAGGATACTATGACTAGAAGATATTGCATTTTACTGATAATGATGTTCGCAGGGATTTTCTTCCTGTGTCCTTCTGTTGTTCTGGCTGAAGAGCAGAGTGCAGAAGGCGTTGAGCCGTTAACGGAATCATTATTAGAGGAAGGTTCTGCTGAAGAGCCGGCAGAGACAGCTGAGGAGCAAGGCCCGGTCTGTGAAATAAAAGTTGAGGGCAATGACAGCTATTACTACGTAGACAGCGTAAAGCAGTACGGAGTGCTTTTCACACTCAACGGCAAGAAATACTTCGCAAAGGCTGACGGAAAGCTTGCGAAGAGCGAACTCGTTCTGATCGAGGGCGAGTACTACTATGCGGACGCAGACTGCAGCATAGCGGAGGGAATTTTCACCAACAAGAAGGGTGCTTCGTATTATGCCGACAATGATGGTGTGGTTAACACCGAGGCGAAAATCCTAGACGCGGGAGACGGCGCAGGAAACAGAGTAGCGAACAGAACCGGACAGCTGGAAAACAACAAATTTGTCGTTTCCAACAACAAGACCTACTATGTCACAACAAAAGGCAAGTATATGGTTGGGGTATTTTATCATCCAAATGGTAAGTATTATTTCGCAAATAATGAAGGTCAAATAATAACGACTGAAGGGTGGCGCTGGTGGAATGACAACTATTACAGAGTCACGACAGGTGGACCATTAGCGAGAAGTACAATAGTATGGGCAGATGGAAAGTATTGGTGGATTAATAGTTCTTGTATTCGAGAAACCGACTCGTTCATCTTCGTAGCGTATGATTTACAGAGACTCAGGTTGATTGTTAATGGAGTAGAAATATTGAATTGTCCGATTGTTTCTGGAAAACCATCAACTCCAACGCCTAAAGGAGAGTACTTCCAGGTTTTAGGCAAGTCTACAAATGTACGCCTGAAAGGGGACGACTGGGATGTGAATGTTGATTATTGGGTTGCTTTCAAGGGGTCGGAGTTTGGCTTCCATGATGCAAGCTGGAGAGGAAGTTGGGAATACTACCAAGGCAGATACTTAGTTGATGGCTCTCATGGGTGTGTGAATATGAGAATCGGCGATGCCGCAACCCTTTACGCTTATGCAAGAAAGGGAATGCGCGTAGTTATTAGATAAAAACTAAGGACGGGGACAAAAGAAAAAGGAAATAAACTATAGGAGAAGAATAGTATTTATGCTTAAAAGAACTAAATCGTTAATTGTGATTATTATGCTTGCAATGCTTGTTGTATGTTTCCCTACATCAGCAAACAGAGCAGAAGCAACAACAAGCTTATCTGATAAGAATGTCTATTTTATGACCGGTTACAGTAGCGGATTCTGCAATTTATCAGCCAATATCTGGATGATAAGAAGAGCCATGATTATGAGGGGTTCTGATGCATGGACAAGTGTCAATTACAAGAGCGCACAAAAGGTAATCTGCTCGGATGGATGGAACAACCTTAAAGGTAGTTATGCACTTACTTCTGATGGAGTAACTGTTACCTGTTCATCATTTAGTCTTTCGGGATCTGCCTCAAGCAAGGCGGCAAAACTCAGAAGCATGCTGGATGCTCATCCTGAAGGCGTTGTAGTGCTGGGAAGAGACTCTTATGGAACACACGCAGTGCTTCTGACCGGATATTACGGCACTGGAGATAATCAGTTTTATGCTGTAGATGCAACATATAACGCTGATGGAACCATAAAGTATTTTTCAAAGGCAAAGGGCATACAGCCTTATCCTGATACATCAATGCAGGGAATAAGCTCAGTAACTGTCTGCTGGTATCTAACAAGCATTTCGGGTATTGCAACGAGTGCCAGAAACACTTTCGTTGATGCAAACGGTTATAAATACTATATCGACGGTAGCGGCAAGAAAATGAGCGGTCTGCAAACTATAGGCGGCAAGATATACTACTTCATTCCGGGAGACTGTCATGCCGCAAGAGGATTCTACACTGTTGATGGAAAGAAGTACTATTTCGACCCTAGCACCTGTGCAGCGGCTGTAAACGGCACAAAGACCATCAGCGGAGCAAAGTATTTCTTTGACGAGAATGGTGTTGTAAGAACAGGCTGGTACAGTACCGATGCCGGAGATTATTATCTCGATGATTCCGGCGCAGCTGTTGGAGGATATGCAATAGTCGACGGAAATCCTGAACTGTTTGATACAAGCACATATTTGCACCTTGAAAGCAACTCAAATCTTCTGGCAAGCAACGGAGTAGATGTTGTGCATTGCTACGGAAGCAACAGATATTCGACATCGCTAAGAATTGCAGAGGCTTTAAAGTATGAGCTTGGTGTAGCCAAATTTGACAATATCGTTGTAGCAAGCGGATTGGATTATCCGGATGCCCTTGCCGGCGGATATCTGGCAAAGACAAACAATGCGCCACTGATTCTGGTTGATTCGACAACTGAAGATCGAGTAAAGACTTATATTGAGAACAACCTTGCAACAGGAGGAAAAGTCTTTATCCTCGGTCAAACGGGAGCTGTTTCAGCCAATTTTGAGAACAAGATTAAGTCAGCAGGAATAAACACTATACGTTTGGGCGGAGCTAATCGTATAGAGACGAACCAGAAGGTTTTGAATGAAACTGCAGGAGAGCCGGGCAGTAACGAACTTCTTGTCTGCAGTGCCAACGGATATGCGGACAGCATTTCTGCATCTTCGACAGGAAGACCGATTATGCTGGTAGGAACTTCCCTAAATTCAATACAGAGCAAATTTATAACCTATAATCTCAGCAGCATTGATAAGATTTACATTATCGGTGGAACCGGAGCAGTGAATACTTCAGTTGAGAGTTCTCTCAAGGCATTAATTGGAGAGGATAAGGTTGAAAGAATTTACGGAGCTAACAGATATTCAACATCTGCTGCAGTAGCAAAACAGTTTGCCGATGGTACAGAGACAGAGGCTACAATCGTATGGGGAAACAATTTCCCTGACGGACTTTCAGCAGGACCTCTTGCCGCAGCAAAGAATGCGCCGATTATTCTTGCATTATCAAATGTTACAGACCAGGCAAAGGCAGCTGCAGGAGAAATGGGATTAAGCAGAGCGTTCGTTATCGGAGGTCCTACACTTATCACAGAAAGTGCAGCAAGAACAATAATTAGTAAGTAAAAAAAGACATAAGAAGGAAGAAAAAGGAATGAAAAGGTTTTCGGCAGTATTGTTATCTGCCGCATTGTTGCTGGCAGCTATGCCTTTTTGCGGGATAGGCACTGTAGCCGCTGACGATGCACACGACATCGCGTATATATGCTCTCATCAGGAGAGTGGCATTCTGGAATACTACAGCTGTATTGGTGACGGTACCGCGAAGGAACCGGTGGTTACAATCAACGGGCTTGTTAAAGATACAGATTTCACTGTGGCATACACGGCTAACATAAATCCGGGAAACGCAAAGGTGACTGTTACAGGTATTGGAAGCTACAGCGGCACTTTCGATGCGTATTTTGAGATTAAGAAATCGACCGATGTTCAGGCGGACAGGCTTTTCGGGACTGCAAACAGACTCAGATATCCGGGAAGCAACAGATATGCAACATCTCAGTTGGTCGCAAATGCGTTAAAAACCAGCCTAGGAGTCTCAAAGTTCGAGGCGATAATCGTTGCTGACGGAAACAATTATCCGGATGCCCTTTCAGGCGGTTTTCTCGCAAAGAAGAAATCAGCACCGATTCTGACTGTAAGCAAGGCTTACGAAAAGAATGTTCAGATATATATTGAGAACAAGCTTGCCGATAACGGAACAGTGTACATCCTTGGAGGAGCCGGTGTTGTATCCGGTGATTTTGAGAATGCCCTGAAGGACAGTGCGGTTTT
>JABUTC010000022.1:0-7043 GCA_021442505.1 Mogibacterium sp. | reverse complement strand
GTTGTGGAGGCTCTATATAATAAGGAAGTCGATGCCATCATTATCAACAAGGCGAATGTAAAATCAATCACGGATAACCACAGCGATTTCAAGAAGAAGACGAAGCTTATCTGGGAGTACGTGATAACGAAGGACATCAAGGATGCGGCGAAAAAAGTCGACGTGACGAAGGACGGTTTCACCGTGCTCGTTAACGGCATCGATGCGCAGGAAGGCGGAGTCGACCAGGCGGCCAATTCGGACGTAAATATGCTGGTTACGGTGAACCCGACGACCAAGCAGATTCTGATGGTGAGCATTCCGCGTGATTACTATGTTGAACTGGCAAGTTTCGGGGCGTACGACAAGCTGACACACTCCGGCTCTTACGGAATCGAAGAGACGAGAAAGACTCTGGAAAAACTTTTCAACGTGGACGTGAACTACACGGCAAAGGCGAATTTCAACGCAGTTAAGGACCTCGTCGATGCGGTGGGCGGAGTCGACGTATATTCCGACCTTGAGATGACACTTCGGGATGAGGACGGAATCGACAAGTACATCAAAGAGGGCATGAACCATATGGACGGACCGACAGCTCTCAGGTTTGCAAGAGAGCGCAGTTCGTACGAGGAAGGCGACAACCACAGAATCAAGAATCAGCAGGATGTGCTGAAGGCAATTATCAAGAAGCTGACTTCGCCGGCGATAATTTCGGATTACAGTTCGATTCTCGATGCGCTCGGCGACAATATGAACACCAGCATGAAGGCTTCGGATTTGAAGAAACTGGCCAAGATGCAGATTTCGGACGGAGCTTCGTGGGATATTCAGCAGTATCAGGTTACGGGATATGACGGCTCATCGAGTGAGTGCTACTCTTATCCGGGACCAAGTCTGTATGTAATGTACCCGAACGAGGAGACGGTTGAGATAGCAACACAGAAAATAAAAGCGGTACTTAATGGGGAAAAGAGTTAAGAAAGGAGTTCTTATGTCAGAACTGAAGAAGATGAATATTCCTTTTTCACCTCCGGACATCAGCGAACTGGAGATTGAGAAGGTTGTGGATGTGCTCAAGTCGGGCTGGATTACAACAGGTCCGGCCGTAAAGGAATTCGAGCAGAAGATCTGCGAATATATCGGAGTAAACAAGGCTGTTGCTCTTTCGAGTGCAACGGCTGCGCTTGAGGGTGCGCTCAGAGTTCTCGGAATCGGAGAGGGCGATGAGGTTATCGTGCCCGCATACACCTACACTGCAACAGCGAGCCCTGTCTGCCACGTTGGTGCGACACTTAGAATTGCTGACGTTTCGAAGGACAGCTTCGAGCTCGATATCGAAAAGGTTGAGGCGCTGATTAACGAGAAAACCAAGGCAATCATCGCTGTAGACCTCGGCGGCATCATCGCTGACTACGACGCGCTGTACGAGCTGGCGGAGAAATACAGGGGAATTTTTGCCGCAAAGAGCGACATGCAGAAGGCTCTCGGAAGAATTGCCGTTATCGCTGACGGTGCTCACTCTTTCGGTTCAAAGAAGAACGGCAAGTGTGCCGGACAGATTGCGGACTTCACTTCGTTCTCGTTCCACGCGGTTAAAAATCTCACGACTGCAGAGGGCGGTGCGCTCACATGGAAGCCGATTGAGGGAATCAGCGACGATGAGATTTACAAGGACCTTCAGCTGTACTCGCTCCACGGCCAGTCGAAGGACGCTCTTTCCAAGAACAAGGCCGGTGCCTGGGAGTACGATATTCTGTATCCTGCATACAAGTGCAATATGACGAACATCAATGCGGCTATCGGACTTGCGCAGCTCGAGCGCTACGACGGACTGCTTGCATGGCGAAAAGAGCTGAATGAGAAGTACACAGAGGCTTTCAGAGCTCGCGGCGTTATTTGCATGGACCACTACACTGACGAGATGGAATCGACAGGACATCTGTTCCTGATCAGAATTCCGGGAGCAAGCGAGGAGCAGAGAAATCAGGTCATCGCCGATATGGCTGAGCGCGGAATCGCATGCAACGTGCACTACAAGCCGCTGCCAATGCTGACAGCCTACAAAAATCTCGGCTTCGACATTGCCGATTATCCGAACGCATACGGTCAGTACGCAAATCTGATTTCGATACCGGTTTTCTCCATCATGACGGCGGAGCAGAACCAGTATGTAATTGATAACTTTATTGAGGTGCTTGAAGAAAGGGGCCTTGTCTAGTGAAACTTGTAAAGTGGGAAGACCTCCCTGCAAAAATGCAAAAAGAAGAAGTTCGCCCTTACTACGACTCTCTCAGCGACAAGAGGGTGCAGCTTTGTGCGAAAAGAACTTTCGACTTCATGGCTTCGGCGGCTATGACGGTTGTGCTGTCACCGGTTCTCGCGGGTGTAGCTGTTGCGATTAAAGCCGACAGCGAAGGACCTGTTTTCTACAGACAGACGAGAGTGACACAGTACGGCAAGGAATTTAAGATTTTCAAATTCAGAAGAATGGTAACCGACGCCGACAAGATAGGCAGCCTCGTTACAGTCAGCAACGACAAAAGAGTGACGAAGGTCGGCCGCTTCATCCGCAAGTACAAGATTGACGAGCTGCCACAGCTTTTCAACATCCTGAGCGGCGATATGACACTTGTCGGAACAAGACCCGAGGTGCCAAAATACGTTGACCAGTACAGCGACGAAATGATGGCAACACTGCTTCTTCCTGCGGGCGTTACTTCCCTTGCGAGCATCTACTACAAGGACGAAAACAACCTGCTTGATGATGCGGAAGATGTCGATGCAGTATATATGGAGACAATACTGCCGGACAAGATGAAGTGGAACCTTAAAGCAATCAAGGACTTCAGCTTCTTCGGGGACATAAAACTTATGTTTATGACCGTGCTGGCAGCAGCCGGGAAGGACTACGAGGCGAAATAAATACGAAAAAAGAGGTGCTGTCGCACCTCTTTTAATTTATAAATTGCTATTTCTGAACCTTGCTTTCTACATATTCGAAGAAGCTGTGAACTATCGGGTTCGGGATATTCCTCAAGGCAGCGAAGCCGTAGCCGGACAAAAAATCCTCCAGAAGGCACATGCCATAATTCTCATCGTTGCTTCTTCGTGTTGATGTGTCAGAGAAACCGATACCCTGACCTGCGAAAACGTAGAAATACTTTGCATCAGTGGAGTTAACCGTTATTGACTTGGGATTAACACCATATCTTTCTTTAAATTCCTGCACGTAATAATCATCTGAAGGGTTAACCTCCCTTTCAGGAATTATCAGAGTCTTGTTCTTGAGGTAATCAATTGTCCTGTCTGAACCGAACTTATCTGCGGAGTAGAGAATTCCAATAGTGTTGCTCTTGAAATACGCATACATAATTTCAGGATGCATCTTAAGAGAGCCGTCAATTGTATATGCGAGATCCAGCTCGTGATTTCTCAGCATCGTAACAATTTCTTTTTCGGCCAGCGAATAGAACTGGAAAGAAATCTGCGGATTCTGCTCACAGAAATCGTCCAGCAGACCTTTGATCTCTTCCAAAATCTCCGGCTTCAGGTCCTTGATTAAGCCAAAACGCAGAATATTAGCGTGGGATTCGTGTAGTCTGTGAGCGGCCAGAACGGCTTTTTCCATATCCACGCAGGCTTTTTTAAATACCGGGTAGAGAATCTGCCCTTCAGGCGAAAGGCTGACTGACTTGTTGGACCTGATGAACAATGTAACGCCCAGATTCTTCTCCAGTGTAGAAACGTGGTTGCTGAGCGTAGACTGGGAGATACCCATTTTCTTTGAAGCTTTGGTAAAACTTAAATCTTCTGCCAGCGTTAGAAAGCAGCGAAATTGTAAATCTGTCATGCAAACCTCCAAACAAAATTCTTGTGTTGTGAAGTGTAACACAACGATAGGCTAAAAGCAAATAGAACTATTCTTTTTTGTAATACGAGATATTGAAAGCGCAAATTAAAATTTTAATTAAGGTAGGTTTCTTATACGGATTGAAAGTATAATCGAACCCGATAAGGCACTGTGCAAAAGGAGGAAGGTATGAATTATACAAGAATAGAATACTTTCTGGCTTTATGTCAGTACAAAAGCTTTTCTGAAACAGCACGACAGCTCTATGTTTCGCAGGCGACAATCAGCAAGCAGATAGCCGCACTGGAGGACGATCTGGGATTTAAGCTTTTCGAGCGCTCATCCAACCATCTCAGCCTGACGACACAGGGTGAGATAATGAACGCGGCTTATTCGGAAGCGCAGAATACGATTGAGACTGCGAAGAGAGAGGCTTTGAACTACAGCAAGAATATTTCCGACAGTGTGAAAATCTCTGTTCTGGAAAGTGCGGAAATTGTATCAAACTTCGAAAGGCCGTTTTGCGATGTGCTGGATAAATTAAAAAAGGAAATAGATATAAGTGTTGAGTTCTCGCCTTACCAGAAAATGAATTCGCAACTCAGAAACAACAACATAGATATCGGAATTACTCTTCTCGAGGAAGCTCAGGGTTATCCGACACTGAAATATACCAAGCTCTGCGATCTGCCTATGGGCCTGCTTTACCACAAGGACCTGGAGATTGTGAAAGACGGCGAATTGGATATAGACCTGATCAGGTCGCAACCTTTCTACTTTGTCGGTGAGGGATCTATGGGTGTCGACAAGTATCTCAAGAACCAGAAGGTTCGTCTTGGAATACCTCCGGAGAATTATCGGATAGTTCCGAACATTGCTTCTATTATTACTAACGCCGAGCTGAAGCAGGGTGTTGCAATTGTCGCAAGCACGCCTAAAATCAGGAGCAATCCTAATCTTGAGTTCTATCCGCTCGAGGAGCTCAGCACAACGATCGTTGCCGTTTGGAATAAGGAAAACAACAATAATTCGCGCAGCCTTATTACGAAGCGCATACGCCGACTGATAATAGAAAGCGGCCTATAGAAATACAATCCGATACATTGTTAATAGTCGATAAGAATATTACCAAAAGAGAAATGGGGGGGCGAAACAAATTGGTAAAATTAAGATAGGTTATTGCATCGTTAATTACCATTTTTTGAAAGGAGAAAGCGATGAAAAAGAAATTAGCTCTTGTGCTTGCTGTATGTCTTGTAGGATGCCTTGCACTTACACTGACTTCATGCGGAAGCAAGAAATCAGATGACGGTAAGGTTTATACACTTACATACAATTCACAGCAGGGTTCGACAACTCCATTCTTTACAGAAGTTGAGCAGTACTTCTGCCAGGAACTTGAGTCAATGTCGGATGGAAGAATCAAAGTAGAAATTTATAACAACGGATCACTGGCTGCACAGGGAACAGTATTTGATGCTCTTGAGGCAGGAACAGTAGATATCGGATGGGACAACCCAGGACAGTATGTTGGAAGATTCCCACTTGCTTTCATGATGGAGCAGTCGGGTCTTGGATACACCAGTGCAGAGATGGCTGGAAAGATCTTCAACGAGTACCTCACAGAGTACTGCGCTGATGAGTTCTCAGCAATTCACCCTGTAATTTCATTCTGCACAGGTCCAATGCCTATCGCATCAACAACAAAGATTGCAAAGCTTGAGGACATCAACGGAATGCAGGTTAGAACAGGCGGAAGCTCAATCGACGCATTCAAGGCTCTCGGATTTGCTCCTGTAGCAATGGGTGCCGGCGAGGTATACGAGGCAATTCGTCTTAACAACATCAGCGGAACAATCGGAACATTCGATATGTTCAACGCATTCAAGATTAACGAGGTTGCTAACTATGCAGTTGTAACATCATGCTTCAACGGAATGCAGATGATCGCAATGAGCAAGCAGACATACGAGTCACTTCCAGCAGACCTTCAGAAGGTTGTAGACGAGGCAGCTGCTAAGGCTACAGAGAAGGCTCTCACATTCAACGATGAGCAGGCTGCTAAGGTTCAGAAGGAACTCGGCATGGAAGTAACTGTTCTTGATGAGAAGGAAGCTGCAAGATGGAACGAGAAGTGCCTGACAGTAACAAAGGCATATGCAGCAGAGCTTGACAAGCAGGGTAAGCCAGGAACTGAGGCTCTTGAGTGGCTTCTTAAGAAGGTAAAAGAGTACAAGTAAGTTAGTTTTTGGAATCGATATGCTGCTGACAGATTCTTTTGTCAGCAGCATATTTTATAAGAGGAGATAGTTTATGGAAAAGGTTAGAGAATTCTACACTAAAGTGTGCGACAAGCTCGCACTTGCCGGTGGAATAATCGTCTTCTTACTTTGCCTTCTTCTGTTTGTAAACGTAGTACTTAGAAGAATTTTTCAGATGCCAATTACAGGAGCGATAGAAGCGGTACAGTATGGAATGCTTTTCGCTGTATGTATTGCTATTGGTAAGACAACTTTTGAAAAAGGTCATATAGTTGTAGAACTCATAGTAGATTCGTTACCTCCAAAGCCAAGAAAGGTACTGCAGATTATTACCGGTATAGTAGGAATTGCAATTTTTGCTTTCTTCGTTGTAATTGTTGGAGGAATGATCGGCAAGGTAAAGATGTCGGGACAGGTCAGCTCTGTATTAGGAATACCTCAATACATAGTATATATTGCTCTGATTTTCGGAATGGTAATGGTAATCATATCATTGGTAATTCTGTTCATAGAGCTGGTTATGACCCCAGCAAAAGGAAAGGAGGAAAATTAAATGTCAGCATTAACAATCGGTCTTATTGGCATAGTAATATTCTTCCTTCTGCTTCTCACGGGACTGCCTATCGCATTCTCGATGATGGCTGTGGGCGTAGCAGGAATGACTGTTCTCAGATCATCCACTGCAGCATTTCAAACGATGGCTGATGCCTTCGTATCGACATTCACATCATACACATTGGGAATCGTACCTATGTTCGTACTGATGGGAGAAATTGCCAGCCAGACAGGTCTTGGAACAAGTCTGTTTGACACAGCACAGAAGTATGTAGGCCACAAGAAGGGCGGTCTCGCTATAGCTGTACAGGCTGTATGCGCTATCTTCGGCGCTATCTGCGGATCCCTGCCTGCTACTACCGCTATGATGGGTGGCGTTGCTTATCCTGAGATGA
>JABUTC010000021.1:39142-41754 GCA_021442505.1 Mogibacterium sp. | reverse complement strand
CCTGGAACTCGTCAGCGTCGTCACTGAAGAAAACTGCTACGTTGATGTCGAGCTCCTCGATAACGATTCTTCCGAAATTTCCTCTCTCGTTGATTTCCTCTGCCACGCCTTTTACGTCGGTGTGGTTGTCAGCAAAGGAGGATGTCTCAAAAGCCAGGCTGACCGCTGCTACGATGAACGCTACCACGATGATTGTGAAAATCGCCTTCTTCATGACTAACGCCTCCTTTCCTGTATTACTGTTTCTTTCTGACTACAGTATGCAGTAAGGGAGGCGTGATAATTAGTTCGAATATTTCACAAATCCGCGTGATTTTTTCACATCCACATATTCAATTATGCGAACTTCGGAATTAACCCGAAGTTAATTCCGGCGTTCCTTCCACTTCCGGATCAGCTCAGCATAAGCCGATTTCGGAAAGTACACAACCTGTCCGTTGTTCAGTAGAAGCGACTCGCTGTCGATGGCATCCACGCACGACAGGTTCACCAGGCGGCTCACTCCGCACGCTGCGAAAAGCGGGCTGTCAAACATCTGCGGTACAAACTCGCGGAAGGAAGCACGCAGTTTCACCGAGCGGCACTCGCGTCCGTCCTTCAGGTAAAAAACAGCCGCTCTGTCCTCCACCTCAGCGTAAAGGACGTCACTCAGCTTCAGGTCGAAAATGCCATTCGGCGTGTTTACCGTTATGGACTCCGACTTGTTCCTGCCGATTGCCTCGAGTGCGTTGTCGAGAATCTTCATGAGTTTCTCCGGGTCAAGAGGCTTGGTCAGATAATAGAAGGCCTTAACCTCATAGGAAAGCACAGCATATTCCACGGAGGAAGTCAGGAAAATGATGAGTCCGTTGTCGTTCATCATACGAAGAGCGGACGCCACTTCCATTCCGTTTACGTCCGGCATCATAATGTCCAGAATGTAAATCTGGAAGCTGTTGCCCGAACGCACCTCCGACAAAATCTCCTTGCCGGAGGTAAAGACCGAAATCTCTACCTCCGGATGTGCATCAAGATACTGAGAAATCATCATTTCGAACATTTCTCTCTGAAGCTCATTGTCTTCGCAATATGCTATTTTAACCCTGTTGTCTTTCTGTTCCATAGCATTTCTCCCAGGCTCAGTCTATGCCTCAGTTATGCCTCTGTCTCTTCTGATTTCTCGCTGAATTTGTGTTTGTGGCTGATTACTGCCGCACCGGCTGTTACAACGATGCTCGCAAGTGCAACCGGAATATCCCACTTGCAGAAGCCGAGGATGCTGAGAATTATGAGTATTACTGAAACTCCAGCCTCAGAAACCGCATATCTGCGTACGCTCTTCTTGCGCTGCTCTTCTCTCTCCTCTTCGTCCTCTTCCTTAGAACGTCTGCCGGCAATAACCATAGCGATTAACCATACAAGGTCGACTGCCAGCATAATCAGATGCCACAGGCAGGTCTTTCCGCCGGCGCTAGGAAGCTTGCCGTTTTTGCCACTCTTTTCGGTCTCATAGAGCTCGTCATCTCCTGCAGCAATCTCATCATCTCCGCCGTATCCAGGCTTTGAATCAGGTACTACAGGCTTATTCACGATTCTCCAAGGATGTGTAGCGTTCGCAAGCTCATAGTTGCCTGCATCAGCACCGCTTATCGAAAGTGCCTCTGCAACATAGTTTCCTACACTTACAGCCATGTTGTTATTGTAGCTGTCTACATAAACATCATCCAAAGGATCAGCGCTTGCCATCAGCAGCTGTCCCTGTGGCTGCGGCTTTGCAACCTTGTTAACGACCTCGGCCGTAACACCCTTTTCTTCGCCGTCGTAGAAGAACTCGTCACCGCTCCAGCGAAGAACTACCTGGCGCTTGTTTACGGTGAAAGTTCCACCCTCAAACGTTACCTTGTAGTTGCCCTGGTCCGCAGCGCCGCTTACCTTAATGTCGTAGGTTCCGACAGTTTCGCCGGCAACACGGCTTATGTCAAATGTAACATCGTCCGTGCCGATAAGGCCGATTTTCTCCACTGTCAGTTCTGGATCGTCATTGCCGTAAATCTTGCTGATAGCGTTTGCTTTTACCTGCACGCTGCAAGGAGTAACCTCGAGCGTGTAGGTGCATGTAGCCGTGTCGTAGCTGGTGTGGTCAACTTTAACAGTAACTGTAATCTTTCCGACATCTCGAATCTGCGGTACATCCTTCGTCCATGTGGTACCTCCGTCCGTGCTGTACCATACAGTTGCACCGTCAGGCTTGCTTACTGTTACAGGATTGCCGTGGCTGTTTCCGTCATAGATTCCGTTATAGTCCGTACCGCTTACAACAAGCGAGCTTGCTTTGATAATTTCAAAGTCTGCATTGTTTACTTTGACTGAGTAGTTTGGATCGCTGTCATAGGTTGCGGTAATAACACCCGTATACTTTCCAACCGCTTCATCAGTATTCGTACGCTTGTACACAACGTTCTTGAGGGTTTCACCAGGTACAAGGCCCGTGATGTTACCTGTGAATGGCGGATCAACCTGTCCGAACGACTTCATTCCGTTCTGTACATCAATCGTCACATTCTTCGGATTGATAGTCAGGCTTGCTGTTGTCGTCGCCGCATTCGTATAGTTCGGATTCGTAGCCTTTACAT
>JABUTC010000021.1:35178-37957 GCA_021442505.1 Mogibacterium sp. | reverse complement strand
TCCGGAGTATGTGCAGTAGCGTCATAGACGTAATCTGAAATTGCTGAGTACGAGTAGTCTGTCTCACTGAGTGTAATCTCCTTAGCCGTGATTGTGAGAGTACCGTACTCGATCACAGGAGTCTCGTAGTCAGTTGCCTGTGTTCCGGACTTAAAGGCTGCTGTGAAAGTATTATTGTTATCCTTCGTATCGCTTACGTTGGTAGCTGTTCCGGTGAAGGTGTAGTCCATTCCCTCTCCGTCTACAAAACCGTCTTCGCTCACTGTCACCTCGTGCTTTGTGAGCGCTGTGCCGTCGTAAACCTTGCTGTCCGATCCGGATGTCAGCTTAAGGCTGCGCTTTGTAACAACCACGTTCATAACAGGTGTATGTATATCCTCGCCCTCGATAGTAACAACGCAGGTATACTTGCCGCTCTCGGAAACGTGGCTCAGTGTGTATGTCGAACTTGTAGCGCCGGAGAGCGGTTCTCCGTTCTCGTACCACTGGTATGCACTTGCCGTTCCGCTTGCCACCGCGGTCAGAGTGATAGTCGTGCCGTCATACTTCTGGGTAAAAGTATCTCCACTCAGGCTGCCTGTTCCGGAAACCGAAATCGTAGCACCAACCGCAAGGTCGTCGGAGAATACCGAATCGCTGTCCATGCAGTTTGCCTGATCCTGGCTCACCGCTATGAGTTCGACCTTGTACTTAGCTCCAAGCTGCATATCTGCCGTAACGTCCATGGAGCATCCACTTATAGGATCGTAGGTCTTAAACGGAGTCGCCTCGCCGTCCTTGTAGAGTTTTACCTGATACTTAACGCCTACTGCCGTGCCTGTGCCGTCCCTCTTAGGTCCGCTGACAGGATCCCAGCTGATGAGACCGTAGTCGGCTGTAGCACTGTGTGACATCGTGAGGTTCTGAGGCTTTGCAAGCTTTGCCTTCTCTATGGTGAAGTTTACGCTCGCTGTCGTGTACTCGTTATAGTCACCGCTTGCAGGAACGTATGCCCTTACCTTGTAGTCGCCTGCATCTGAAGGCTTGGTCTTGCTCCAGTCGTCGCTGTCCTTAGCTGCGTACCAGTATTCAACGGATTCAATTCCCTTATTGTCGCTGACAGCATCGTCGTAGTGGAGAACAGGGCTCTTCGGAGTTTCTCCGTAAGTCCAGCCGTCCATAGTAACTGTTGCTGTGAAATCCGCCTTGTTAACTATTACGTTATACAGCGTGTTGTCCTCAGCATACTTCGATGCATACTCGTTGAAGGACTGACTCAGCGTTACAGACTGTCCGTTGTCGGATCTCGTAGCTGTTACAATGCAGCGTACCAGATAGTAGCTTGCATTTGTATTTGCCTTCTTTCCAAGAGGCATAGTCCATGTATCCTTGTTGTACTCGTCTCCGGAGAATTTCTCTACAGTTCTCAGCGTACGAAGCTCCCATTCATACGAATATGTATAGCTTGGAGGAGCAACTTCGTCGGTGTCTGTACATGTAACCTTGAATACAGGTGCAGTGTTTGCGCTGTATCCGTAAACAGTTTCGTTCGTTACAGTTCCTTCTCCGTTTGCGGCAGGCTTAACAATCGCACTGACTGTTGCCGGTCTTGCCGCAAGAGTGAGCTTGATGTTGATATCCGCTGCCGATTTGTGGTTATTGGAAAGTGCAACTGTAGTTGCAAAGTCTGCACCGCTTCTTGCCGTATCAGTAGGGTCAGCAATCGTTACAGTACTTAACGATCCTTCTGTGCCTACGGCATGAACTGTATAACCGGTAGGATTTGCGAGGGTTGCCTTGAGGTCAATGCCGCTTTCACCGGCAATAACCACATATTCTGCCTCATCCTGAATTGTGATGTCCGAAGTCTTGCCTTTCTGTGTGATTGTGTCACCCGCGAAGCTGAAAATCATCTTTGCAGCGTACTTCTGAGCACTCTTTCCGGCATCACTGTCTTCAACGTTTTCCTTGTCCGGATTGTTTACCTCCGATGCAATTGCCGTTACTTCAACAGTGTAAGCTCCGGCACCGTTTGCACGCATGAGCGAAAGGTAATTTACCTCTAATGTGTTTCCTGTTTCCACATACTGCGTTGCGCCTGCATCGCTAACTGCAGCTCCGTCCTTCATAAGTTTAACGCTGTATCCTGCAACGTCTACGTTGTAAACGCTTGGAACCGCATTCCACTTAATCACACCAGGATTGCTGTCATCCCAGACAGGAGCAGGTGTGTTGAGCTTCTTCTGTATAACCTCGAGGTCTCCCGGAACATAGCTTGGTTCGTAGTTTGCAAGGCGTGCCGTGCTGCTTCCGGTAAAATCCGAAAGGACTATGGCATCATCGTAGAGTCCAACGTTCCAGTCATGGGTGTAACCGCAGGTGATAGTGACATTTGTCTTGTCTGCAGTCTCTCCGGAAACTAAACCTCTGCCCGAGCCGGATGTTGCCTTCTCGTAGCTTACAGTGTAGATTGCCGAAGTTTCACCGTAATCGACATTAGTCTTATTGGCTGTAATCGTGAGCGGACGCTTTGTGATTACCGCACTCGCGCTTATCTGGTCATTCAGAGGCTGATAACGGTCCTCAAGATACTTGCCGTACTTGATTGTGAACGTCGCTGTTGTCGCCTCATCTACATTTTTGCTGTTGTATTTAGGATTAACCAGAGTGATCATCTCTGATGCACCCTGCGCATCGAAATAGTCACGGTCCACCTTCAGAAGTCCCGCGGTAACTATATTCGAATAATCAATCTGATCTGCATATACATTGGTTGTTCCATCGTATACACGGCTGTTAA
>JABUTC010000021.1:31750-35125 GCA_021442505.1 Mogibacterium sp. | reverse complement strand
GGAACCGCCTCGAAGCTGTAGTTAGTCGCTGTGAAAACAGGATCTCCGCCACGCGTCATCTCCAGTGTTACGCTGTAGTCGTCAGGTACGGAGGTAACAACCATATGTGTGCTGCCATCGTACTCAACCTCTGTCTCCGTGAGACCGTGGATGTAATTTACTGTGTCATCCTTAATGCTGATTACAGTCGCATCATCGTCATACTTGAATCCGGAAGGAGTGTAACTGAAGGTCGGAATTCCGGCCGAACCGTAAATCAGTGTATCCGCCGATGTATTTGTGCTTAATGTAATCTTTGCAGGATTTACAACAAGCTCGTTATCCACGAAATCTATCTGATAGTCATCAGATGTAAGTCCCGAAGGAGTAATTGTGTATTTTCCTACGCCGCGTTTACTTGGGTCCGAAGTGTCGTAATCGCAGGCAAAAGCGAGTGTTCCTGAAAGAACGCTCTCATTTTCACCGTGCTCGAAGCCGCTGTAGCTTACGGTATATGTAGGTGCAGCATCGCCGTAGGTGATGGTCTTCTTGTTTGCCGTTACTTTAATTGTTTTACGGGTAATCTCTCCGTCGATAGTGAACGACTCCGTCTCAAGCTTATAGTCGTCATTGTCGAGAGAAAGTCCGTTTACGGTAATTGTACGCTCAAGCGGGTCTTTCTCATCGTAGGCTGCGGTGTAGCTCAAAGTAACTGTATCGCCGTTAGTGATGCCCGAAGCCGCATCTCCTGCCACTCCCGCAAACTCGTAGTGAGTTCCGTTTACGAGCGCAGTCTTAACGTCGGTCGTACCGTCATAGGTCTTGCTTATCAGGGCGCCGTCTACTGCCGCAACAGTTACAGGTCTCTGTGCGATAATCAGATTGCCATCTTCCGTGCTGAAAGTATAGTTATCTGCGGAAAGTCCCGTAACTACCGGATAGATGTTATATGTGCCCTTATGCTCCTTACCTGTGTAAGCCGCCGCACTGCTCCTGCTGCTGCCGACAACGTATGTCACTTCGCCCGAGATAACGCTCTCATCCTCGCCTGTAATAAAGCCTGAGAAGCTTGCGCCGAATGTCGGAATCTCGCCGTAAACCGTCGCAACAGCCGTTGCTTTTACAAGAATCTCACCCTTTGTAATATCCGCAGTTGCAGTCTGCTGGCTCTGATCCGTATCGAGAACATAGTCTGATGCGGAAGCACCTGTGAGTGCTCCTGCTGCATAGCTGATATTAACGGTCTTTCCTTCTCCTGCATCCTTTGTGTCAAACGTGCCGCTGACCTTATCGCTGTCGAGAGACAGAGTGTCTCCCTCGATAATTCCGGCAAAAGCAATGTCTGAAAGTGTAAGTTCTGCAGCTGTTGTGCCGTCGTACTCCTTGTTTTCAGCCTTGATATTGCTTACCGTTACAGTTCTGGCGTTGATTGTAAGCTCTCCTGTAGACTCGCAGGTAATCTTGTAGTTTTCTGTAACATCAGCACCGGCTGCATCCGTGATTACCACGTTTGCAGGTGCGATATTGTATTTACCCTTATGGATATATTTGCTGTCCGCGCTCAGGGTATAGCTGTGTCCGTCAACAAGCTCGCCCGAAGTAATTGTGCTCTGTGAGAGCGTATGCTTTGCTCCGTCGTAGCCTACCGTATCGGAAACCATAGCGAAGCTTATTTCCTTCTGCTTAATCTTGAAGGTCTTTGACTGATTCGTGATTGAATAGTCGTCAACGTGAGTATCCGCATCCTTTGAAGTCAGGTGCGCTACAGCATTCCACTCGCCCACATAGGTCTGCTCTCCGCTTACAGAAACCTCGAGATTTCCGTCATCACATGAAGGAATCTCTCCGCTTATTGCTGCGGTCGGCTTGTGCGTCTCTCCGTTGAAATCAAACTCTGTGTTTGTCCAGTCGAGCTCCAGCGGACATCTCTCGATGTATCCTGAAAGAATTACCGTGTAGCTCTTTTCGAATGCATAGTTGTGAAGGATATTTCCTGCCTGGTCAGCAAGCACGATGTCTGCCAGAGTTACAGCCGTTGCATCCGTTGTGTGAGAACTGTTGAATTCCGCACCGCAGGAGATGATATATCCCTTTGCTGTATCGGAAGCCAGCAGTCCGTTGATTGTATATACACCGGTAGAGTGAGTCAGCTTGTATAAATCTGTACCCTCTCCATCAGGACCTGCACTTCCCGAAACCGTGGCACTTCCATCGTACACCTTGGAGTACGAGCTGCTTCCGGCCGAGAGTGTCAGCTGTACAGGTGTGATTTTTACCGTGCGGCTTCCTGAGCAGTCCTCATAGTTATCGTTGGTAGCCTTTACATAGTAGTAAACTTTGTAGCTTTCAACATTGCCGTCTGCATCGACTTTAACATCCTTGAAGGTAGGCATTGTCTGAACGCCTTCTGTATAGTTGTCCTTCGTGAGTGCCTGTTCGGTGCTGTAGTAAATCTCGTAAATATTGCTCTCCGGAGCCTTAACCTCCAGTGTTATCTTGTGGTCGTTCTTAGCATCGTACACTGCCGTATGGTTTGCGGCTGTCGTGTATCCGCTGAGAGGATCCTTTTCAACTGTGAGCTTAAAAATACCGGACTTAACCTTCTCACTTACGCCATTGTCTTTTCTCTGCGCAGTAACCTCGCAGTAAAGCTCGTAGTCTCCTGCATCAAGGTCTGACGGGAGCTTGTAGTTTACGCCTGTAGCGCCACTTATAGCCTCTCCGTTCAGATACCACTGATATCCGGAAACGTAGCTTGCTGGATCCGCATCCTCGCCAAACTCCGCAACCGCCGTAAGAACATGGTCTGTCGGGCTGTTGTAGCGATATGAATTATCGCCGGAAATGGTGATGGTCGGCTTATCTACATCGCTTGCCAGCATTACCGCAGTATAGCTCTCATCAGATGTTACTCTTACAGACATAGACTGATCTGTGCTGATGCACTTGTCTGTAGGCAGCGTGTCATAAGTCGGTTCCGCAGGAAGATCCGAAGTCCTGTACCAGCCTACGAAGGTGTATCCTGCAGACATTGAAGCCTTCAGCGTAGCGTCCTTGCCGTAGTAGTACTCGCCTTCACCGAGTATGGACAGGGTTCCTTCTGTGCCGCCAAGCACAAGAGACTCAGCCTCAATCTCGAAGGTCTCGAGATCATAGTAGTACTCGAGAATCATGCCGTAGCGGTTCGTGTAGCTGTCATCCGGCTCGAGTCTTGTAATGTCGTTTTCGTACTGGTAGATTGCGTATGCAAAACTGTAATGCGGTACTGATATCGCATCGTCTGCTACATCAATCTCTTTTCCCTGAAGAGCTGTAAACTCCTTATATGAGCCCGCAAGATCCTCCTGCTTGATGGTGTAAACACCGCCGTCAAGCGTTGCATTGACGTAGTACAGG
>JABUTC010000021.1:28128-30698 GCA_021442505.1 Mogibacterium sp. | reverse complement strand
TCCCCATCCTCTGCTGTAGACATATGCACCCTGAGCATAAGGATCATTCGGCCATGCAGCCTTATAAGATTCGAGGAAGTCTGTTACATCCTGGTATCCGACCTCGTTTGTCGGTATGGCGTAGCTTGTCCACTTGCCGACGAAAAGATTGTTCGCAGTAACCGGAATGTACAGTGCACTGCCGTTCTGATAATAGGTCTTGCCGTTAATCGTTACACGGCTGAAGCCTTCCTTCAGGTCTCCGTCCTTGTCATAGAAGTAACGTCCGGTGGTCTCGTTTGGTTTTCCGTTATTAAGGTTGTAATTACCAAGTCCCGGATAATCCGAAAAAGCCGGATCGCTTACATAAGTTGTATCTTCAAAGAAGTATGCCTCGTTTGCCGCATAAATCTCTGTGAAGTTCAGTCCTGCTTCTTCATCCACATAAGTCAGCGGAACAAATAAGTTCTGGCCATGGCTTAAAGCGGAAGAGTTGTATCCTATCTTCAGGCAGTACATCTCTTCAGGGTCAACATGAGAGTAGCGCACGGTTGCAGTGTTGCTTGACTGACCCATAATGATTTCAGGGTTCTGACTCAGAGACGCTACGGAATTGAAGTCCTTGGACGGCCAGTTATCTTTTTCATTCATAACGTAGTGGCCGCTGTAAATAGCCACATAGTTGTTATTTCTGAAATCGTAGGCATCAGGATTCTGACCCTCAACTGTGCCTTTGAATGTCAGGTCGCCTCTGGTCTCGCCTTCCGTCCATACTCCGCCTTCGCTTACATCGAATAGGCTCAACGCATCGTAATGGTATGTATGACCCCATTTTGCAGACTTTGTTGTCGTTGCAATAAGTTTGTTGTCCGCGTAGTAACTGATGGTGCTTGTCATAACCTTACGGTTCATATATACGCTGAGAACAAGCTCGTCTTCTCCGCTATTGGTATCCGTTACAGCACCTGAAAGCTTATTGTTCTCATTCTCTTCATCAAACTCGTAGTACTGAAGATATGGAACACCGCTCGCAAAGTCGGAAATCTTGATGGTATCGGACTCATTTTCGCCGACGGATACGTTCTTTCCCACGTTCTCGTAGAAAGTGAATTCTCTTGGGCTCTCATATACCCCGTCATCTACGGTTTCGAGATAAATCCTAACCTTGTATGTTCCTGTTACCTTGAGTACGTACTGGCGTGTAACCGTTACGTCTCCGGCAGGCATGGTTTCAGGTTCGCTCTCTGTGGACCAGCCGACATAATCAGCGAGGCGGTAGTTGTCACCGGCAACCCACTGATCCTTGTTCTTGTTGGCGAAATCCTCAGGGAATTCTGCGCCGTAAAGCAGATTTACAGAATATGTGTAAATCGGATTTCCGCTATTAACCTTGCCCTGCCATACGTTGAGCTTTGCGGTATATGTGTTTCTGGTCAGGAAGACATTAATCGTTCTTCCCTCTGCGGCCGTGCTCGAAACTGTTTCAGCCGCACCCTCTGGAAGCGCTATTGTGTCATCTGTATAAGCCTCGTTTGTCACAAAGGCGCTCGCATACGAGAATCCGTCCGGAAGCTCCGCCAGATCGCTGTCCATAGAGATGGCATCTCCATATGAAGCAGTGAGTGTCTTGGCCGCACTCTTGTTGATTGTATAAGTGCTTGCTGCAGTTCCGTCCGCTTTCAGATCCTGCAGGTAGTAGTTGATATGATAATTTACGATTTCGTTGGTGAAATATCCTGATGCCGCAACATCCATAGCCGGCATAGTCGTCGGCTGCGATCCTGCGTCACCGAAGAACCATCCTACGAACTTATAGCCGTCGATTTTCGGCTTTTGCGAATCGCTGAGGATATCGGTAAGGTCCGCCTCATAGTAGAAGCTTTTTACATCTACCGTAGCCTCATCGGCACCCGGCTCTGTGTATGTTCTGGTCAGCTTGTACTGATTACGCGAATAGTAAACGTTCAGCTCCTGATCGTTCGATATAACCGTAATCTCCTCTTTCTTTGTATCGTCCCTTGTAAAACCTGTGAGATCCAGGCTCAGAGCATCCATGTCGGAGCTTTCTTCCGCGCCATATGCTGCGTAGAAGGTCTTTGTCTTGTATGCCTCTGCAGGATATTCTCCCTCAAGGTCCATGAGGTAGTAATTTACGGTATATGAATACTGATTTCCTGCCCACAGTGCTGTCAGGGTATCCTCGAAGCCGTTCTTCGGGTTGGCGCTGATTTTCGCACCGTCCTCGAATATTCCGGCCGTACTCTGCCAGTCCTTGAAGGAATATCCGGTTCTCTCGTAAGTCTCCGAAGGAAGTGTGATGGTCTGGCTCTCTTCCTTGAGAACAGGATTCATCGTTCCTGTTACATCAGCTGCTCCAGGGGCAAAATTATATTTATATACAGTAAAGCATTCCGGGCTGACGGTCACATTGCCCGCCTCATCGCGGAAGAATGCGTAGTACTGTCCCGGCTCTGTCACGTCCAGGCTTGCTGTATACTCCTTGCGATTTACTCCAAGTAAAGCAGGAACATCCTGCCAGTCTCCTTCTGCAGGTGTTTCATTGCCCTTCTTGATTACATAGTCTGTAAGAC
>JABUTC010000021.1:23208-27481 GCA_021442505.1 Mogibacterium sp. | reverse complement strand
CCGGCTTTGCTGGATCCCAGTGAGGGTTAAAAGGTGTCGGCAGTGTGTCCTTTGTTACCGTCAGTGTTCCCGGAACTGTTTCGATGTCGTAGTTTCCAGGGAGCGTGTTTGAAGTAAGTGTGTATGTAACGATGTTGTTCGGCTCCTGATCGTCAGGTGTAACCGCAGTTACGCTGCCTGTTACTGTAATGCTGTAGAAGTTCTGACCGTGTACAAAGCCGTCGCCTGTTATCTCATATCCGTTGTCGGAATGCGAAAGTCCATCGTAAACGAAACTTGCGGAATTTGCCGTAAGCTTAATCTTGCGCTTCTCGATGGTAAATTCTTCCTTTTCCGTTTCGTATCCGAGGTAGTTGTCTGTCTCGCCGATAACTGCATAGACCTTGTAATCTCCCGCATTCTCAGGACACTCCGTTACAAAGTCGCTTGAGTCCTTCTCTGCGTAGTACCAGGTAACGCTTCCATCTTCCGGATGGTCTTCTGACAGCGCCGGGCTAACCTTGGTCTCGCCGTACTTCCAGCCGGACATCACAACATCAGGCTTGAACTCAGCCTTAGCTATTTCGAAGGTCAGTGTCTTCTCGGTGAAATATTCACTTGTTACGCTGACTGTTGCTGTTCCCGCCTTATTGTTGTTTGTGTATGCAACTTCGTAGTCGGAAGGTGACAGGGTGTTTCCGCCCATGGTCACTACAATCTCCGGCTCGAATGATTTGTCTTTTTCATATGTATATGAAGGTGTGCCGTCCTTGAATTCCACCTTGAGGTCGGCTTCCTTCGCATTGACGGTGAGTTTGCCGTTCTCTGTGGTTATGCTGTAGTTTGCGGCACTGAAATCAGTGAGCACGATGTCGTACTTGCCCACTGAGTCTCCAACTTCGTAGTCGCAGCTTACGGTACCCGTAACTACGTCCTTTGTGTCCTCACCCTGAAGGCCTGTCATGGTTAATGTGAATTCAGGCGCAGGTGAGTTATATGTAATAGTCTTGTTGTCTGCCCTGACGGTGAGTTCCGCAGGTGTGATTGACACAGAAATATTTTCTACCGTCTTGGTGCTGACGGTATTTCCTTCGCTGTCCTTCAGTGTCACAAGCAGCGTGTAATCGCCGGAGTCTGCGACGTTTTTCACCGCAAACTGTCTGCCTGTGCCGACTTCCACGCCGTCTTTTTCCCATGAGTATGAGAGCGTACCGTCAACTTCGGCCATAACAGGGGTGAGTTTTGTCTCGCTTCCGTTGTATGCGCGCGAAACTCCCTCAACTGTAATTTCAGGCAGCACAACCGCTGTCCACTTTGCATAAAGCTCGTAAGGGGTCGAGCTGTGTGCAGTGTAGGTCTCAGCTGCAGGCGTTGTGAGTTCCGCATCTGTGAACCAGCCTTCGAAAATATATGCTGAACGCTCCGGTGTAGCAACTTCAACGCCGGTGCTTCCTATAATAAAGTCAGAATAAGCCTTTGGGCCGGCTTCCGTATAATAANTCTGTGAACCAGCCTTCGAAAATATATGCAGAACGCTCCGGTGTGGCAACTTCCACTCCTGTGCTTCCTATAATAAAGTCGGAATAAGCCTTTGGGCCGGCTTCCGTATAATAATCGTGATATCTGACTTCGGTTACCTGAATTGTGTCCTCACTTCTGCTGACATTTCCCGCAGCGTCCTTGGCGTAGAAATAGTATGTTCCGCCTGAAGTGAGTGTGTATTCGAAAGTGTCATCCTGTACTGCCGGGGAAACTGCAGTCCAGTCAACATTTCCTGAATCTGTCTCTGTGCTGAATGCATATGCCGCAACGCCGTCCTGTGCGTCAGCTGCCTTTGCGGAAAGCTTGCCAGGGCCGGCCCTTTTGAAGTTTGTGATAACAGGTCCGGTTACGTCTCCGGCGCTCGCGGTGATTTCGAGCGTTGTGCCGCCTGTGTATCCTTCATCTATATATACTGTGGTCTCGGCTGCAGTGCTGTCGGCAAAACGCGCTCCGCTTCCGCTCCAGCCTGTGAAGCTGTATCCTGACTTTGCGGTAGCCTTGATTACAACGCCGTCCTCGTCTCCCGGAACCAGAAGCTTCTCTGTTGGCTGAACGGATTCGATTCCCTTTCCTGCCTTCAGTTTTAATAGAGGCACGGCGAAAGACGGCGACTCGCTCGATGTGCTTGTCGCGTTGAAATGGTCTTTTTTGTCGTTCTTGACACTGATCTCAACTTTAAACGTGTAAACGCCCTCGTGATATCTGGCGCTTGCAAGATGGTTTGCAAAGTTAGGATATCCGTTGTCGAACGCGTTAAAGCGGTCCATCTCAACCCCGTTCTTATAGGTGATTAATGTATATTTATCGATTACATCGGCAGGAAGAGCGACGCCATCCGTGGTCGTCACAGGTGCCGTCCATGCAGGGTCGCTTACGTTCCAGTGAATATTCGAAGGCTCCGCAACTGTGGCCTTGGTTACTGTGAAACCAAAGTCTGCGTCCGGGCCATCAACCGCATACTCGTCCGGATCGTTATACGAGTAGGTTAATATGTATTGTCCCGGCTCCAGCGTACACGGGCCTCCCGAAAACTCGAACCATTCGCTGGTCGCTGATTCTGCGCTGCGGCAGTAAAATACGATGGATTCTACATAGCCGTCCTCTTCGGTAAAATCCCTCAGCGTCAGCGTGAGCGGTTCAAGATAGCTCACCTCCAGGTTGGCTGCATTTTCTGTACTCTCGCCATTAATTAATGGTACAAAAAATTCGTCGCTGGCCTGAGTGAGCCCATTTTCGGGTACATCAATCTGGCCTGCGTACACGTAGCTCCATGACATTGGCTGTAAAACCATCATGACAGCAAGCGTACAAGCGACTACTCGTTTGCCAATGCTCTTGTTCATAGTCTTTTTTCCCCTTAAAACTTAGATATTTCCTGCTATATCCCAAGAACCGATACTATTTAAATTTGCTTATTACATTCCACTAAATATTGTACTACAAGTTGTGGTTGTAATACAAAAGAAATTCAACATATAGTTGAATTTCTTTCATTGATTATTTAAATGCTTTTTCCGATTTCCACCATTTCGGCGATTGCCTTCGCGTCGTTCTGCAGTTCATCTGCCCCATTTGCATAGAAAGGCTTGTAGAAAACCATGTCCCAGCCGAGGTACTTCACGATGCAGTCGAACTGGTCCTTGATGATGTCGTACTGCTTCGCTCCAAGCGGCGAACCGCCCGGCACAATAACGCCGACCTTCTTTCCTTTTAGCTGGGCACCGCGGCAGTAGCACTTGTCGATGACGAGCTTTGTCTGCGCGGAGATTCCCCACCAGTAAACCGGCGAAGCGAAAACCACGAGGTCTGCCAGCACAATCTTATAAATTGTCTGATTGGTGTCGTCATCATCGATGCAGCCCTTGTAGCATTCACAGGCTCCGCAGCCCTTGCAGAAATCCATGTTCAGCTTGTCTGCCTGTATCATTTCTATTTCATGATTCTCCTTGGCGCCCTCAATAAAAGCATTTATAGCCGCCAGGGTGTTGCCATTTCTGGCACTTCCGTTGATAATTACTATTTTCATAATTGCCTCCCCTTACTTAACGAATGCCAGGAACGCTTCCGCCTGCTTCTGAAGCTGTGCCTCATCCTCTTCGGTCAGCACCAGCTCGTTGCTCTGCCAGCACTCAGCGCCCAGCACAACACCGGTCTCCTCAGGCAGCACATCCACCTTGATCTGAACCAGCAGTTCACGAAGACGCTCCCTGGAAAAACCCGCTCCCGACTTTCCTGCCGCTCCGCTTATAGCTGCTTTTTTGCCCGCAATGGCAGTGCCCGAAGCATAGTTGCCTGCCTCAAGCGGACGCGAAAGCCAGTCCAGCAGATTCTTCAGCACGCCCGTGTAGCTGTGATTGTACTCCGGCGAAAAGAACCACAGCCCGTCCGCAGCTCCGACCTCAGCCCTTACTCTTGCCACAGCCTCCGGCGCAGGTGACTCAATATCCTGATTCATAAAAGGCACGTCGTCATACTCGAGGAACGACACCTCCGCCTTATCTTTTAACAGCTCCGCCGCCTTCTGCGCCAGCTGGCGATTGAACGACTCTTTTCTCAGCGAACCTACAACCATTAATACCTTCATAATTATCTTCCTCCTATATTACACTCTTTATAACGAAATCTTACTTATTAATTTCTTCTGCTGAGCAGAAGCATGTCGGCAAATTGTAACTTTTTGAGATTTCGTCGCAATCTCTCTAAATCACACCCCTCACCGACGAAAAATCCCTTATTTTGCACCATATGGCAG
>JABUTC010000021.1:18915-21903 GCA_021442505.1 Mogibacterium sp. | reverse complement strand
GACGAAAACTACCCTCTTCTATGCCCGCGATTACAATTTTTCGTCGCTGAACCACATCAAAATCGCAATTCGCGACGAAATTTTAAAAAGTTACGATTCCGCATACCCCAAACTGCCAACGGCACGCCTTTTTTCTGCCCCAAACTGCCAACGGCACCACAATTTAGCGGAAGACCGCCGCACCCGGCGGTCCACCGTCCTCAAAATAATGAAAACTCGCCCAAGCGGGCGAGTTCACCTATTTTATCTTATTAAAGCCATTTGCGTAAGCAACCCCTGCAGTCAACAAAGCTGTGGGCAATTACAACGAGCCCTTCCCTTCCGGCTTCATAGTCGGGAATAACTGCACATCGCGGATGGTAGCACTGTCAGTCAGCAGCATTACCAGTCTGTCCACGCCGATTCCGATTCCGCCTGTTGGTGGCATTCCTACCTCAAGGGCATTTACGAAGTCGGTGTCCATTGGATGAGCCTCATCATCGATTCCGCAGTCGAGCTGTCTCTGCTGCTCGGCAAATCTCTCGTACTGGTCGATCGGGTCGTTCAGCTCGGAGAATGCGTTTGAAACCTCCCAGCCGTTGATGTATGCCTCGAATCTTCTTGTGATTCTTGGATCGTTAGGGTCCTTTTTAGCAAGAGGTGAGATTTCGAGCGGGTGTCCGCATACGAAGCATGGTCCGTCGAGGAATCCAGGGATATCCTCGCAGTAGTCCTCGAACATCTCGGCGATGAGTTTTCCACGGGACCACTCGGACTCGTCCTCGAAGTGCATGCCATAATTCTTGGCAGCTGCGAGAGCCTCCTCATCCGACTCGATTTTGTCGAACGGGATGCCTGTAACGTCGATAACCGCCTGAGTCATGTCGATCTTTTTCCAAGGTGGTGTAACGTCGAATTCCTTGTCACCGAACTTGATGATTGGGGAGCCGTTAACCTCCATTGCGCACTTGTATGTAACCTGCTCCATGAGGTCCATCATAGTTTCGAGGTTTACGTAAGCCTTGTAAGCCTCCATCGATGTGAACTCAGGACTGTGGTTTTTGTCCATACCCTCGTTACGGAAAACCTTGCCGATTTCGTAAACGCCGTCAAGTCCGCCGACGATGAGTCTCTTCAGATGAAGCTCAAGCGAAATTCTCAGGCTCAGGTCGATGTCGAGCGTGTTGTGGTGAGTCATGAAAGGTCTCGCCGCAGCTCCACCTGCAATGTTTCCAAGTACAGGTGTCTCAACCTCGAGAAGGTCGTAGTCATCCTCGAGAACTCGACGCATAGTCTTGATAATCTGTGCTCTTTTTCTGAATACGTCGCGAACGTCCTCGTTTACGATGAGGTCAACGTAACGCTGTCTGTATCTCAGGTCAACGTCCTTCAGTCCGTGCCACTTGTTAGGCAGAACCTGCAGCGACTTGCAAAGCAGAGTAACTGTCATCGCTCTTACCGAAACCTCGCCGGTCTTGGTCTTGAAAACAACTCCGTTTACTCCGATGATGTCGCCGACGTCATATGTCTTGAAAACCTGATATTCGTCCGCACCGATGTTGTCGCGTGCTACGAAAATCTGTATTCTTCCCTGCTTGTCCTGCATGTCGACAAAGGCAACCTTTCCCATTCTGCGGAAGGCCATAATTCTGCCCGCAACGGAAACTTCCTCTTCCTCGATTGCGTCAAAATTATCCTTGATATCCATGCTGTGCGCAGTTACGTCAAAAGTCTCCTCTACAAAAGGATCTCTTCCCATCTCGCGAAGAGCCTGCAGCTTCTCTCTCTTGATTCTGCGCTGCTCGGTAATTTCAGCCTCGCTGACTTCCGGCTCCTCAGCCTCTGCAGCCTTAGCCTCTGCCTCTGTCTGATTCTTCAGTTCCTTCTCTGACATAATTATCTCCTAACCTCAAGAATCTTGTACTTAGCCATTTCGCCGCCCTCGAGCTCGAAAGTTACAGTCTCGCCGGCCTTGTGTCCGATGATGTTCTGTCCAACGAGCGAAACGTTCGAAAGCTTGCCGTTAAAAGGATCCGACTCCGAGCTTCCTACAATCTTGTACTCCATTGTCTCTTTGAGAACCATGTCCTTGATTACAACAGTTCTTCCTGTCTGAACAACTGCCGCATCAGCATCGTCCTCGCTCTCAGGCTGGTCATCAACAACCTTTGCAGTTCTCAGAATTCCCTCGATTTCGGTAATTCTCTCCTCTGTCTCAGCCTGTGCATCCTTGGCAGCATCGTACTCAGCGTTCTCGGAAATATCTCCCAGAGAAATAGCTTCCTTCAGTCTCTCTGCATTCTGCTTTCTTGTGACGGTTATAAGTTCTTCCAGCTCCGCGTTGAGGGCCTCGTAACCTTCCCTCGTCATTTCATTAAATTCAGCCATTTTTGCTCCTTCCTATCCTATGTTCAGAATCTTCACATCCTCGCTCGCCGTCAGACGCATAATCGCGCTGTACTTCAGGTGAAATTCCATAACGTCTCCCACCTTGAGCTCTTCCGTGCAATCCTCAATATCAACTATTGTATGGTCTCCCGACGCTCCGATTACCTGCGCTCCTTCCAGAAGCGGCACAATGTCATCGATATCGCCGTAGTCCTGTCTTCCAACTGCGAGCAGAACTCTCATCCTCTCGCCGCGGTCCTCGTAAACCCTCGCCTTGCCAAAAGCGTCCACGCCCAGCGTTCCGATCGGATGCGTAGGCTTCAGCTTCTTCTCGACAATCTGCGCCTTAAGGGTAAAAGCATCCCCTCTCAGCTCGTCGATTTCAGTTACGTCGTAGTAGATTCGCACGTCTTCAAGTGGTCCTACCAGAGTAACCGCACCGATTCTCAGCATATTGATCTTGCTCGGCATCTCGCCTTCCATGAGCGGCTTAAGGCTCGAGCTGGCTCCGCCTGAAACGATTTCCAGCTTGCGACCTATGCGGTCCTCAATCGTCTCGGCAAGCTCTGCGAGCTGCTTCATATTTCTGCGGTCCGGAACTACCGATCCGTAGCAGCCCAG
>JABUTC010000021.1:17680-18685 GCA_021442505.1 Mogibacterium sp. | reverse complement strand
CTCATCATCGGAACTCTTATGAGCAGGGTCGGCACACTGATGCCCGCCTCCTTGACTCTGCGAAGCTGACACAGTCGGGATGAGCCAAGCATTTTTGCCCCACCTGCCACCAGGTCCTCCGCAAGGGATGCGGATCCGTTCGCTCCCTTGATGACTCCGCAGTACAAAATGCCCGCTTCCTCACACCAGGAGTTCATCTTGGCCGCGTTGAATCTCAAAGCCTCATGATTTATCACGAGGCATGGATACCTGTCCATCAGAACCTCCTTCCCTCTTCGAAGGAAGCGCTGTCCAGTCTGTACTCGTAGTTTTCCTTCTCGAATCTCTTTATCTTCAAAGTCGTCGTCTTGATGAATTCCTCATCTCTGATTTCGATTCTTCTGACTCTCTTGTATGCCGGCACCTTGATGTTGGCATTTTCGACCGCAAGCTTGATTCTGTCGTACATGTCCTCGTCGGTCGTGAGCTGGTTTTCCTCCATGTAGACCTTGCTTGGCACAATCAGCGCCGTGCAGACCACATCGTCCGCAAGGTCCTCTCTTCCGTAAACGATTACCTCAGAAATCGCCTCGTCCATAAGCAGGTACAGTTCTATCTCCTCAGGGAAAATATTCTTGCCGCCCTTTGTTACGATTACGTTCTTCTTGCGTCCTGTGATATACAGCCAGCCGTCGCCGTCGATGAAGCCGTAATCGCCTGTGTGCAGCCAGCCGTCCTCGTCGATGGCCTCTGCAGTTGCCTTAGGATCCTTGTAGTAACCCATCATTACCGAATCGCTCCGGCAAACTACCTCGCCGATTCCGTTCTCGTCCTTATCGATAATCTTAATCTCGGTTCCCGGAAGCGGAAGTCCTGCCGCAGCATCCGTGCTGAATCTGTCAGGATTGAGTGCGATGATAGGCGCACACTCCGTCATTCCGTATCCCTGAATAATCGGAAGTCCCATTGTCTTGAAGTCAACGAGCACCTGCGGGTCAATCGCTGCTCCGCCTGCAATGAGGCAGT
>JABUTC010000021.1:10441-17672 GCA_021442505.1 Mogibacterium sp. | reverse complement strand
TGCCTCCATGTCCTGAATCGATTTGAAAAGCTTCCTTGTCAGGAACTTCGATTCTTTAATGTTCCACTTTCTTGCAAATTCGAGACCCTTCTGCAGGTTTTCCGCCTCGCCGCTCTTCTCCGCCATCTTGAAAATCTTCCTGTGAATATTCTCGAAAATCAGCGGCACGCCGAGCATAACATTGCATTTCGCCTCCTGGAAATTGCTCTGCAGGTACTTCAGTCCCTCGCAGAAAACAATCGTCTTCCCCTGGTAAAAGCATGTCATAATCGAACATGTCATCTCGTACGAGTGGTGCATAGGCAGTATGCTGAGCGCCCTCGTGTTCTTCGGTGCGTGGAAGAACTTCGACATATTCTCCACGTTTTTCGCAAAATTCTTATGCGACAGCATTACGCCCTTCGCAAGTCCCGTTGTTCCGCTGGTAAAAAGTATAGTCGCCAGCGATTCAGGATCCACATATGCGTCAGTGTACGATCCGTCCTGCTCCACCAGCAGTTCTCTTCCCTCGTCGATGAGGTCGTCCTGCGAGAGCACTCTCTCGTCCTCGTCCCCGTTAAAAGCCTCTTCCTGCATCAGTACGATGTTCTTCAGAGTCTCCACTTCGTCGAGCAGCGGTCTCAGCTTCGGAAGCTGTGCCGGGTCTGCAAAAATCATCTCGACATCCGCCCTTATAAGCAGGTTCTTGACCTCGTCCTGCATGAGGTGCCTGTCGATAGGCACGATTACTCCGACACCGCAGACCGTCGTGAAATACGTCAGCGCGTATCTGTAGGAGTTTTCGCCGATTATCGCTATCTTCGATCCTTTTAGTCCCATATGGATGAGTCTGGTTCCGAGCGCATCCATAAGTTCCTTGAAATCCCCGTATTTCAGCTCACGGAAAGGCTCCTTGTGACTGACCTTGTACATGTAGGCAACTCTGTCGTCACATTCATATATAGTGTTGTCGATGATTTCCTTAATCGAGTTAATCTCGACAACCTCATATTCCTTGCCATCGAATCTTAATGACCCGGATCCGCCGTTTCTCATCTGTCTCTCCCCTTGTTAACCAAAGGACCGGCCCGTAGGCCGATCCGTATTATTTCTCAATTATGCAATCGTTCAATTGATTAGGCAATTGTTCCGTCTGCGTTGAAAAGCGGCAGGTACTCAAGATAAGTAATGTCCTTTCTGTCTGCCGACTCTCCCTCTGCAAGTACAGCCATCTTGCCGACGATGTTTCCGCCAACCTCTTTTACAAGGCTCTCGATTGCGGCAAGTGACTCGCCTGTGCTGATAACGTCGTCAACGATGAGAACTCTGCTTCCGTTGATGAGGTCTCTCTCGTCCTTGCCGAGGCACAGTGTCTGAACGTGACTTGTTGTGATTGACTTAACCTCAACAGTTACGACATCCTGCATATATATCTTTGCGCCCTTTCTCGCAACGATGTAAGGCATGTTTCCTGCCTGCTTTGCCATCTCGTATGCGAGAGGAATTCCCTTGCTCTCAGCAGTAACAATAACATCAAACTCCGGAGCAATTGCGAGCAGTTCTCTTGCGCATGCAACCGTAATCTCAACGTCGTTAAACAGGATAAAACCTGCAATATAGAGGTCATCACTTACCTTGCAAAGTGGCAGGCTTCTCTCAAGTCCTGCAATTGTCATTTTATGCTCCATATCTCTGTCCTTTCGTTATCACCGAGAACCCGTTTCTCTGATAATTATTCTTCTCCGGCCTGCGATTTTGCAAACCCCGAGCAAGTATCTATTATACCACTCAAAACCACAAATTCCAACGCATTCTTTGTGTTCTTACTTCTTCTTTTTGCTGCTCATCGCATTAATCTCGTCGTCGGTCCAAGGCACCATCTTACCTATAACCACGTAACGCGCATCCTCGTACTCAAACGAGCAGGTCGACAGCATAACGAGCCTGTCCGCAGTGCTGAACTCTGTGCCGGTCAGATAAGTCGCATTCTGCCTTATCATATCCACGTAGTAGCTCTTGTAGTACTCGCTGTTTCCGTAGTAGTTGTACAGAGCATGGTCGCCCGGAATCTGCATGTACGCCACAACATCGAGGTGATATTTTCCGCTAGGAATTATGAGCTCAAAGCGGCTGTGCGACTTTCCGTAGCTCTCATCCCTGAACTTCTGCAACGGCGAGAACATGCTGGCATCCTTCATGTGGTGTCCGTACACGATTGTATTGAAATCGAGGAACGCTCTAGGTGTTCTGTAATCGGCGAAAAGTGTTCCGCCACCGCCCCATGTGCCGTCAACTCTCTTAGTCAGGTATGTCTCGTTGTCGATGGTCTGAACGATAGGGTAATTGATGATTGTATCCTTCAGATAAATCCATCCGCAGACCTCAGGATTCATAGCCTGAAGCGATGCAAAATCGATGTCTCCCGTAAAATCATCCGCGCCTGCTATCTTCGTAGCTTCCTTCGATATTTTTCTGCTCTCAAGATAACCGCTTGCTATTTTGTAAAGATTAAAAGCGCTGAAAAGAGCTATCGCGATAAGACACACCAGTATGATGTTTGTCACCGTTCTTCCTGCGCCCTTCTTGCCTTTCTTTTTTTCCTTATCCTTTGCCATTTTCTCTCCCCTTTATAGCGTGACTCGATACCGTCCGCCACATTGATTTGTCCTATGAATAGTTTAGTTTTCTGCTGAAACATAGTCAATAAAAATAGTATAATGTATGAAACTGAAACAATAAAGGAGGCTCCTATGTCAGATATTATGAAGCTGCAGAACGGCAGCGATATACGCGGAATAGTTCTTGAAGGCGTCGACGGCGAAAATGTCAATCTCGATGCGAACCTGGCAAGCAGAATCGCAGAGGCTTTCGTGCACTGGCTTTCCCTCAAGATCAACAAAAACCAGGTTTGCCTCAACATCTGCATCGGTCACGATTCACGTCTTTCTTCGGAGACGATGTCTGAGGCGCTTAAGAAGGGAATCTGCATGATGGGCGCAAGGGTTTCGGATGCAGGTCTCGCTTCGACCCCTGCGATGTTTTTCGCAACCGCATCGCCTTACTGGGAGTACGACGGTGCCATCATGATTACGGCCAGCCACATTCCATATAACAGAAACGGTTTCAAATTCTTCACGGCTGAGGGCGGTCTCGATTCCGAGGACATTCGCCAGATTCTCGTGAAGGCGGGCAAAATCAATTTCGTCGGCGAGTACTACGAGTGTGAGGAAGAATACATCATGCCTCGTTACGAGATGGAGCTCAAGCGCACCATCGGAAAGCTCGACGATATGAAAATTGTCGTAGACGCCGGAAACGGTGCGGGTGGATTTTTCGCCGAGAGAGTTCTTGAGAAGCTCGGCGCTGATGTTTCGGGAAGCCAGTTCCTCGAGCCGGACGGCAATTTCCCTAACCACCAGCCAAACCCTGAGAACAAAGAAGCGATGGCTTCGATCTGCGCACGTGTCGTAGAGACCGGTGCGGATCTTGGAATAATTTTCGACACAGACGTTGACAGAAGCGCGGCAGTTTCGCCGTCGGGCAAGCCGATTTCGCGAAATGAAATCGTTGCGCTTGCCGCTGCGCTCAAGGCTTCGGAGCACCCGGGCGGAACGGTTGTCACAGACAGCATTACATCGAACGAGCTCACCGAGTTCCTGGAAAAAGAGCTTGGTCTCAAGCACTACCGCTACAAGAGGGGCTACCGCAACGTAATTAAAAAGGCGCAGGAGCTCTGCGCTGCCGGTGAGGACGCCTTCCTTGCAATCGAAACTTCAGGACACGCAGCATATTCAGAGAACTCTTTCCTCGACGACGGAGCCTATCTTGCTGCTCTGATCTGCAAGGCTGCTGGCGAACTTAAGAAGGCAGGAAAGACCATCGACTCGCTGATTGAAAAGTTATCTTCCCCTGTAGAATCTACAGAAATCAGATTTTCGATAAGTGCAGAAGACTTCGCTGCAGTGGGCGATGAGGTTCTTGCAGCCCTCGAAAAACTCGCTGCCGAGAAGGACGAACTCGAGCTGGTTTCTCCAAACTACGAAGGTGTTCGAGTTAACTACGCTCTTCCATGCGGCGATAAAACAGCCCGCGGCTGGTTCCTCCTCCGCAAGTCGCTCCACGATCCTGTGCTTCCGCTCAACATCGAGTCGGATACAGAGGGCGGCTGCGAAACAGTTGCCTGGATGCTCAGGCAATTCCTCGGACAGTTTGAAGGCGTTGTAATAAAGTAGAGCCCGGCACAATTAAAGCATGATTAAAAAAAGAGGCGTACAGGTCTGACCTGCACGCCTCTTCATTTTACGCATTGCCGCGTCTGTCATTTTTCTTATCCTTGTAGTACTCCTGCTTGCTTATATACATTCTCTTGTCGGCAGCATCAACCACTTCCTCGAGATCCACTCTCATATCAGTGTATTCCTGTGTTGATGCACTTCCGGTTGCCAGTGAAACCTTAATTTCGTTTTCCGTTTCACCAAGTTCAATTGCACCGACAAGTTCTTTAAGCAATAAATCCAATCGTTCTTTACTGCATTGACCTATTACCACGAACTCGTCACCGCCAATTCGGTAAAAGCCATAATCCGAACTGCCGAAAGTTCTTCTGATATATTCGGCAGCGCGGGTAATCAGTTCGTCACCCTCGGCATGACCGTATTTGTCATTTACTCCCTTAAGGTTGTTCAAATCGAGAACTGCCAGACTCAGCAGGCAAGGCATCTGTTCTTTATACTTGAGCAACGACTCTTCATAAGCTCTGCGCGTTCCAAAGCCTGTCAGCGCATCAGCAAGCAAATACTTGTTGCGCTCTTCAAGAATCGTTTTCTCTTTCTGCATCTCGAGCATCGTCTGCAGTCTCTGCTCACCCTTCGCGCAAATGCTGTTATAGAGAGCACTGCTCGCAAAAGCTCCGATGAAGCAGAATACAATCAGCACAATCTGAATTTCGTATGCATAGAAGTTGACCTCATTAACCATTCCCCAATAAAAGTCCCTCGCGATGACAATAACATTCAGAGCTATTGCAATCAGACCAAGACGAAGCATAAGCTTTGCATCGTGATATAAAACAAGAAACGAAATAATCGGCAGAATATACGCATATACGCTGGTAGTCGCACCGGTAAACAGTGCAAATCCGTACAGAATCATATATCCCAGACAGATTGCATATCTAAGCCAGTAGCTGCCCTTGTTTCTCATGTACATAATCTGGCAGCCGATATATGGAACCAGCAGCAAGAACAAAAAACCGCTGTAGTATCTGAGCGAGATTTCTCTATTGACGAATTCAATAGTGTAAGCACCCAGGAAACAACATATAAGAGCAGTCCAGCACCACATAAGATACTTGTTCAGCAGGCAGTTTTCTTCCCTGATATTTTTAGGACTTTTAATCTTCATCAGCATCATCCCCCGTCAAATACACAAGTTACCCTTGTCGTAATTGAAAAATAAGATGAGACTTCATTGAAATCTCATCTCGTTTTCATTAGTTTGTGTTACTGAAGGTAAAACCTGTTTCTGCAATACTTAAGGCCCTCTTCATTCAGGATATCCTCAAGTTCGGCTATTCTGCGCTTTGTCTGGTTTATGTCTCTCACTAAAGCAATTGCAAGAACAATGCATATGAACGCAATGATTGCCAGCAGAATGTGATTTGGCTGTCTCTTTCCGTCCAGATTCATATTTGCCAGAGGAACAGCCGAGTCTTCGATGACCTCGATTGGAACCGTTTCGCCTTCCTCGAGATCGTAAGCCCTCACCTCGGTGCCTCCGTCCTCTTCTTCAATTACTTCCAGCGTATATGCGACATCACCTTCAACGTAGCTGAATTCTCCGTCCTCGCCAAAAGCACACACCGTGCCTATGGCAAGCAAAAGCACTGCCATCAGCAGTGTTGCGATTATTCGCATCATTCGCCTATTTTTGATAGTCATTTTGCAGAACCTCCGGCTACCTTGTCGCCGTTTTGACGCTTTTTGATGCTTTTACTCTTCTACACTATTAAGTGTACCCTTATTATACAGTAGGTTCACATTTTTTGTAAAAAAAATTTCAGGAATCTTGTATTTTCATGTTTAAAAAATTGATTATCAAAACACCTTAATTGTGGTATTCTATATACACTTATAAATTCAAAACGGAGTTTTATTATGCGCAAATTTGATATTCTCAAATCAGTACAGACAGTAGCATTCGTGGCACTTGCCGCGCTGGTTGCTTATGTTCTCCGTTTTAAAGCAACAGATCTTGCTCCAACCATCGCATCGGATAACGGAGTAAGACTGCTTTTCATCATGCTCTGGATAACCCTCGGCGCGTCGTTCATCTTCATCCTTTTCGACTTCTTTTTCTTTTCGAAGTTCAAGAAGGAATACATTGAGCTCGACTTCTCGATTCACTCCGACCCTGTCGCAGGAATCGCCAACCGCCAGAGCAGCGATGCCATCATCGAAAGATACCTCGAGCAGGATTACCTTCCACAGAACTTTGGTGTCGTAATGATTGAAATCGCGAACATCAAAGACATCAATACAAAACACGGACATGCCGGCGGCAACAAGGCAATCAGGGAATTCGCCTCCATCCTCGGCAATGCTGCCGAAGGAATCGGCTTTGCCTCAAGAAACGGCGGTAACAAATTCATGGTGCTGCTCGAAGATTGCGACAAAGAACTTCTCGCAGCCTTCCTTGCAAAATTCCAGCTCGACATCAAGAACAACAACGCCGACCCGGAAAGCACCTACAATTTCGAGTATCGCTACGGCATGGGCTACAACGAAGTCGACAAGCAGAAGAGCATCACCGACCTGATCTCCCTCGCCGACAGACGAATCCGCGACCCATACGCAAGCAGTAAACACTAATCACTTTTCGCAAAACTTTTTAAAATCAAACGTCAAGAAGCAGCCTAATGGCCGCTTCTTTTTTTATCTGTTCTATATCTGTCTGTTTAAATCTCGCTTATTGTAGATTAGTCTTCTTACTTCCATAACCCCATCTATAACAACATAGAACACGCTGTAATTTCCTACTATTATTCTATAATAGGGATATTTTCTTTCCTTCCTGCTATGATACTTTGCATAGCTTTCAGGGCTAAAAGCCCTTTTGTTAACAGCCGCCTCAACATTATCAATTAGTCTTAGCGCAGCATCCGGATTATTCAATTTTTCGCTAATATAATCGACCGCCTCATTCAGGTCTTCCTGAAATAAAGGCAAGTATCTTATTTTATTTTTTTGCATTT
>JABUTC010000021.1:4353-8973 GCA_021442505.1 Mogibacterium sp. | reverse complement strand
GCGGGCATCAAGTACGTTGCTTTTAACAGGCTCACCTTCCTGCGCGGTTCTCTGAACAACAGAACTCACCGCAAAATGGTAATCATCGACGGCAAGGTGGCTTTCACCGGAGGTATCAATCTTGCTGACGAATACATAAATGCTGTTGAGAGATTCGGTCACTGGAAAGACATCGGTTTCAAAATCACAGGTCCTGCAGTCGCTAACTACCTGCACATGTTCGTTCAGGTCTGGAACGCAATCTCGTGGAATCCTCTCTCGGGCGCTGTCTACGATTTCGTCCCTGAAACGACAGAGGCTAACGACGGCTACGTACTTTCGTACTACGACTCGCCGGCAAATTACGATCCATGCTCCAATAATTTTTACATCGAGATGCTTGGAAACGCCCGCGAAAGAGCCTGGTTCTACACCCCGTACCTCATCCTCGGCGACGGTCTTCTCGACGCGCTTGTCCGTGCGGCAAAAAGAGGTGTCGATGTACGCATCATTATGCCGGGCATCCCTGACAAGAAAACGGTCTTCAGGCTTTCGAGGAGTTTTTATCGCGAGCTGATCAAGGCAGGGGTAAAAATCTACGAATATACGCCGGGCTTCGTCCATGCGAAGGCCTCGCTCTACGACGATGATGTCTGCACGGTCGGAACAGTCAATCTCGACTACCGAAGCCTGTTCCTGCACTTCGAGAACAACAGCATTTTCGTGGATTCCTCAATCCACAAGGCGCTCGAGGACGACTACCTCGATACTCTGGAAAAGTGCAAGAAAATCACAGCAGAAGATCTGGACAGCCGCTTCCTGTCAAGAATACTGACCGGATTCATCAGGGTTCTTGCACCGCTGATGTAAATGTGAATTCATAAGACGAAAAAAGAGCTTCGGCATCAGCCGAAGCTCTTTTAATCACAATGCTTTATAAGCCTGTCCAAACTATTCCCAGCGGATATCGTCCGCATAGACGATAACGCCATCTTTGACATCAATGAAACCACCGATAGACTGAGCCAGCTTCCAGTCGTTTTCGCCGGAGCCTGCCTCTCTGAAACGTATAGTTCCCTCTTCAAGCAGCTTGCACGTATATGAGTGACCTGCCAGGAAACCTTCGTATCCTGCCGGTGTCTTGCATATCAAGTGCTCTACTTCGCCGCTGTAGAACTTCTTGGATGGTGTGATTATGTCTAAGTTGAAAGTGTTTGCCATGTCTATGCATCCTTCTTGCTTGCTTCGTACTTCTCAACAACATCCTCGATGCTGCCTGCGAAAAGGAACATCTGCTCAGGGATGTCGTCGTGCTTACCCTCGAGGATTTCCTTGAAGCTTCTTACTGTATCCTTAATAGGAACGTACTTTCCTTCCATGCCTGTGAACTGTGAAGCTACGCTGAACGGCTGTGAAAGGAATCTCTGGATCTTTCTTGCTCTGTTTACGAGAACCTTGTCCTCGTCACTGAGCTCGTCCATACCGAGGATAGCGATGATATCCTGCAGCTCCTTATATCTCTGCAGAACCTCCTGTACTCCTCTTGCTACGTTGTAGTGCTCCTCACCGAGGATACGCGGATCCATGATTCTCGATGTTGACTCGAGCGGATCTACGGCCGGGTAGATTCCGAGCTCTGTGATAGCTCTGGAAAGTACGGTCGTTGCGTCCAGGTGGGCGAATGTTGTAGCAGGAGCAGGGTCTGTCAGGTCATCGGCAGGTACGTATACGGCCTGTACCGATGTGATTGATCCCTTCTTTGTCGAAGTGATTCTCTCCTGAAGAGCACCCATCTCAGTTGACAGTGTAGGCTGATATCCTACGGCTGAAGGTACACGTCCGAGAAGAGCTGATACCTCAGAACCTGCCTGTGTAAATCTGAAGATGTTGTCGATGAACAGAAGTACGTCCTGGTTCTTCTGGTCTCTGAAGTACTCAGCCATTGTGAGTCCTGTAAGACCTACTCTCATTCTAGCTCCAGGCGGCTCGTTCATCTGTCCGAATACCATGGCTGTCTTTTCGATTACGCCTGACTCGATCATCTCGTAGTACAGGTCGTTACCTTCTCTTGTTCTCTCACCAACTCCGGCGAAAACCGAGATACCACCGTGCTCTCTTGCGATGTTACTGATGAGCTCCTGAATAAGTACCGTCTTACCTACGCCGGCTCCTCCGAAGAGTCCAACCTTACCACCTCTTGTGTATGGCGCGATGAGGTCGATAACCTTGATTCCTGTTTCGAAAATCTGTGACGATGTGTCCTGCTCCTCGAATGAAGGCGCAGGTCTGTGAATAGGCGAAGTCATCTCTGTTACAGGCGCCGGTTTCTCGTCGATAGGCTCTCCAAGAACGTTGAACATTCTTCCGAGAACCTCGTCACCTACAGGAATGGTGATAGGTGCTCCGGTATCAACTGCTTCCATGCCTCTTGTGAGACCGTCTGTCGATGAAAGAGCTACGCATCTTGCGATGTCGTCGCCCATGTGCTGAGCAACCTCAGTTACAATTCTTCTTCCGTCAACAACAATCTCGACAGCATTCATCAGCTCGGGCATCTCGTCTTCATTGAACTTGATGTCTATTACAGGTCCGATGACCTGATGAATTTTTCCTTTACTCATTTCTGTCTCCCTGTTTATTTCTCCTAGTTCTGTGCCTCAGAGCCGGCAACAATTTCGATAATCTCGTTCGTGATTGCGGTCTGTCTTGCTCTGTTGTATGTCAGGTTGAGGTTTCCTAACATCTCGTTGGCATTGTCGGTGGCATTCTCCATCGCCATTCTTCTTGCCGCATGCTCACATGTCGCTGACTCAATAACTGCTGAGTATATTTTCATCTCAACATACTTAGGAATGAGGTAGTTGAAAACAACCTCTACCGAAGGCTCGTAATCCACCTGGTTTACGATGGCCGGTTCCTCCGACTTTTCAACCCTGAAAGGAAGAATAGTCTCGTAAGTGACCTTCTGCTCCATAGCGCTCTTGAATACCGTCGAAACGAGTACGACCTTGTCAATCTTTTCCTCGTTATACATCTGAATCAGAGGTTCTACGAGTGCCTTTGCCTCCAGGAAAGTGATGCTCTCCGGAGCCTCCATGTACTCTGCGCAGATTTCATAGCCTCTTTTCTCGAAATAGTCTCTGCACTTAGAGCCTATCGTTACGAGAACCGGCTTTTCTGCCTCCTCTTTCATAAGCGCCTCAGCGGCTTTGATTACGTTGGTGTTGAAGCCTCCGCAAAGTCCCCTGCTACTTGTGATAATCAGGTATGCGGTGTTCTTCACCTCTCTGTTGCCCTCAAGATATTCCTGTGGTACGTCTTCCCCGGAATTAAACAGTTCGCTTATTGTATTTGTGATGAAATGTGAGTTTTCGTTGGTCTCTTCGAAGATGGCTTTCGCCTTTCTCAGCTTGCCGGCCGAAACCAGCTTCATTGAATTTGTAATTCTCTCCGTACTGGTTACGGATTTAATCCTTCGTTTGATGTCCTGTATGGACTCAGTTGCCATTACTCACACCTCCTTTCTATATGCGATAATGTGATTTCCGGTTAAATTAGTCCGTCGTTCTTGTCGCGGATAAATACAGTTTTGCACTCTTCGATAGCTGCCTTAAGAGCCTGCTCTGTCTGCTCGGTAATCTTACCGTCAGCAACGATGCTCTTTCCAACCTCTGAATGGTTTGTTGCCATAAAGTCGAGGAAGTAAGGCTCGAAAACCTTAACGTTATCAACACCGATCTCTGTGAGGTAGTTGTTGATAGCAGCGTAGATAATCATAATCTGATCTTCTACCTTGAGCGGCTGATACTGAGGCTGCTTAAGTACTTCCATGAGAATCTTACCGTTCTCAAGTCTTGCCTTTGTGTCAGCATCGATATCCGAACCGAACTGGGAGAAGCTTGCGAGCTCTCTGTACTGAGCAAGCTCGAGTTTGATCTTGCTCGCTACCTGCTTCATAGCCTTGATCTGTGCGTTTCCTCCTACTCTGGATACGGAGATACCGGCATTTACAGCAGGTCTCTGTCCTGAGAAGAAGAGCTCAGACTCAAGGTAAATCTGACCGTCAGTAATCGAAATTACGTTTGTAGGGATGTACGCAGAAACGTCTCCTGCCTGTGTCTCAATGATAGGAAGAGCTGTAAGCGATCCTGCACCGAGTGCATCCGAAAGCTTAGCTGCTCTCTCAAGAAGTCTTGAGTGCAGGTAAAAAACGTCTCCAGGGTACGCCTCACGTCCCGGCGGTCTTCTGAGCAGCAGTGACATAGCTCTGTATGCCACAGCGTGTTTTGACAGGTCATCGTATACGATGAGTACGTGCTTGCCCTGGTGCATAAAATGCTCACCCATTGCGCATCCTGCGTACGGTGCCATGTACTGAAGTGGCGCCGAGTCAGATGCTGTAGCACTTACGATGATGGAGTAATCCATAGCGCCGCTGTCCTCGAGAGTCTTCTTGATCTGTGCAACAGTAGAAGCCTTCTGTCCGATAGCAACGTAGATACAGATTACATCCTGTCCCTTCTGATTGATGATTGTATCAATAGCGATAGCAGTCTTACCTGTCTGTCTGTCGCCGATGATAAGCTCTCTCTGTCCTCTGCCGATAGGAATCATAGAGTCGATAGCCTTGATACCTGTCTG